>JBMNTA010000001.1:0-174526 GCA_050945495.1 Saccharofermentanales bacterium
CGCCCTCGATCGATTCATCCGCCATGCCCTCCAAAAGACGCATGCGGTCACGCTTGGTCGTCAGACGCCCGACAAACCATGTGCCGACGTTCGAAAGTCCCTTGTAATCGATGTCCCCGGGGTTTTGCGTCGCGAGCACGATGCCCAAACCGTAGGCGCGCGCCGTCTTTAACAGCGTCAAGAGCGGTTTCTTCGCCGGCGGTTTCGCGACCGGCGGGAAGTAACCGAAGACTTCATCCATGTAGAACAGCGCCCGCAGGGACGAGGTGCCCTGTTCGGCGCGCATCCACGCGATGATGTTGTTCAAGAGCAAGGTGACAAAGAACATTCGCTCGGCGTCGGCCAGATGCGAAATCGTCAACACGGAAATTTTCGGTTTGCCCTCCGGCGTGTAGAGCAGGGACGGGATGTCGAACGGCTCGCCTTCCATGAACGCGGCAAAGGCGGGCGACGCGACGAGGTTGTTGAAACTCAACGCGAGGTTGAATCGGTCTTTTTCCGGAAGATACGTATCGATGTCCATGACGCCGACCGTCTTCATCGGCGGTTGATGAATCCAACGGATCAGGTCGGGAATGGTCACATGCTGCCCTTCCGACCATGCCTTGCGGATCAAAAGCGACAGGAAGACATGCTCGCGACTCGAGACGGGATCGGCGTCGATGCCGACCAGATGCAACAAGCTCGTCGCCGTCGTCGAGACCACCTCCTGCAAGAGTTCGGGATCGCTCATGACGGCGTCGCGCGGACGCTGAAACAGCCCTTCGAGCGAGAGCGGTCGACCGAATTGACCGCCCGGCGTGTAGAGGGCGAACTCGGCGTTTCGGCGCATCGCACGAATGCGGTCGCCGTCCTGCATCGTATCGGCGAGCCCCTTTCGCCACGTCGCCGCCTTCTTTTCGGCCAACTCCGCGACCGTCATGCCGGCCATCTCGGCTTCCCCGAGCGAAATCCACGGCTCGAAATCGGACGCGAGCAAATCGGGGAACGACAAGAGTAAGTTCCCCATGTCGCCCTTCGGGTCGACGACGATCGCCGGGATGCCGTCCATCGCCGCCTCTTCCAAGAGGCAAATACCCAGCCCCGTTTTGCCGCTGCCCGTCATGCCGACGCACATCGCATGCGTCACGAGATCGCGGGAGTCGAGCAACATGTAGTCGGCGCGACCGTCGCCGTCGACGTCGCGGTTCTCCGTTCCGAGGTAAAATACCCCCAATTTTTCGTACTGTGGATCGCTCATGGTGTCACCTTCATCCTTTGTCGGGGAACGCGTGCCGCCGTCCTGCGGCGCGCCCGCCCCGGTGCGGGTCTTTATTTTGTGGACAACCCACGAAGGGGTCGCCGTCGTTCACGTCTCACATGCGCTGTTTTTTGTCGCCGCCGCATCGGTCCCGCGGCCGTTTCGGGCCATGCGTGGCAATGAATAATTATTAATTTTCGGAAAACAGCTCCGTCTGCTCCAACTCGTCGAGATCGGGATGGCAGCGGATGGGCTCCCCCGCGGCCTTCAGGGCATTGACGACGTCCTTTAACCCGCTGCCGGAACAAATGCACGTCACCGTTTCGTCGGTCCCGATGATGCCGTCGGCGATCGCTTGCTTGACCCCCGCGTACGACGTCGCGCCGGCCGGCTCCCCGAAGACACCTTCGTACCGACCGAGATCGCGCATGGCCGCGAGAATGGCTTCGTCGGGCACGGCGATCCATTCACCGCCGGTGGCGGAGACGGCGCGCAGCGCCTTGACTTGGTTTCTCGGAACACCGACGGAAATCGAATCCGCCAAGGTGTTCTCCTCGGCCGGCTCCAACGGACGTCCCTCGTGCGCCGCATCCACGAACGGACAGCAGCCGGTCGACTGCACACCCAAAATCTTCGGGATGCGATCGATCATGCCGAGCTCATGCAAGTCGCGGAACCCGAGATAGACGCCCGCGATCGTGCAGCCGTCGCCGACGGATACGGCGACCCAGTCGGTCGGCTCGAAGTCGAGTTGTTCCGCGATTTCGAGCGATACGGTCTTCTTGCCCTCCGCCATGACGGGGTTGATGCCGGCGTTGCGATTGTACCAACCGTACTTCGCGATGGCGGCTTTCGAAAGATTGAAGGTCTCGCGGTAATCGCCGATGACGGAGACCACTTTGGCGCCGAAGACCAGCATTTGCGCGAGTTTTCCCTGCGGCGCGCGTTCGGGCACGAAGATGACCGTTTTGAGGCCGGCGCGCGCGGCGTTGCCGGCACACGAAGAGGCCGCGTTGCCCGTCGATGAACATGAAATCGTGTCGTAGCCCAGTTCGACGGCTTTCGCCACGGCGACCGCGCTGGCACGGTCTTTCAGCGACGCCGTGGGATTGATGCCGTCATCCTTGATGTACAGCGCCTTGAGCCCGAGTCGGTCGCCCAGTCGACGGGACCGATACAGCGGCGTCCAGCCGACACGCAGACCGCCGGTCTGACGTTTTTGCTCCAGCGGCATCAGGGCTTGGTAGCGCCAGATCGAATGATCGGGATCGTTTTTGAGCGTCTCCTTGTCAAAATGGCGGGCGATGACCTCGTAGTCGTAATCGATGTCGAGGATGCCCTGATCTCCGCAATCGGGGCACGTCAGCATCTCTTCCTTGTAGGGATAATGTTTCCCGCAATGGGTGCATGTGTATCCTTTGACGTGAGGTAAATCGGCATGTGTTCTGGGCATACGTAGAAACTCCTTTATTGATGCTCGCGTGAACGCGTTTTGAATCGTTTTCAGCTTACCATAATTCAGACCGTGCGCGCCCTTTGCACGCACGCGTTATGACGCTTTACGGGCGGGTCATATGGAGCAATATATGCAAATTAACTTGATATAGGCTGCAAAATTATGTTATCATCACCAACATAGTATACCTTTCTGGAGGAAGAAGTTATGCAACATTTTAAGAAGTGGATTGCCTTGTTGCTGGTTGCCATGCTCGTCTTTACGGTCGTGGCCTGTAACAACGATCCGAAACCCGGACCCGATGTGGACAAAACGGACACGACGCAGCCGCAAGGCGATGAGCCGCCGGCCGAAGATGGCAAACTGACCATGGAAAATGTCAAGGTCGGTTTCGTTCACATCACCGACCCGAGCGATATGGGTTATACCTATAACCATGACCTCGGTACGCAGAATATGCAGAAAGAACTCGGACTGAGAGATGACCAGATCATCAACAAGTTCAACACGCCGGAAGACGCCCAATGCGAAGCGGCGATCCGTGAACTCGTTGAGCAAGGCTGCAACATCATCTTCGCGACGAGCTTCGGTTTTGAAGACTACATGCTCACCGTTGCGAAAGACTATCCGGATGTGCACTTTGCCCACGCCACGGGCTTCCAATGCGCGAACAGCGATCTGCCGAACGTCAGCAACTACTTTGGCAAGATTTACCAAGCGCGTTACCTGTCGGGCATCGCGGCCGGACTGAAAACCAAGACCAACGTCATCGGTTATGTCTGCGCGAAACCGTTTGCCGAGTGCATCTCGGGCTACGACGCGTTCTACTTGGGCGCGAAGAGCGTGAACCCGGACGTCACGATGAAAGTCATGTACACGGACGAGTGGCATGACCCGCAGAAAGAATCGCAAGTTGCGCAAGCGCTGATCGACCTCGGTTGTGACGTGCTCGGCCAGCACTGCGACTCGACCGCCGCGGCGACCAAAGCGGAAGACAACGGCGTCTTCCACGTCGGCTACAACTCCGACATGCGCCAAGCCGCGCCGAAGGCCTCGATGACCTCGGCCGTTTGGGACTGGTCGCGTTACCTCGTCTTTGCCATCACGAACCTCGTGGAAGGCAAGCCGATCCCGAAGGATTGGGGCGAAGGCATTGCGGAAGGCGTCTGCGACATCTCTCCGTTGAACGAAGACATCATCGCGCCCGGCACGGCGGAAGCCATCGAAGAAGCCCGTAAGAAGATCGTTGAGACCGACTGGGACGTCTTCACCGGACCGCTGAAAGATAACGAAGGCAACATCGTTGTCCCCGAAGGCGAGACCTTCATCGAACCGCAATCGGCGCCCTCGTTCGACAAGGTGCTGGAAGGCATCGAAGTCGTTGGCGACTGATCGCATACACGCATCAACCTTGAGCGCGCGTCCCCCGGGGGCGCGCGCTCTTCGCGACATCGCCGCCATGTGGATGCCATAGATCTTCCACATTGCGGTCGTTTTTTTTGTAAGAGCCGCGGCCGATCGACCCCGGCCGCATGGAGGAACGTCATGGAAGAGTTGCGACAACCCGCCGTCGAAAACGTCGTCGAGATGTCCCACATTTACAAGCGGTTCGGCACCGTCGAGGCGCTCAAAGATGTCCATTTGGAGCTCCGAAAAGGAGAGATTCTCTCCCTTTTGGGTGAAAATGGCAGTGGCAAGACAACGTTGATGAACGTACTCGCGGGTATTTATTTCCCCGACCGAGGCGAGATCCTGATCAATGGAGTTCCCGTCTCCATCTGCGAACCGAAAGACGCCTTCGAATTGAACATCGGCATGGTGCACCAGCACTACAAACTGGTGGAGGTCTTCTCCGCCGCCGAAAACATTATTTTGGGGCTCCCCGGCGGGCGAACCTTGAATCGGCGCGAACTTTCGGCGCATGTGCGGGAGATCGCCGATCGATATGGATTCAATATCGATCCCGATAAGAAAATTTACGATATGTCGATCTCAGAGAAGCAGACGGTCGAGATCGTCAAGGCGCTGTATCGCGGCGCCGATATCTTGATTCTCGACGAGCCCACCGCCGTCCTCACCCCGCAAGAGACCGAAAAATTGTTTGAGGTCATGCGCTCCATGAAGGCCGACGGTAAATCCATCATTTTGATCACCCATAAATTGAACGAAGTGTTGGCGGTCTCCGACCGTGTCACCGTCCTGCGCAAAGGCGAGTACATCGACACCGTCGACACGAAAGACGCCACCGTTCAATCTCTGACCGATATGATGGTCGGCCGCGCCGTTTCTTTGGAAATCGATCGTCCCGAAGTCGAGGAGCGCACCCCCGTGTTGAGCGTCAAATCGCTGACCTGTCTGACCCCGGAAAAGACCAAAGCGCTCGACGACGTGACCTTTAAAGCGTACGGCGGCGAGATCCTCGGCATTGCCGGGATCTCCGGCAGCGGACAGCGCGAGCTGTGCGAGGCCATCGCGGGGCTTTATCCCGTGGCCGGCGGCGCGATCTTGTATGCCAGCGAAGTGGACGGTCACGAGGTCAAAGAAAATCTTGTGGGCCAATCGCCGAACGACATCGTGAAACACGGCGTCGCGTTGGCCTTTGTTCCGGAAGACCGGCTCGGTATGGGACTCGTTCCCTCCCTCGACATGGTCGACAATATCATGCTGAAGAGCTACCGAGACAATCCCGGGCCCTTTGTCAACCGCAAAAAGCCCCGTGAGATTGCCGAGCGTCTGGTGGAAGAACTCGAGATTGTGACGCCGGACGTGTTTACCCCGATTCGAAAACTTTCCGGCGGCAACGTCCAGAAGGTGCTCGTCGGCCGTGAAATCGACATCTCACCGAAGCTTTTGATGGTCGCCTATCCGGTCCGAGGCCTCGACATCAACTCATCGTACACGATCTACCACCTTTTGAACGATCAAAAGGAAAAGGGCGTCGCCGTCATTTACATCGGCGAAGACCTCGACGTGTTGATGGAAATTTCAGACCGATTGCTCGTGTTGAGCGGTGGCCAAGTCATGGGCATCGTCGACCCGCATGAAGTCACAAAGCAAGACGTCGGCCTCATGATGCTCGGTCAGAAAAAATCAGGTCAGGAAGAAGAGGCTGCCGTATGAGTAAATTCAAGGATAAGCAAAACCATCAAGCGACGACGCCTCCATGCGCTCAATCCACCGAGTGCGTTCCCTGTGCCGTCGAAGCCAATGAACCGTTCGTGCGTGTGGCGAAGCGCGGCATCATCACGGTGCCGCATCGTGTGATCGTCTACATCATCGGCTTTATTCTTGCCCTCTTGGTCGGCGCGCTGCTGCTCGTCATCATCGGCAAGAACCCCATCGCCGCCTATCAGAGCATGGTCGTCGGTTCGTTCGGAACCAAGACGTCCGCGGCCGAGACCATCCGCATGTCCGTGCCGCTGTTGATCACCGGCATCGCCGTGGCGTTCGCATTTAAAATGAAATTTTGGAACATCGGCGGTGAAGGTCAAATTCTCGCCGGCGCCATCTGTGCCTCGTACGTCATCATGGGCTCCATCCATGCCGACAACGCCCTGTCGTTCTGGCCGCTGCAAATCCTCGCCTTTTTGGCGGCGATCATCGGCGGCGGCATCTTCGGCTTCCTGCCGGCGTACTTTAAGACGAAGTGGGGCACGAACGAGACGCTGTTCACACTGATGCTGAACTACATCGCCATCCAGTACGTGGTGTACCTGCAGCAGCTGAGATCGTGGCAACATCCGCGAGGCAGCGGCTATCCGAAAATCATCAACTTCCGTGATTTTGCCCCCGATTCGGTGCCTTTGCCGAAAGTCTTCGGTGTCCACATCGGTTGGATTTTCGCCCTCGTCATCGCGGTGCTCGCTTACTTCTATCTGACGAAGACCAAGCACGGCTATGAAATCTCCGTCGTCGGTGACTCACTCAACACGGCGCGCTACGCGGGCATGAACACGCGATGGATCCAGATTCGAACCTTGATCATCTCCGGCGCGTTGGCGGGCTTTGTGGGCTATCTGCAAGTCTGCGGCGCCGACTACACCTTGACCCAAACCACCGCCGGCGGCGTCGGCTTTACGGCCATCACCGTCGCCTGGTTGTCGAAGTTGAATCCCTTCATCATGATCCCCGTCTCCGTGTTCATCGGCATGCTGCAAAAAGGTGCGCTGGCCATTCAGTCCACCATGAAAATTCCGGCCTCGGCCGCCGACTTATTGACGGGCATCATCCTGTTCTTCATGCTCGGCTGTGAATTCTTCATCGAATATCGCTTGATCTTCCGCGGTCGCGGCAAGAAGCAAGACGTTGTTGCGGAGGAGGTGTCGGCATGACGACCGTCATTAACTTATTGAACGCCGCCGTACTCGCGGGCATCCCGCTGTTGCTCGCCACCTGCGGCGAGATTTTGACCGAGAAATCCGGCAACCTGAACTTAGGCGTTGAGGGCATGATGTACATGGGCGCGATCGCCAGCGTGGCGTCGGCGTGGTACGTCGAGCAGTGGCTCGGCCACGGGGGCATCGTTGCGGTCATCTTCGCCTTTGTGTTCTCCTTCCTGTTCGGTGCGCTGGGCGGCCTCATCTATGCCGTGCTGACGGTCTCGCTGCGTGCGAACCAGAACGTCACCGGCCTGACCTTGACAATCTTCGGCACGGGCTTTGCGAAGTTCTTCGGCGAAGTTCTGAGCCTCAAAGCGGGCGGCTTCGTGGCCGTCGGCGATGAGACGAAAGCGATGTACACCAACATCAATTTCGGCAAGCTTTCCGAGATCCCGGTCGTCGGTCCGTTGCTCTTCAAGTACAACTGGATCGTATACTTCGGCATCATCGTCGCCATCTGGATGGGGTACTTCCTGAACCGGACGCGCAAGGGCCTGTCGCTCCGCGCCGTCGGTGAGAACCCCAGCACGGCCGACAGCGCCGGCATCAGCGTCATCGGCTACCGTTACGCCGCGACCTTGATCGGCGGCGGCCTGTGCGGCCTCGGCGGCATGTACATGTCGATGGTCAACCAGAAAGGGGTCTGGAGCCCCGAATGCGTGACCGGCTACGGCTGGCTCGCGGTCGCTCTCGTCATCTTCGCGACGTGGAGTCCGCTTCGCGCGATCTACTGCTCCATCATCTTCGGCGGACTGACGGTCATGTACATGTATGTGCCGATCCCCGGTTTGCCGCGGTCGATCTACATCATGTTCCCGTACATCGCGACGATCATCGTGTTGATCATCACGTCGATCCGCCAGAGCAAGGAACACAATCAACCGGCCGGAACCGGCTTGAACTATTTCCGAGAAGAACGTTGACGCCGACGTTCCCGTCGCTTCAACCATGCGAGGCCGTTCTCTTGCGAGGACGGCCTCTTTTTATGCCGTCCGTGCCGTCGTCTGTTATAGTGGGGCGTGGAAGTCAATGAGGGGATCTTATCGTGTACATTCACGTTCGAAACATCACGCGCCGCTATCGAAAAACCGTCGCTTTGCAAGCGTTCGACTGGGACATTCGCATCGATCACGACACCATCCACGGCCTCATCGGGCCGAACGGCGCCGGCAAAACCACCATTTTAAAAATCTTGTCGGGCATCTACACGTACGAGGCGGGCGACATCACGGTCGACGGCATCGAGCCACCGTACGACGTCTGGGCCCGCGATCACGTCGCGTTCTTGGCGGCCGGCGATCGCGGCATCCGCTACCGAAACTCCGTCGCCGATAACGTCCGATACTTCGGAGCGCTGAAGGCCGTCGACCCCGAGATCACCCAAACCCTTTTGGATCGATACGGCACGTTGCTAAAGATGGACGCGCTGCTCGATCGCGATGTCGGCACCCTCTCGACCGGCGAAAAGAAAAAGGCCATGCTCCTGATGGCGCTCGCCTCCGGCAGTCGCATCATCATCATGGATGAGCCCTCCGACGGATTGGACATCAGCGCCAAGGTCGACCTGCAGCACATCATCAAGATGATCGCCGACCAAACGGAGACGTGTTTCATTATCTCCACCCACGACATCGATTTCATCAGCGACTTGGCCAATCACTATACGTTTATTTCCAAGGGCTCCATCGCGTACGAACACGACGGTGCGATGGTGCTGGAGGCCATCCGAACGAAGTTCTTGGCCATCAATCGCGTCTTTGACGACGACGAGACCCCGTGAGGCGGCGATCGCTTGTGTTTTGGAATTTTGTGAAATGCGAACTGCGTTTGGATCTGAAGCGTCTCGTGGGCTACCGCGTGAGCTTCATCTCGGATCTCGTGATTTTTGCGAGCATCATCGTCACGACGTTTCTGTCGGGACTGGATCGGGCCTTTGCGAACGCCTTCGACACGAGTGACATGACCGGCAAAATGCTGGTGTTGATCGGTTTCATCTGCTGGCAAATCGCATCGACCGGCCTGGGCTGGAGCGCCAACAACATCCGCGGCCAGATGACTTCCGGGACGTTTGAACTGAAGATGCAGAGCCAATTCCCGGTGGAGCTCATGCTCTTCATCGAAATGCTGACGTACCTGCTGGTGAGTTTTATTTCGCTCACCTGTTTCTTCATCATCTTTTTGCTCATCATCGGCGGCGGCATCCTGCAGATCGTCTACATCCCGCTCACTTACTTGGTGGCGTTCCCCGGCGTGCTGGGGATGTTCGGCATCGGCCTGATCCTGGGCGGCGTCTCCCTGCGCGAAAAGAACATCGGCAATCTGGTGTTCATCTTGCAGACGGCCATGATCTTCGTCTCCGATTTCATCGATGTGCGCCGTCGCGGATTCAACATCATTCCCTTCAACGCGGCCATCAAAATCATGCGCAGCGTCTACCTGTCGCGTCCGGTGCATTACACGCACATCCTCGATTACCTCCTGGTCAACATCGCGTGGGTCTTGATCGGCATCTTTGTCTTCCGTTCGTTCCTGGCGACGGAGCGTAAAAAAGGTGCATTCGATACTTATTAAGCTCGCGCGCACGCGTGCTTCAGACGTGCCGATCCCTCTGGTATAGTGAGTTTGCGGCACCGTTTCACCGCCGCAGACGACACGTAAAGGAGCTTTTTCAGATGTACGATATTTTGATCCTGGGCGCCGGTCCCGGCGGCTACGTCGCGGCACAACGTGCCGGCGAAGCGGGCCTCAAGGTTGCCCTCTTTGAAGTCCGAGACATCGGGGGCGTTTGCCTGAACGAAGGCTGCATCCCCTCGAAGACTTTGCTGAATTCCGCGAAATTGTATCGCCATGCGCTCGACGGCAAGGCGTTCGGCGTGACGTGCGAAGGCGTCGAATACAATCAAAAGACCGTCATCCGTCGCAAGAAAAAGGTCGTCCGCAAACTCGTCGCGGGCGTCAAGATGGGGCTCGACGCCGCGGGCGTCGAGATCATCCCGCACTGGGCAACGATCGTCGACCATGACGGCGAAGGGTTCGCGGTGGAAGCGAACGGCGAACGCTACGTCGGCCGTCACCTGATCCTCGCCACGGGCTCGACGTCGGTCTGTCCCCCGATCCCCGGCGCACGCCAAGCGTTCGGGACGACGGTGTTGACGAACCGGGAAATCTTGGATTTGGAGACGATCCCCGAGACTTTGATCGTCATCGGTGCGGGCGTCATCGGTCTTGAAATGGCGTGCTACTACCAGGCCGTCGGCGCGAACGTCATCGCGATCGAGATGCTCGACCACATCGCGGGCGAGACCGACCCCGACATCGCCACGCGCCTGCAGCGCGTCTACGAGAAAAAAGGCATGACCTTCCATCTGGGCGCCCGCGTCACGGGCATCGACGGTCACACGGTCACGTTTGAAAAAGACGGCGAGACGCACGCGGTCGAGGGCGATTACATCCTCATGAGCTGCGGTCGCAAGCCGGTCGTCGAAGGCTTCGGCATCGAACGGTTGCCGGTCGATGTCGAGCACGGCGCGATCAAGGTGAACCGCTGGATGGAGACGACCTGCCCCGGCGTCTACGCGATCGGCGACGTCATCGGCAACCCCATGCTCGCCCACGCCGCGAGCCGAGAGGGCGAAGTGGCCGTCAACAACATCCTGGGCAACATCGACGCCATGTCGTACGATGCGATCCCGGCCGTCATCTACACCGATCCGGAAGTCGCATCCGTCGGCAAGACCAAGGCCCAACTCGAGGCGGACGACATCCCGTACATCGACGTTGAGCTCCCCATGGGCTATTCGGGGCGCTATCAGGCGGAAGTCGAGCGCGGCACCGGGATGTGCCGCGTGTTGTTCGACGAAGACACGAAACAGATGCTCGGCTGTCATTTGCTCACGCCGTACGCCTCGGAAATGATCCTCGCGTTCGGCATCATGATCGAACAGGAGATGACCCTGGCGGAAATGCGCGAGACGGTGTTCCCGCACCCGACGGTCTGCGAAATCGTCCGCGAAGCGCTCTTTAAGCTGGACGCCTGACCGCCCGTTTGCACGCTCGTGGCCGTGCCGTGCGCCACGGGTGTTGTGGTAAACTGAAGGCGTATAAAATCATCCGCGCAATCCATCAAGAGGAGGCACTTATGCCAAAGAAAGAAATTCACAGCGATGTGGCACCCAAAGCCATCGGACCGTACGCGCAAGCCGTGGCGGCGAACGGCCTCGTGTTCGTGTCCGGCCAACTCGGCGTCGACGGCGCGACGGGCGAAATGCCGGACGATGTCGAAGGTCAGACGAAGCTTGCCCTGAAAAATTTGGACGCGATTTTGAAAGAAGCCGGATCCAAGCCCGAGCTCGTCGTGAAGACGACCGTTTTGTTGGCCGACATGGCCGATTTCGGCGCCGTGAACGACCTGTATGCCGAGTATTTCCCGAGCCCGTTCCCCGCACGTGCATGTTTTGCGGTGAAACAGTTACCGAAGAGCGCGAAGGTAGAGATTGAGTGTATCGCGCTAATTGAATAGAACCGGTCTTATTGTGAGACAGACGAGCCTGAGACCGGTCACGGTCTCGGGCTCTTTTTATGACGAGGATGTCCGAGGTGTGCCATGGGTGAAGAACAAGAACAATTCGAAGAACAACACATCGCGTATTTGATCGACTTACTCGAGCGTAAAGATTACAAAAAGCTCGTCAATGAATTACGCCACATGAACGAGGTTGACATCGCCCTGTTCATGGAAGCGTTGCCCGACGACGAGACGGCCGTCGTCTTTCGCATGCTGCCGAAAGAGATGAGTGCCGAGGTCTTTGCGCATCTCGAACGCGACACGCAATACCGCGTCGCCGAGGCCTTCACCGACGAAGAAACGACGAACATGCTCGACCAGTTGTTTGTCGACGACGCCGTCGACTTTTTGGAAGAGATGCCGGCCAACATGGTCAACCGCATCCTTCAATTGGCCAATCCGGAACGGCGAAGCGTCTTGAATCGCTTCCTGCAATATCCGGAAGATTCGGCCGGAAGCATCATGACGGCGGAGTACACGCGCCTCAAACAGGACATGACCGTCGCAGAGGCGATCGCCCATCTGCGCAAATTCGGGGAGGACCGCGAGACGATCTACACGTGTTACGTCACGAACGACGAGCGCGTCCTCGAGGGCGTCATGTCCGTCAAATCGCTGTTGCTTTCCCAAGACGACGAACGCATCGGCGACATCATGGAGACGGACGTCATCAGCACGCGGACCGACACCGACCGAGAAGAAGTCGCCAATTTGCTTGCGAAATATAATTTTCTGTCGATTCCCGTCACCGATCATGAGCATCGGCTCGTCGGCATCGTCACCGTCGACGACGCCTTGGACGTCTTGACGCAAGAGGCCACGGAGGACTTTGAGAAGATGGCCGCCATGTCGCCTTCGGAACGCCCGTACCTCAAGACGAGCTTCTGGCAGCACGGCATCCATCGCATCACGTGGCTCATCATCCTGATGGTCTCCGGCCTGATCAACGGCGTCATTCTCGAAAACAACGAGGCGGCCTTCGTGACGTATCCCCTCTTGGTGACGTTCATCCCCATGTTGACGGACACCGGCGGCAACGTCGGCTCACAGTCGTCGACCTTGATCATCCGCGGCATGACACTCGGCGAAATCGGCTTCAAAGATTTTTTCCGCGTCATCTTCAAAGAATCGGCGACGAGCCTATTAATGGGCGTCATCTTGAGCGGATTTAACTTCTTGCGCGTGTATCTCGTCTATCACGACGTCATG
Organism: Saccharofermentanales bacterium; assembly: GCA_050945495.1. Classification (GTDB taxonomy): domain Bacteria; phylum Bacillota; class Clostridia; order Saccharofermentanales; family DTU023; genus UBA4923. Next base: position 12,849 of record JBMNTA010000001.1, read on the forward strand.
GCCGCGCTCATTCTCGCCCTGGCGATGATGGCGACCATCGTGATGGCGGCGGTGCTCGGCGGCGTGTTGCCAATGATCGCGAAACGGATGAAAATCGACCCGGCCATCATGGCGGCCCCCTTGATCACGACACTCGTCGATGCGGCGTCCCTGGCCATCTACTTTGCGATCGCGACGGCGCTCCTTCCCTTGCTGTAAGGACGTCGTCATCATGCCCGAAATGCCGACGGCGGGCGGGTTATGGTATAATGTGTGTTGAGGAATTGCGCATGAATATCATTAAAACAAAAACCATCCGCCGCCGCATGAAGTACGGCGCTTTACGAAAAAACACCGTCAACGAGTCGACCTCGGACGCGTATTTGTGTCCCCGCTGCGAAAAGCTCGTCAGCTACGTCCCCGTCCACTCGGTCAAGCGGTGCGTGTACTGCAACCAAGAGCTCAATTGGGATCTGCCGTTCATCGAACGCGAACCGGATGAGGACGTGTTGGAACTCGAAGCCGAGCTCGAAAAGAATAAAAAGAAGAAATAGGTTCGACCGCCTTAACGGTCACAATCCTCCACAAAAACCGAAAACAAACGCGCCATGGCCGGCACGGTCTCGGCGAGTTCTTCGGGGTGCCACTGAATGCCCAGAATCGGCGGCAGATCGTCGCCGACCGATTCGACGGCTTCGATGACGCCGTCCGTGCTCCGCGCCACGGCGCGAAGATCGGGGGCCAGCTCCTTGATCGCCTGATGGTGCCACGAGTTGACGAGCGCCCGCGCCCCCAACACGTCGTAGAGGTGCGAGTCGGGTTCGATCATGATGTGATGCGTGCCCTCATGGATGCTCGCCCGCTGCACGTGCTGCAAGGTCACCGAATCGACGTCACCGATGTGCTGGATCAGCGAGCCGCCCAAGGCGACGTTGATCAACTGCATGCCGCGGCAGATGCCCATGACGGGAATTTTTCGATCCACCGCCATCTCGAACAGCAACAAATCAAATTGATCGCGGAAGGGTGAGATCGTCTCGATGCCTTTCGCCGGTTCTTCGCCGAACAAGAGCGGAGAGACGTCCTCGCCGCCGGTCAAAAGGATGCCGTCGCACACGTCGAGGATCGCCGCGACGCGGTCGCGCTCGCGCATGACCGGGATCATGACGGGCGTGGCGCCCGCCTGTAAAATCGCTTTGACATAGGTGTCATTGACGTAGTTGCGAACCGAGCCTTCCCAATAACGTTCTTGCGTCGACTCCGTCGCACCCGATAAACCGATACGAATCATGGATCGTCCCCCTCTAACCCAAGCGATCGAATGCGTTGGCATGTGTGATATGTCCCCCCTACTTTAGCACATTTTGAAGCGACGAGGACACCTCGCGGACAACCCAAGGGCCGCCCGATGGGGGCGGCCCTTGGAAACCGTAGGGTGGATCCGCATCCTTCTTTAGAAGGTGCCGGCCAAAATCTTTTCGAGCGTCGCATCGTCGAGCGTCACGCCATAGAACAATTCGAAAAAGTCACGGACTTCGTCTTCGACGCCTTTACCGAAATAATCGGGCGCGAAATGCGCGCACAGCCAACGGAGACCGCCGTAACGGTTGACGGACGGCGGATCGGCGAGGAAGCCGTACGGGACGGACGGCACGACCAAAATATGGTCTTCTCGGACCGCGCGGAGCGTACTCCATGCCGGATCGTTTTTGATCTCGTCGACCAAGGCGGCCGATTCGGCCAAGATGTAATCGGGATCCCACTGGATGATCTGCTCCAACGACACTTCGCTGCCGCCGCCGCGCGATGCGGGTTCGACGTCGGCGACGTTGACGACGGGCGCGAGGGCCAAGGCTTCGCTGTGGAACGAGCCGACGGCATTGGTGTTCAAGCCGAGATCGCCCATGGCCCAGTAGACGCGCACTTGCTCATCTTCGGGGATCGATGCCTTCGCATGCGCCGCCGATTTGAGCGTCTCTTCGCAATAGACGGCCAGTTGCTCCGTGCGTTCCGTCTCCCCGATCATCTCGCCGAGATCGCGGTACGCCTGAGGCATGCCCTCAAACGGCGCTTCGATGAAGACCGTCGGGATGTTGATTTGATCCATCATGTTGTCCATGTCTTCGACGATGGAACCTTTGGCTTGCCCCAAGTCGACGATGACCTGCGGGTCGGCCAACAGCGCCGCCTCCAAGTTGAAGTTGGGGCTCTTGCCGTAGAATTGACCGATGTTCGGCAGCTCGGCGTATTCCGGGCCGAACAAAGCCACTTGCGGGTCGCCGAACGGACGCGCCAACGCACACAAGCGGTCCGGCGCGGCGGTGAACAAGATGACCTGCGCCAAGGGGCCCGAAGGCGCCAAACGGGTGATGACCTTCGGAATGTGGATCTCGCGTCCGACCGAGTCGGTAAAGACCTTCGTGTCGGCCGACGGTGCGGTTTCCGTCGGGGCCTCCGTTGTCGGCGGCTCCGGCGATTCCGTGGATGGAACGTCGGTTTTCACCGGCGGATCGGGCTGTTTCGGTTGACAGCCGACCATCATCGACACCACCATGACAAACGCCATGACGAGCGTCAACCATTTCATTGAGTTTCGTTGCATTGTATGCCTCCTTAAATATCCTTGCTTGGTTATATGCATCGACGCGCACATCGGCGCGCGATGATCTGTATCAGAGCTGTCGGATTTTGTCGAAATCGGGCAAAACGGTGATGTGGCCCGTTCGAACACTTGCCTCCAGACGCACGGGCACACGATACACGTGCGACAAAAGCGTCTCCGACAAGACTTCGGCGGGCGGTCCGAAGACGCGCGCCGCTTTATCTTCGATCAACAACACATCGTCCGCGTACAAAAAGGCGTGTTGCGGATTGTGTGTCGAAAACATCACGAGGTATCCGCGATCCGCAAGCGAGCGAATCTCTTCGAGGACGCGGATTTGGTTGCCGTAGTCGAGGCTCGCGGTCGGCTCGTCCATGAGCAAAATCGGAGCATCTTGCGCGACGGCACGTGCGATCATCACGAGCTGTTGCTCGCCACCCGACAATTGATTGAAAAGCCGCGGGCCGAACGATTCAATTTGCAACAGCGCCAGCGCGTCGCGCGCTTTCTGCTTTTGCGCGGCCCTCGGTTGCGAGAAGACGCCGAACGATGCCGTCGTCCCCATAAGCACCATTTCCTGTACCGTGAACTCAAAGGTCCCCGCCTGCTGCTGCGGAATGTACGCCATCTCGCGCGCGCGCTGACGGGTCGAGAGTTCCCCGATGGGCGTACCGTTGACAACGATGGTGCCGCGCTTCAAGGGCAAGACACCCAAAATCAACTTAAACAGGGTCGATTTGCCGGCGCCGTTGGCGCCCAAAACACTGATCACGCGCCCGGCCGGCGCATCGAAGGACAGGCCGGACAAGACATCGTGCTCCCGATAGCAAAACGACACATCGCGCACGTGCAAGCCTTGGGTCATCGGTTCGGGGCGCGTCATCCGATCACCTCGCTTTTTCGTCCTTCTCGCAAGATCAAGAACACGAAAAACGGCGCACCGATGAAGGCGGTGAGAATGCCCAGCGGAATGCCGCTCGTCGTTGCACGCCGCGCAATGTCATCGACGAAGAGCAAGAAGCCCGATCCGATCAGCGCGGATGCCGGCAGCGAAACGCGGTTGTCGGCACCGACGATCATGCGGGCGATGTGCGGAACCACCAAGCCGATCCATCCGATGACGCCCGACACCGAGACGCAGGTCGCGGTGATCAAGGTTGCCGCGATGATCAGCGCCACGCGCAAGACACGCGTCCGAACGCCCATGGTCGAGGCGGCTTCTTCGCCCAAGGTCAACACATTCAACTGCCAGCGCATCAGCATGATGACCAGCATGCCGATCAAAATCGGCGGCGCCGCAAACCGAACTTGCTTCATCTGCGCCGAATTCAAAGAGCCCATGAGCCAGTATGTGATCGCCGGCAGCTCGTTTGTCGGATCGGCGACGAGTTTCACGAGCGAAAGTCCCGCACGGAACAGCGAGCTCACGACGATGCCCGTCAATACGAGCGACAACAGCTTGTCGCCTTTGACGAAAGTCGTGATCAACAAGACGATGGCGATCGACAACATGCCGAACAAAAAGGACATTACCGTGATGCCGGACGCCGTCATGCCCCAAAGGATCGCCAAGGCGGCGCCCAGTCCGGCACCGCTCGACGCCCCCAGGACATCGGGGGACACCATCGGGTTGCGAAAGACCCCTTGAAAGGTATGGCCGGCGACCGAAAGCCCGGAGCCGACGAGCAGACCGAGCAAAATGCGCGGCAATCGCACATTGACCAGCACCGTGTGGATGTTGGGGTCGAATGCCTCGGCACCGCCGAAGATCGAGGCCCAGAAAAATTTTAGAATCGTCCCGGGCGGGATGGAATACCACCCGATCGCAAACGATAAAATCACAATGACGAAGACCGTCACACCCATGATCGTGAAGCGCACGCCGTTATGGCTGCGCTTCTTTTTCGGCGCGTCGCCTTCGCTCGACGCCGGCGGGAATGCCGCGTATTCGCTGTCGAGCTCAATGCCCGCCACGGCCGGGTGCTGTTCGATCGCCCGGCGACGCTCGAGCACCCGCGCGACATCGTCCTCCGACATGGCGGTCCGGCGCAGGGAACGTCGGTAAGAATCTTCATGTTTCCAGGCGATGATGACGGGGCGGGAGCGATCGTCCAACAGCGCGATCACGCGCTCAAAAAAGGCATCGTCCAGTAATTCATCGCCCCCCAATTCGTCGAGCACCACGACATCGCCCGTGTCCCGTATCAGATCGTTGACGCGGGCGCGGAAGCGCTCGTAATCAAAGCGGCGACCGTCTTGGTCGGACAAAAGGAAACAGGCCTCCCGCGGAAAAGTCGTGTCGTCAGGATGTTGTATCGTCAGTGCGCCTGTGCTCGTCCGAGATGCCGCCGGTACGTGGACAAAACCCGTCAAACGCTTGCCGGAGACCACGTGACGAATGGTCATGTAGCCCGTGGCGCGCCAATCGAAATGATCCAACAGGTGCTGGATCAAGGTGGATTTGCCCGATCCGACGGCGCCCGTCACCAAGAGGTGATGCCGCGGCGTCGCTTGAAACAATCGGTCGACGTAATCAAAAATGGATCGTTCGTCCGACGGGTACGCAAAAACGGTGGGATGGTCCGACCCTCGCATCGGTTTACCTGCGCGCTTCCTTTCTGCCGGAACGCACCGCGATCATCTCCGCCGCGATGCTGACGGCGATCTCTTCCGGGGTCTCCCCGCCGATGTTCAATCCGATCGGGGTGACCAAACGTTGCAAGTCCTCGGCGCTGTGGCCGCGTTCCAACAGAATGCCGTCCACGGTTTTCGTCTTGTGTCGGCTCCCGATGACGCCGATGTAGCGTGCGTCCGTATGGAGCACTTGATCTTCCACGTCCAAGTCGTTTTTGTGACCGCGCGTCATGATGCAAACATAGTCATCGGGCCCGATGGCGACCGCTTGATCGATGCGGTTCAAATCACACATCCGAACATCGTACGCACCGGGAAAGAGCGCCGGATCGACAAATGCTTCGCGATCGTCCAAGACGACGACGGCGAAGTGCACGCTCGCGAGCACCGGGGTCAGAGCCTGGGCGACGTGGCCGCCGCCAAAAATGTAGACGACGCCGGGGACGACCAATTCCTCGACATACAAACGACGATCGCAGACCTCGATCGAACGCCCGCGCTCACAGAGCAACCGAAGATCGGCCTTCAGCGCTTGGGTGCACGGATGATCGTCGGGAAAACCGAAGAACTCCCAGCCCGGTTCATCGAAATCGGGCTCGTTGGGGTTGGTGCCCTCGGGGGCAAGCAGGACCGCCAGCGTCAGGTCCGACCCCTCGTCAATGTCGGTCACGAGCCAACTCGGCCGCCGCTCGGCGATCGCTTGACGAGCGGCGCGCACGACGCGCAACAGCGTCGCATCGTCGCCTTGAAGGTACAGATAGTGGACGGTGGCGTTGCCGCCGCAGATCATCCCGATGTCTTCCACTTGATTTTTCGAAAGTAAAAATTCATGGATGTTCGAACGCTTCTCGCGCAGGGCGTCCTGCGCCATCGAGATCGACTGAAACTCCACGGCACCGCCGCCGACCGTTCCGGCCAGCCGGCCGTCCGGATTGACCAACATGCGTGCGCCGGCCCCGCGCGGGGTCGCCCCCGAACTGGCCGTCACCGTGGCCAAGACCGTGTCTTCACCGCGCGTCAACGCGTCTTCCAATGCTTTTAACACAAGATCCATGGGATGTGCCTTTCGTTTTCAGGGATCGCAAAAGCGATCGTTGCATCGCATTCTCGCATCATTATACTCGATTGGTATTGAAAAACAAGTCACCGGCGCTACGCGCCGTGTGCGTCGAAACGCCTGAGATTAGGGCGTCGCGTCGATTAAATAGGCCGCGCCGATGATGCCGGCATCGTTGCCGAGTCGGCTCAACGCCACGATCGGCTTGGGCTGACTTGCCGGTTCCGATTGCGCCATGGCATCCATGCGCGCGATAAGCGGCGTCAAGAGTTGGTCGCCCGCATAGCTGATGCCGCCGCCCAGAAGGATGCGGTGCGGCCGATACAAGACATCGAACGTCCGCAATCCGAGCGCCAGATAGTGGACGTAGCGATCGAGTGCCGTCGTGGCCGCGCGGTCGCCCTGTCGCGCCGCCTCAAACACGTCGGCGGTCCGAAAATATGCGGTGTCGACGTTGACGGCGGACCAGAGGACGGACGAGGGATCGTCCGCAAGCGCCTCCCCGACGAGATACTTCATGCCGCGAATCGTCGTGTAGCACTCGAGGCAGCCCGTGCGTCCGCACGTGCACGCGAGCCCCCCGTCGGCGACGACCGTGATGTGACCGGGCTCGATGCCGCAGCCGGTGCCGCCCCGAAAGATGGTGCCGTTCGTGATGAATCCGCCGCCGAGGCCCGTGCCCAACGTGATGAGCAACACGCTCTCTTTCGGGTCGATGTCGCCCGCCACCCATTCACCCCAGGCCGCGCAGTCGGCATCGTTGCCGATCGCCACGGGCGTTTGGGGAAAGCGGGTCCGCAAAAGCCCCATCATGTCCACGTCCACCAAATGGAGATTGCTCGCCTTCAAAAGGAGGCCGCGGGCGGGATCGACGACGCCGGGAAGGCCGACTCCGATGGCGCGAAGGTCGCTTTGCGTGAGGCTGTTCCGCCGCAAGAGCGCATGCACGAGATCGACCATCGAATCGACGATCGACGCCGCCGGTCGCGGCACACGGGTCTTCGTTTGCACGCTGTCGACGATGGTCTTCGATTGATCGACCAAACCGGCAGCGATGTTGGTTCCTCCCACATCGATTCCAATGGACCATTCCATGACGCGCGTCCTCCCCTCGTCGGGCTGAATTTTATCGTCATCGATAGTATACTTGAAAAGACAAGATGATTGGAAAGAAGGGATATCTCTATGACCACATTCGACTACGAATCCGCGATGACCGTGACGCTCGACGGACCGTTGCCCCCCGATCCCGTGTTTGAGCCGGGCATTCGCCGCGCTCCGCGCCGCGAAGGTCAACTGTCGGCTCACGAACGCGAGGTCGCGTTGCGCAATGCATTGCGTTACATTCCGCGCGAACATCACGCGAAAATGGCGCCCGAATTCTTGAAAGAACTCGACGAGCGCGGCAAGATCTACGGCTACCGCTTCCGCCCGCCGGGACGCCTGTACGGCAAACCGATCGACGAATATGAAGGTCAATGCATCGAGGGCAAGGCCTTTCAGGTCATGATCGACAACAACCTCGACTTCGATGTCGCCTTGTACCCTTACGAACTGGTCACCTACGGCGAGACGGGGCAAGTCTGCCAGAACTGGATGCAGTATCGCCTCATCAAAAAATACCTCGAACGTCTGACCGATCGGCAGACGCTCGTTTTGTTTTCCGGCCATCCCGTGGGGCTCTTCCACAGCCCGCCCTCGGCGCCGCGCGTCATCTTGACGAACGGCCTCATGATCGGCCAATACGATAACCTCGACGATTTCAACCGCGCCGCCGCCATGGGCGTCGCAAACTACGGCCAGATGACGGCCGGCGGCTGGATGTACATCGGCCCGCAGGGCATCGTGCACGGCACGTACAACACCTTGTTGAATGCCGGGCGCCTGCACCTGGGCATTCCGAACGACCAAGACCTCACGGGACATCTTTTCGTGAGTTCCGGGCTCGGCGGCATGTCGGGCGCGCAAGGCAAGGCCTGCAACATCGCGGGCGGCGTCTCCGTCATCGCCGAAGTCGATCGGTCGCGCATTCAGACGCGCCTCGACCAAGGCTGGGTGGACACCGTCACCGACGACTGCGCGGCGGCCTTCTCGCTCGCCGAAGAAAAACGCGTGGCGGGCGTCGCCTACGCCATCGCCTACCACGGCAACATCGTGGATCTCTTGGAATACGCGATCGAACACGACATCCACATCGAACTCTTGTCGGACCAGACCTCCTGCCACGAAGCGTACACGGGCGGCTACTGCCCGCAGGGCTTGACCTTTGAAGAACGCACGCGGATGCTCGACGAAGACCGCGAACAATTCCATCGCCTGGTGGATCGCTCGTTGCGCCGCCACTTCGAAGCCATCCGAACGCTGACCGAGCGCGGCACGTTCTTCTTCGACTACGGCAACGCATTCATGAAGGCGGTCTTCGATTCCGGTGTCAAAGAAATTTCGAAGAACGGCGAAAACGATCGCGACGGCTTCATCTGGCCGTCCTACGTCGAAGACATCATGGGTCCCTTGCTGTTTGACTACGGCTACGGCCCCTTCCGCTGGGTTTGCCTGTCGCGCAAAGACGAAGACCTGCGCAAGACCGACCAAGCCGCGATGTCGTGCATCGACCCGGAACGTCGTTACCAAGACCGCGACAACTACAACTGGATCCGCGACGCCGAGAAAAACCGACTCGTCGTCGGCACGAAAGCGCGCATCCTGTACAGCGACGCGTTTGGACGCCTGCGCATCGCCTTGAAATTTAACGAACTCGTCCGCAACGGGGAGATCGGCCCGGTCATGATCGGCCGCGACCACCACGACACGGGCGGCACCGACTCGCCCTTCCGCGAGACCTCGAACATTTACGACGGCAGCAACGTCATGGCCGACATGGCGACGTCCGTCTTTGCCGGCAATGCCGCCCGCGGCATGAGCCTCTGCACGCTCCATAACGGCGGCGGCACGGGCATCGGCAAAGCGATCAACGGCGGCTTCGGCTGCGTCCTCGACGGTTCCGAGCGCATCGACAACGTTTTGAAAAATGCCGTGCTCTGGGACGTCATGGCCGGCGTCGCGCGCCGCTCGTGGGCGCGCAACGAACACGCCATCGAGACGGCCGCGGAGTACAACCGCGTCATGGACGGCACCGACTGTCTGACGCTCCCCTACCTCGCCGACGACGACCTGATCCGTGAGACCTTGGATCACGCCGACAACAACCGATAAGGAGGCATGTGTGGCCAACGGAGCAAAAATCATCGAATGCGTCCCCAACTTCAGCGAGGGACGCGACCCCGAAAAAATCGAGCGCATCGTCGCGCCGTTGAAAAATCGACCGGGCGTGCGGCTTGTCAACTATGAGGGGGATCCCGACTACAACCGACTCGTCGTGACGGTCTTGGGCGAACCTTCGGCCGTCGAAGCGGCGATCCTCGACGCCGTGGGCGTCGCCACCGACGAGATCGACATGAACCATCACGAGGGTGAGCACCTCCGCATGGGCGCGACCGACGTCGTCCCCTTGATCCCGATCCGCAACATGACGACGGACGAGGCGGTGGAGCTCTCGAAATCGCTTGCCCGAAAGATCAACGAACGTTACGACATCCCGGTCTTCCTGTACGAAGACTCGGCGACTTCCCCCGAGCGCGTCAATCTCGCGAAGATTCGTCGCGGTCAATTTGAGGGCATGCCCGAAAAATTGCAACAGCCGGAATGGGCGCCGGACTTCGGTGAGCGCAAAATTCACCCCACGGCCGGCGTCACGGCCGTCGGCGCGCGCTTCCCGCTCGTCGCGTACAACATCGACCTCGGCACCGACAACATCGACATCGCCAACAAAATCGCCCGAGCCATCCGCAAATCGGGCGGCGGCTTCCAATCGATCAAGGCGGGCGGCGTCGAATTGAAGGACAAGGGCATCGTCCAAGTGACGATGAACATCACGAACTACAAACAAAATCCGATTTACCGCGTCTTCGAGACGGTGCGCATGGAGGCGAAACGCTACGGCGTGCCCGTCCTCGGCAGCGAGATCATCGGGCTTGCGCCCCTCGAGGCACTGACCGAATCGCTCGCGTATTACATCGGCCTGCACGGCTTCGATGACACGAAGATCATCGAGCACTGGCTCATGGACAACGAATGACCGCCGTGTTCACGACGGGTGCCCAACCCGACGGCACACGATCGGGAAGGCTCGGGGGATCCCCCGGGCCTTCCGTCTGTCGCGAATCCGATCGAACGCATGGTAGACTAAAGGGTGGACATGACGAAGCAACCCACGCATAAGATGGAGAGTAATATGCACTTTGACGAACTGATTGACCGACGCAACACCGGCGCCGCGAAATGGGATTTCGCGCCCGGCGACATCGATGTGGATCGCGCCATCATTCCCCTTTCGGTGGCGGACATGGAATTTCGGAGCCCGAAACCCATCCGTGACCGACTGACGCGCTTAGCCGAAACGGGCATCTGGGGCTACACGCACCCGCGTCCCGAATATTTTGAAGCGCTGAAGCGCTGGCTGAAGCTGCGCCACCGATTCGACTTGGATCCCGAGTGGATCGTCACGTCGACGGGGGTCGTCCAAGCCATCGGATCCGCCGCGCGCGCCCTGACCGAACCCGGCGACAAGATTTTGATCCAAACGCCGGTCTACCACCCGTTTGCGCGCATCATTCAACAGAACGGGCGCGTGCTCCTCACCAACGAATTGGTCATCGATGACGGGCATTATCGCATCGACTTTGACGATTTTGAAACACAGATGGCGTCGGCCGACATGTTCATCCTCTGCAGCCCGCACAACCCGGTCGGTCGTGTCTGGGATCGCAAGGAACTTGAGCGCATGGCCGAAATCGCAAAGCGGCACGACGTCATCGTGCTGGCCGACGAAATTCATGCCGATTTCACGTACGGCAAAAAACACACCATGTTCAGTCACGTCGCCCGCCGATACGGCACCCGCCACCTGCTGGGGCTCTCGGCGAGCAAGACGTTCTCGCTTGCCGGCCTCGGCGTCTGCCACATGCTCATCGAAGACGAGGCGATGCGGGCATGCGTCCGCCAACAAATCGGCATCGACGGCACCGGCACGTCCAGCACGTTTGGGTTTGCCGCCGTGGAAGCGGCATACACCGAATGCGACGACTGGTACGAAGCGATGCTGAACTACGTCCACGACAACTACCTCTCGCTCAGAACGTTCGTCGAAGAAGAGATGCCCAAGGTGCACATCTTTGACTTGGAGGGCACGTATCTTGCCTGGCTCGACTGGCGCGCCGTGACGGACGACGCCGATCGCCTGACCGCATGCATGGTCGAACACGGCCTGTATTTGAACCGCGGCGACATGTTCGGCGAAGGCGGACGCTGTTTCGTCCGCGTCAACCTCGCCTGCCCGAAGATCGTCATCGAGAAAGCGGAGGACCGCATGCTCGACGTCTACCGAGCGCTGTGTGAGGATGGCGAATCGCATGCCTAAAACCACCGACGAAACCGTGTCGTTTCGTGGTCACAAGAGCCTTTTCTGGTACATCATCCTCACCCTCATCGGCGTCGCCGCCGTGGCGACGGTGGTCGTCGCCGTCCGCGAACGCTCGCCCCTCACGATTGCCGTGGCGTGCGTCATCGTCGTGGCGTTTTTGCATGCCCTGACGATCCAAATCCGCAACAACGTCGTCTTGTACGAGGATTATCTCGTCATCGAATTCGGCCTGATGTCGCGCATCATCGATTACGACGCCATTCGCTCGATGCGCCGCGTTCAAAACATCGCCTCGTCGACCGCGACCTCACGCGACCGCTATGCACTCAAGCTGGATGACGGCGATGTCGCGTACGTGTCGCCGCGCGAGATGGATGCCTTCGGCGACGCCTTGCGCGAACGCTTGGACATCCGCGAATAAAGGAGTCATCCATGGACTATTTATTGATCAAACACGCCAAAGAACTCATCACCCCCACGGGGAAGACCGCGCGGAAGGGCGACCGGATGGGGGAGCTCACATCGATTGAAAACGGCGCCATCGTCTGCAAAGGCGACACCATCGTCTTCGTCGGCACCACGGTGGACGCCCACACATGGCTCGCCGACCGGGGCATCGCCCCCGACGCCGTGACCCCGATCGATGCCGCCGACAAAACGGTCGTCCCCGGCTTCGTCGATCCGCACACGCATTTCATCTTCGGCGGGTATCGGGACGACGAATTCAACATGCGCTTGCAAGGCGCGACCTACATGGAGATCATGGCGGCCGGCGGCGGGATCGCCGCCACCAATCGGGCGACCCGGGAGGCGACGGAGAACGAACTGTACGAATCGGGCTGGCAGCGCCTCGACCGGATGGCGGCGCTCGGCATCACGACCGTCGAGGGCAAGACCGGCTACGGTGAGGACACCGCGACCGAAGACAAAATGCTCCGCGTCATGGAGCGCCTCGATCGCGACCACCCGATCGACATCGTCAAGACGTACCTCGGCGCGCACTCCGTGCCGCCCGCCTACGCCGACCGCGCCGACGACTACATCGATTACCTGATCCGAGAAGGACTGCCCATGGCGCACGGCCGCGCCGAATTCTGCGACGTCTTCACGGAAGACGGCGTGTTTTCCCTGAAGCAATCGGAAAAACTCTTGAAGGCCGCACGCAAACTGGGCTTCAAATTAAAATTGCACGCCGACGAGATCGTCCCGTTCGGCGGCGCCGGCCTGGCGGCCAAACTGCGAGCGACCAGCGCCGACCATCTGTTGAAGGCCTCCGACGAGGACCTCTTCGCCATGCGCGACGCGGACGTCGTCGCGACGCTGCTCCCCTGCACGGCGTTCAGCCTAAAAGAACCCTATGCCCGCGGGCGGTTCATGATTGACCACGGGCTGGCGGTCGCGCTCGGCTCCGATTTGAATCCGGGGAGCTGTTACACGCAATCCATGCCCTTGATGATCGCTTTGGCGACGATCTACATGGGGCTGACGATCGAGGAAACCCTCACCGCCGTCACGCTGAACGCGGCGGCGGCGATCGACCGCGCCGAAACAATCGGCTCGATCGAAGTCGGCAAACAAGCCGACATCGTGATCCTCGACTGCCCGTCTCATAAGCACCTGTCGTACCACTTCGCCATGAATCTGGTCGATACCGTGATCAAAAAGGGCGATGTCATTTATGAGTAAACATCGACATTGGTCGATAAAGCATTAAGCAAAGGAGATTCAACCATGATTAAAGTCAATGCCATCGGCGACGCTTGTCCGTTGCCCGTCGTCAAGACGAAAAAAGAACTCGAAAAGATCGCATCCGGCGTCGTCGAAGTGACCGTCGACAACGAGACGGCCGTCGAGAACCTGACGCGCTTTGCCAACGCCCGCAACTGTGAGGTGGCCTCGCGCCGAGACGGCGACCATTACATCGTCACCATCACCAAACCGGAAGATGCGGGCGAACCCGCCGAGGCGCCCGCGGCGGCGGTTGCGGGACCGACCATTGTCGTCTTGTCGTCCAACCGCATGGGCAAAGGCAACGATGAACTCGGCGCCATTTTGATGAAATCGTTCCTCTTTGCCTTGAAGCAGCTGGAGCATCTCCCCGAGACGATCATCATGTACAACTCGGGCGTCTTGATGTCCCTCGAGGGCGCCGAAACGGTCGACGACTTAAAAGAGCTGGCCGATGCGGGCGTGACCATCCGCGTCTGCGGGACCTGCCTCGACTTCTTCGAGCGCCGCGACGACGTGGCCGTCGGCACCATCTCCAACATGTATGAAATCGTGGAGACCATGGATCATGCCGGCCACATCATTCGTCCCTAAACGATGATTTACCTCGACCACGCCGCGACGAGTTTTCCGAAACCGCCGGAGGTCATCGAAGCCGTCACCCGAGCGCTCGAGACTTTCGGTTCGCCCGGACGCGGTGCGCATGCGGCCATGATGACGGCGGCGCGCACCGTGCATCGAGCGCGCGCGGCCGTGGCCGACGTTTTGGGCGGCCGCGCCGATCGCGTCGTCTTTACGCACAACGCGACGTACGCGATCAACATGGCCTTGGAAGGTCTGCTTCGTCCCGGCGATCACGTCATCGCCACCGATCTCGATCACAATGCCGTGCTTCGGCCGCTCTATCACTTACGCGAGCGCGGGGTGGAATGCTCCTTCCTCGAAGCCGACGCCGAGGGTCGGGTCGATCCGCATGCGCTCGACCACCTGCGCCGCCCCAACACGCGCGCCGTCGTCACGACGCACGCGTCGAACGTGCTCGGCACCCTCCTCGACATCGACGTCATCGCGCAATTTTGCCGCGCCCACGACCTTTGGTTCATCCTCGATGCGGCGCAAACGGCGGGAACGATCCCGATCGACATCGAGGCCATGCACATCGACGTCCTCTGCTTCACGGGGCACAAAGGGCTCCTCGGCCCCCAGGGCACCGGCGGCCTGATCGTCCGCGATCGTGACCTTCCGATGCGACCGTTCGCGGTCGGCGGAAGCGGCTTCATGAGTTTTTCGGAAACGATGCCGCCCGACCTGCCCGCGCGCATGGAAGCGGGCACCCAAAACGCGCACGGATTGGCGGGACTCGCGGCGGGGATCGACTACCTCAAACGCCACGGCATCGAGCGGTTAAACGAACGCGCGCTCCGGCTCGCCGACCGCTTTCGCGACGCGATGACAGATATTCCCGGCATCCGACTCTACGGCGACGCCACGCGTCCGCATGTGCCGATCGTCGCCTTGAACATCGGGGACATCGACGCCGGCGCCGTCGCCGATGCGCTCGATCGAAGCTACGGTATTTGCGTGCGCGCGGGGGCGCACTGTGCCCCGCGCGTGCACCGTGCCCTCGGCACGGAACATCAAGGCGCCGTGCGCTTCAGTTTCGGGCACACCAACACGGACGACGACGTCGACCGTGCGGTGCACGCGATGCGCGAACTGGCCCAAACCTTCGACACGTCCCATGCGTGAGAAAACTCCGAAACTCGTCATCACGTTCCGCACAACGGACGACGCCATGGCGGCGGAAGCGTTGTTGTCCCGGGATGGCGGACGCCTTATCCCCGTCCCGCAATCCATCGATGCGGGGTGCGGACTTGCGTGGTGCGACGACGTCGCGCAAAAAAACGACCGGATCGAACGGTTGACCCGCGCAGAGGTCGCGTTCGATCGGGTCGTGATCGTCGATCTCTATTGATCGCCCGAGGGCGAATCTGTCTTTACGCCTTTTGTCCCGCCAAAATGTGCATCCGAATGGCCTCGACGCAGACGCGAATGCCGCGCATCGTGTCGTGGTCTTCCGTGTCGTCCAGACCGCGGGCCCGTCGTTCCTGATTCCAAATGGTATTGAGGATGCACGCTGCTTTGGCGCCGAGCGTCTGGCAGACGATGTAGAGCGCGGCGCTCTCCATCTCCGACGCGAGGGCGTGTCCGCGTAACCACGCCTCCCATTTATTCTCCAATTCGTAGCTCACCGGCATGCGTTCGGGAGAATGTTGCCCATAAAAGGAGTCTTTGCACTGCACGACGCCGACATGGTGGCGATAATTCCCTTTCTTCGCCGCATCGACCAAGGCCGTGGTCAGATCGAAATCGGCGACGGCGGGGAACTCGATCGGCAAGTATTCGCGCGTCGTCCCCTCCATGCGAATGGCGCCCGTGGCGATGACGAGGTCGCCGCCCATGACGTCCGGATCCATGCCGCCGCACGTGCCGACGCGGATAAAGTGGCGCACCCCGGTCATAAAGAGCTCTTCCACGCCGATGGCGGTGGAGGGACCGCCCATGCCGGTCGACATGACGAGGACGTTTTCCCCTTCGAGCGAACCGAGCCACGTCGTGTATTCGCGATTTTGGCCGATGAAGCGCGGCTCGTCGAGGAGCTTCGCGATTTTCGGGACGCGGCCGGGATCGCCCGGCAAGATGGCGTATTTCGCGTTGTGCGAATCGTCGAGTTGAATGTGATACAGCTTATCCATGCGTGTGCCTCCTAAAAATGAATGGTCTACAGCGTTGCGTACGCGCCGGCGATATCGGCCGCCACGCGTGCGTTATTGCGAATGAGGGCGATGTTGGCCCGCAGGCTGGAGCCTTCGGTCGCCCGTGTGATCCGCTCCAAAAGAAACGGCGACAGGCCTTTGCCTCGGATGCCTCGACGATCGGCTTCGTCGAGCGCCGCCTCGATCACCCGATCGATCACATCGTGCGGCATGGCCGCCGCTTCGGGTATCGGATTGGCGATGATCATCCCGGTCGAAAAATCGAGCGTCTCCGCAATCTTCACCATGCGGGCGACCTCGCCGGGCGTGTCGACGCGCGCGACCAAGCGATGACCGCTGGACCGGGCAAAAAATGCCGGCATCTCATCGGTCCGATACCCGACGACCGGCACGCCTTTCGTCTCCAAATATTCCAATGTGCGACCGATGTCGAGGATCGATTTCACCCCCGCGGAGATGACGCAAACGGGCGTGCGCGCGAGTTCTTCCAAGTCGGCCGAGATGTCCATCGTCGTCTCGCCGTGGCGGTGCACCCCGCCCGTGCCGCCGGTCGCAAAAAAGCGGATGCCCGCAAGATGGGCGGCGATCATCGAGGCGGCGACGGTCATGGAGCCGGTCTTCCCCGTGGCCAACACGTAGGGAATGTCGCGCCGCGACGTTTTGGTCACGGCCAACCCTTCGTGACCGATGCGCTCGATCTCTTCGGGCGACAAACCGACCCGAATGACGCCGTCCAACACGGCGACGGTTGCGGGGACGGCCCCGCGTTCGCGGATATCGTTTTCTACGGTGAGCGCCGTTGCCACGTTGTCGGGGTACGGCATGCCGTGCGAAATGATCGTGGATTCCAAGGCGACCACGGGGCGATGCGCGTCCAGCGCTTCGCGCACCGAATCGGCCACGCGGATGTAATGGGCTGTTTGCATAACTCAGGCCTGTCTTTCAAAAAATAGTGTTTCTTTAGATTATATCGAACGGAATGGTTTTCGCGCGAATCTCAACGCGTTCCCTTGTCAAGTCCGGATCCACCGGTTCGGACGACGCGGCGGTGAGCGTGGCGGCTGCCATCGACCACGTCGCGATGTCGCGCAAGGGGGCGCCGTACGCCGTGGTCCACGCAAACGTGGCCGCCATGGCATCGCCGGCGCCGGTCGTATTGACCCACACGGCATCCTCGGGCGGTCGACCGACCATCATCCGTGCTCCATCGGCGAAGAGCGCGCCGCGAACGCTCATCGACAGACAGACGGAGGACGCCCCCATGTCAAGCAAGAGCTCGGCGGCCGTGGCGGCATCGTCCATCGTCTCAATGACAAGGTCGGTCAACGCCATCGCTTCATGTCGATTGAGCTTGATGCCGCGAAGGCGGCCCATGATGGGCAAGAGCCGGGGCGCTTTGACGATCGACACGGCGTCGGCAAAGAGCGGACATGTCCACGACGACGACAACGCGTCCAAAACTTCGGACGACAGGTTCGCGTCGAGCAGGGCGCCGTCGGCATCCGTGAGCTCGCACCAGTCGGCAATCGCCTCGGGCGTCAAGGCATCGAAGACGGCCATGTCGTTCACGGCCGCGACCATCTCGCCCGTCTCGTCGTGCACGGCGACGTAGCGCGACGTCGAAAAACCATCGCGCACGAGGACGTATCGATCGTCCACGTCCGCGGCACGGATTACGTCGGTCAGCGCCGCGCCCGCCGCATCGTCACCGCACGCAGAACAAAAAAAGACGCGCCCGCCCAAAGCTCGGACGTTGCGCGCCATGTTCAGGCCCACGCCGCCGGCCCGCACCTCGATCGTCCCGCGATTGGAATCGCCGGCGATGTACGACGTCGACGCCGTGGCGAGATGATCGAGATTTTGGCCGCCCGCAACGAGCCAACGATGTTCACCCATGTTAAGACTGTCCTTTGAAATACGGCGTGCCGAGTGCTTTCGGCGGCGTCGAACGTTGGACGAAAATGACGAGCACCAGGAGCGTCAAGGCATACGGGAGCATCGCCAAGATCTGCGTCGGCACCACTTCGTTGCCGCCCAAAATGACGGTCAACGCCTGGGCAAAACCGAACAGGAGGCACGCCAGGGTGGCTCCGATCGGACGCCAGTTGCCGAAAATGACGGCCGCCAGCGCAATGAATCCTTGGCCGCTGATGACGGTCGGCGTGAAGCGTCCGGCGATGGCCAGGGCCGTGACCCCGCCGCCGAGGCCCGCCAACACACCCGAAAGCGTCGTGCAGACGTAGCGGATCCCGGTGACGTTGACGCCAAGCGTATCGGCCGCGCCGGGATGTTCGCCGCAGGCGCGCACCCGAAGGCCCACACGGGTCTTATAGAGCACAAACCAGACAATCACGGCCGTCAGAAAGGCGATCAACACCGTGACGTCGATTTCGGCCGACTGCAAGAGCCGCGAACCGGTTTTATCGATGCCCAAGACCTCAAAGAGCTTCGGGACGCCGTTGCGCACCGTGTCGGATTGGGCGGCGCCGTTGAAGAGCTTGCGCGTCACAAACGTCGCGACGCCGAGTCCGATGAAGTTGATCGCGATCCCGGAGATGATCTGATTGCCTTTCGCCGTGACGGCCACGAACGCGTGCATCAGGGCCAGAATGCCGCCGAAAAGGCACGCCGCCAAAAGGCCGATCCACGGACTCTCCGTGAAGTGGCAGACGATCGCGGCCGAACAAGCGCCAAACGTCATCATGCCTTCCAGGCCGATGTTGTCGACGCCGGCGCGTTGGGTGACCACCCCGCCGAGCGCGGTGAAGATCAGGGGCGAAGAATACATCAAAGTGATGGAGATCGTCAGTAAAATCGTGTTCCAAAATTCCATCGGTCTACTCCTTTCGCTCCACACGCTCGGCCAGACGCGGGAACGCGGGGGCGAGCGCAATGCTCAAGACGAGCGCACCGATCATGATGTTGATGATCTCGGTCGGCGCGCCGAGGCGTGATTGAATTTCGGAGCCCCCGAATTTCAGTGCGGAGTACAAGAGCCCCGCGAAGATGCACCCGATCGGATGATAGCTCGCGATCAAGGCCACGGAAATACCGTCCCAGCCGTACCCTTCGGTCGATCCGAGCATCGTGATGTAATACGACGTGGACATGACGTGCAGGACACCGCCCAACGCGGCGACGCCGCCGGCGATGAACATGGAGAGCAGCGAGTTTCTTCGGACGGGCATGGCCGAAAATTCGGCCGCATGACGGTTGTAACCGACGGCCCGAAGTTCAAAGCCGATGCGCGTGTATTTGAGGATAACCCAGAGCAAGACGGCCACCACCAGCATGATGATGATGGCGTAGCCCGCGTCCGTCTGAACGAACGGCTTCAACCACGGTTTTTCGGCGACCAATTGCCGCGCCTCTTCCGTGGAGCGGAAACTTTTGTCGTAGAAGTTCACGCGCGCCGTGGTCAGAATCTCCGGCGAATGTTGTGAGTTCGGCACTTTGACGCTCTTCATGTTGACGATGAAAATCATGAAGTAATACGCGATCCAGTTGAGCATGATCGTCGAGATGACCTCATGAATACCGAATTTCGTTTTCAAAAAGGCGGCGAACGCAGCGTAGAGTCCGCCGATCGCGAACGCACAGAGAATGATGAAAATCGGGTGCAGAATCGGCGGCATCGGCACGTAATAGCCAAGGATCGCCCCCGTAATCTGCCCCAAGATGAACTGGCCTTCCGCGCCGATGTTGAAGAGGCCCGTCTTGCCGGCGAAGGCGACGCCCAAGCCGGTGAAGATGATCGGCACCGCATTGACGAGCACCTGCATCATGCGGTTGGTGTTCATAAACACGCCTTTGAACATGAGCCCGTAGCTCTCGCCCGGGGGATACCCACCGGCCGCCAAAACGATGGCGCCGACGATGAACCCGACGATGAGCGCGACGATGACGGCCGCAATCGGTTTTTTCAATACTTTGGCGAAAAACTGTCTCATCGGCCACCTCCCGCCATCAACAGGCCGATCGCTTTTTCATCGGTTTCGTCGGGATCGAGATCGGCCACGATTTGGCCGTCGTAGATCACATTGATGCGGTCGGCCAAGTCGAGCACCTCATCGAGCTCCAGCGATATGAGCAAGATGGCGCGACCGCGGTCGCGCTGTTCGACCAATGCGTTGCGCACGAATTCGATGGCACCGACATCGAGGCCGCGCGTCGGTTGACACGCGATCAGCAAGTCGGGATCCTGTTCGACCTCGCGCGCGATGATCACCTTCTGTTGGTTGCCGCCCGACAGCTCTTTGGCCAGCTGCGTGGCGCAGCCACGGGGGCGCACATCGAAGCGATCGATCAATTCGTTGGAATAATCAAACACTTTCCGCCACGACAACAGACGGCCTTTTCCCGAGAATCGATCGTCTTTGTACGATTCCAGGATCAAGTTCTCACCGACACGGAAATCGAGGACCAGACCGCGCTTATGTCGGTCTTCGTGGATGGTGCGAATGCCGGCCTCGTGGACGTCGGCGGGCATGCCGTTTTCAATGTTTTGCCCGTTGACGACGATCGTGCCGGCCTCGACGTTTCGGAGTCCCGTGATCGCCTCGATGAGCTCCGTCTGTCCGTTGCCGTCGACCCCGGCAATGGCCAAAATCTCGCCGTGGCGCACGTGCAACGACAGATCTTTGACCTTTTCGATGCCGCGATGATCTTTCACGGTCAGATGATCGATGGCCATGACGACGTCGCCCGGTTCGGCCGGATCTTTCTCGGTCGTCAAGTGCACTTCGCGGCCGACCATCTTTTCGGCAAGCTCCGTCTCGGTCACGTCGGCGACGTTTACGGTATCGATCACGACGCCGCGACGAATGATCGTGCATGCGTCGGCCGCGTCCATGATTTCTCGCAATTTATGGGTGATGATGATGATCGTCTTGCCGCTGTCGACGAGTCGCCGCATCGTATGGATGAGCCCTTCGATCTCTTGCGGCGTCAGCACGGCCGTCGGCTCGTCCAAAATCAAGATGTCGACGCCGCGATACAGCGCTTTCAAGATCTCCACGCGCTGTTGCGTCGCGACGGAGACGTCATAAATCATGTCGGTCGGATTGACCTCCAATCCGAATTGCCGCCCGAATTCGTCGATCGTCGCGTTCATTTTTTCACGATCGAGACGCCCAAAAGATTTCGTCGGCTCGCTTCCCAACACGATGTTTTCCGCAATCGTCATGTTTTCGACGAGCATGAAGTGCTGGTGCACCATACCGATGCCGTGCGTAATGGCTTGCTTCGGATTACGAATGTCGACGGGTTCGCCCATGATGTTGATGTGGCCAGCATCTTTGGTGTACAGGCCGTACAAAATCTTCATGAGCGTCGATTTGCCGGCGCCGTTTTCCCCCAAAAGTGCGTGGATGGTGCCTTTGCGCACGCGAAAATCGACATCGTCCAGCGCCTTCAACGTGCCGAACGACTTCGATACCCCCACCATTTCGACGGCGTAATCGGTCGACCGATCGTCCACCGAAAGGGCCGCCTCCGGAGCGACCGCTACGTCGTGATTCATACGTTCCTCCATAAGTAAACGCCCGGGCACCCCGATTCCGGAGCGCCCGGGCAAACCATCTTAAAGATGTGCCATCCCGATCTTAGCCTTGCAAGTCAGCCAACCATTGGTTGAACTCGTCTTCCGTGATCGGGCACTTGATCTCGCCGTTGATGATCTTTTGTTCCAACTCGGCGGTCTTGTCGAGAATGTCTTTCGGAACGTGTTTGTCGGAGCTCGGAGCGATGCCGACGCCGCCGTCCTTCAAACCGAAGTAGAAGGTCTTGCCGCCGACTTCTTCGCCGTTGATGGCTTTCGTCGACAGCTGATAGACGGCCTGGTCCACGTTCTTGAGCGCAGACGTCAGGACGTTGTCGGGCGCGAGCCCGTTCTGGTCAAGGTCAACGCCGATCGCCCATTTGCCCATCTCTTCCGCCGCTTTGATCGCGCCGGAACCGGCCTGGCCGGCAGCATGGTAGACGATGTCCGCGCCGTCGCTGTACATCTTCGTCGCGGTGGCCTTGCCCTTGGCGGTATCGTCGAAGGTGTCGATCGTCACGGCATCGACACGGATCTCTTTGCCGAGTTCGTGCGCCGCGTATTCAACCCCGGCAAGGTAACCGTACTTAAAGCGGAACATGACGTCACTTTCCATGCCGAGAATGAAACCGACGTGGTCGGTCTCCGTCATCATGCCGGCGATGTAGCCGACGAGGAACGACGATTCTTCGGAGTGGAACATCGCGCCCACGGCGTTGGCGGGATCCCCCGGCGCAAACTCAGAGTCAACGATGGCGTACAGCTGATCCGGATGCGAACGCGCCGCTTCTTCGATGGCGTCGTGCATCATGAAGCCGATGCCCCAGATGATGACGTTGTCTTCTTCCGTTTTACGGTCGATGTTGATTTTGTAGTCGGCTTCTTTTTCCGATTCGAGGAACGAAACGTTGATGCCGTCTTTCTTCAACAGCTCCATGCCGTTCCAGGCCGACTGGTTGAACGATTCGTCGTTGATGCCACCGATGTCGGTGATCATCGCGACGTTCTTCCCTTCGGCATCTTTGCCGCCGGGTTCTTTGGGACCGCAGCCCGCGAGGAGCAGCGAAGACGCCAGCACCAGCGCGAGAAGCAGCGTGGTCCATTTTAAGGTTTTGTGTTTCATGTCAGTTCTTCCTCCTATTTTGCCATCGACTCCGTGTGAGTCTTCGGGCGAACCGATGTTGTATGTTCATGACTCTTGGCTGATCGAGTCGATGTGCCATGTCGCATCATGCCTATTCGAGATCCTCGGGACCGAACGAATCCGGTAAAAGAGCGTTCAGGGTCGTTTCGCGGTAATCCGTTTCGGTACGGGCCACGAGCACCGTGATGTCGCCCTCGGGGGGACGAAATTCGCGCAAAAACTGTCGGCAGATTCCGCAAGGGTAGGCGAAGCCGAAATCATCTTGCTTCGCTCCGTCGGGGGCACCGACCACCGCCATGGCGACAAACGCCCGATAACCGGCCATCGCCGCTTGCACGGCCGCCGTACGCTCCGCACAGATCGTCGCGCCGTACGACGCGTTTTCGATGTTGGCGCCGAGAAAAACACGGCCGTCGTCCACCATCAAGGCGGCGCCGACCTTAAAGCGGGAATACGGCGCATAACTGCCCTCCCGCGCCTGAAAAGCTTGTCGGATGAGTTGTCGTTTCGTGGCGTCCGTGATCTCTGACATGTGAGGGTATCCTTCCCGCGATCGATGCGATCGATCGCGCCGCGCTCCGTTCGGGGCACGGCCGTGGTATTTATTTTAACATAAGATGGGCATGATTATAGGGAAAGACGTTGACTCATTGCCGTAAGTTCATACATATCGCGGGCCAGCGCCTCCGTCAGTTGACCGGGCACCACGCGCCAACGCCAGTAACCGCCGACGTTGCCGGGCCGATTCATACGGGCTTCGCCGCCCAGGCCGAGCCAGTCCTGCATCTGGTAGATCATCACGCGGCAGACGGTCGTGGCCGCCCCGCGCAGCATCCCGTAAACAGGGCCTTCCTCGGCGCTCAACCCGAGGTAACGGCGCGCCAATTCGACGCTCGCGGGATCCACCTGATCGAACCACTCGCGCATCGTCGCATTGTCGTGCGTCCCGGTGTACAAGACGGTCGGCTCCGTCAAATTGTGCGGCAAATACTCGCTCGGCGTCTCGGGATCGAAGGCAAATTGCATGACCACCATGCCCATGCACCCCAGCGATTGGCGCAGCGCATGGACGTCGTCCGTCATGAATCCCAAGTCCTCCGCGATGATGGACAGCGGCCCCAGCGCGGCATGCATCGCTTCGAACAACGCGCGCCCCGGCCCGTCGACCCATCGACCGTTGCGGGCCGTGTCGTCGGTCGCCGGCACCGACCAAAACCCCGCAAACCCTCGGAAGTGATCGATGCGAACGACATCGAACATCGCGAGTTGAAAGCGCATGCGCTCGATCCACCAGGCATAATCTTCCGCCGCGTGCACATCCCAATCGTAGAGCGGGTTCCCCCACAATTGCCCGTCCTCCGTGAACGCATCGGGCGGACACCCCGCGACGTACGTCGGGTTGAGGTCGTCATCCACTTGGAACAAGTGCGGCGAACGCCACACGTCGACGGAATCGCGCGCCACGTAAATCGGCACGTCGCCCATCAGGATGATGCCCGCCGCATGCGCGTGGCGACGGAGGTCCGCCCATTGCTCAAAAAAGATGAATTGCAGAAATTTTTGGAAGGCGATCGCCTCCGCGTGACGTTCACGGAACGTGCGCAACGCGACGGCATGGCGCCGCTTATACGCCTCCGGCCACGCCCACCACGGTCGATCGTCGAAATGACGTTTCAACGCGAAAAACGTCGCGTCGTCTTCCAGCCAGTACGCTTCTCGGACACAGAACGCCCGAAAGGCCGCCCGCATCTCCGGCGATGCCGTCCGCCGAAAGGCGAACCACGCGTCGCGCAACACAGCGCGTCGCCCGGCCCAGACCGCCTCGTAATCGACCGACGACGGATCATCGCCGAACGGGACGGCGTCCACGGCCGCCCGATCGAGCCAACCCGCGTCGATCAGGGCATCCAAATCAATGAAAAAAGGATTGCCCGCGCGCGTAGAAAACGATTGATAGGGGGAATCGCCGTACCCCGTCACCCCCAAAGGGAGCATCTGCCAGACGGTCTGGCCGGCCTCGACCAGAAAATCGATCCAGTCCCTTGCCGCTTGACCGAGCGTTCCGATCCCATACGGCGACGGAAGACTCGAAACGTGCAACAGCACCCCGCTGGTGCGGTCATTCAACGGCGTCTTGGCCAGGGGTGATAACAGGGTCATGACATGCCTCCCGTACGTCGCGTGATATGCCTTGAGTTTAGCACAGCGCGCGCCTCCGGAATACGATAAACTAAAGATTGGAAACGAGGAGGACACGCCATGGTGGAACGATTGCCGATCGACACATCGCACGGAACACGCGACGCATGGGAGGCGCTGCTCGACCGCGCGGGCTTACGCCCCGAACAACCGTTGGACGTCGTCTTCGGCATGTACGACGACGGAGAACTCATCGCCACGGCCGCCCGCGACGGCCATCGCATCAAGTGCGTTGCGATCGATGAACGCCACCGCGGCGGCGCCGATTTTCACGCGCTCCTCTCCGCCCTGATCGCCGACGCTTACGATCACCGCATCGATCGTCTGTTCTGTTACACGACGCCGGACGCCGTCATGGCGTTCAAAAACCTCGGATTCCGCCCCATCGCCGCCACCCCCGAAGGAATCACCTTTCTGGAGCGCGGCACCCCCGACATCCATGACTACATCGAACGGCTTCGGGACGAAAACGCCCGCTTCGAGGCCCTGCACGGGACACCGGAAGGCCCCGTCGAATCGATCGTCATGAACGCGAATCCGTTCACCCGGGGACATCGCCACCTCATCAAGGACGCATTGACGCGAAGCGATCGGCTCCACCTGTTCATTGTGAGCGAAGACGCCTCGATGTTTCCGGCCGACGTCCGCCGCCGCCTCGTCATCGAAGGGACGAAGGATCTTTCGGGCATCGTCTATCACCCGACGGATCACTACATCATTTCGCGTGCGTCTTTCCCCGCTTACTTTTTAAAGCGAAAAGACGACGCCACGGAAACGCAGGCCACCCTCGACGCCATCGTCTTCCGCGATCGGATCGCCCCCGCCTTAAACATCACGCATCGCACGGTCGGCGAAGAACCTTCGGATGTCGTCACCGCGATCTACAACGATTGTCTGGCCCGACAATTCCGAGGGCATCTCCATCTCACCCGCACCCCGCGCCTGACCGATGGCGACGGCGTCCCCATCTCGGCCTCACGGGTCCGCCGATGCCTGACGACGGGTCACCTCGAGCCCCTGCCCGACCTCGTGCCGCCCACGACGCTCGACTATCTCTTGTCCGATGCGGGTCAAGCGCAGATCCATGCCGAAAATCGCCCTTAGAACGGACCCCGAATCATTTACAAGACCGCGTCGATCGCCTACAATAACCATAACAACGTTTCGCGGTATGAAGGGAAGCGGGTGAGAGTCCCGCGCGGTACCGCCGCTGTGAATGAGTGTCGCTTCCGGACGCATGTCACCCACTGCACCTCGCGGGAAGGGGGAAGTGACGGACACGATCCGCCTCATGAGCCAGAAGACCTGCCCGAAACGATTGAGTAACGAAGCAACGGATTATTGTACGTTACGGTGGATGGACAAAACGGCGAATACGGGCCGCGACATTGGCGTCGCGGTTTTTTTATGGCGTCCACCCCCGTACACCATCGACATCCGAACCTGAAAAGGGGGAAACGTTTATGAAGACAACTTGGAAACGCCGGATCGCTTGGCTGCTCGTGCTCTTCCTCGCGGTGACCTTCGTCCCGACGATGGGCATGCGCGTTCACGCCGAAGCACCGCCGGAAACGCTCAGCGTCACACTGTCGGTCTACGGCTCGAAAGAGATCAAGACCAAAGAGGATCTGGAGGACCCGGATCTGATTTCGGAGTGGTACAACCAAACCTGTGAGGTTGCCGCCCAAACCGATGCCGAGGCATTGACGCGTCAATTGTTGACGGAAGAAGCGGGGCACACCCTCGAATTCTTCGGTGAATTCCTCGCAACGATCGGCATCAAGGACAAAGGCATCAACACGGGTGGGGTCACCAACGGATCCGCCTCCTATTGGAGCCTCCTGATCAAACATGCCGGAGACGAAGATTTCCAATACAGCATGACATCGGCCAAAGGGTACACCCTCCAAGACGGCGACATCATTAAATGGCAATTCGTGAACGATCCGACATGGCCTCCGAACGTCATCTATGAACCGCCGGAAAGCCCCGTGGCGCTCACACCGACGCCCGACTGGTGGGTCGCTTTCCGCGGCAACCTGAACAATAATCTGGCGGTCAAAAAAGATATGCCGGTGCCCGATGCGACGCCCACGTTGCTTTGGAACTCGTTCATCGAGGAAAAATCGGTCTCCGAGTGGGGGACCTTCCCGGCGGCCATCTCCGACCTGTTGATCATCAACGACAAAATTTTCTATGCGGCCGATCATCACCTGGTCCGTCTCAACAAGACCACCGGCGAACGCGAACACGTCGCCGAATTGAGAAATTCGATCCAGTACCTGTCGCGCCTCGCCTACGCCTACGGCATGATCCTCGTCCCGTTTGACGGCGGCGGCCTGCAGGCCATCGATCCCGACACCATGGAGACCGTTTGGGTGGCTGAGAGTATCGACGTGCTGCAGATCTACCGCCCGGAAGGCGACGAGTGGATCCCGCATGACTATCCCATCCAATCGCTCGGCACCACGTACGTGACCGACGGCGTCGCCTACATGCCCTTGACGGCCATGGACGGCTATACGGGAACGGCCGGCATCTTCCGCGCGATCGATCTTAAGACCGGTCAGACGCTCTGGCAGTACACCGATTACAACGACGGATTCTACTGGTCCGGCGG
The DNA here is from genome assembly GCA_050945495.1 of Saccharofermentanales bacterium. Lineage (GTDB taxonomy): Bacteria > Bacillota > Clostridia > Saccharofermentanales > DTU023 > UBA4923. Next base: position 40,607 of record JBMNTA010000001.1, read on the forward strand.
CGTACGCGTCGGCGACCGCATCCTCATCGGCAACAACGGCGGCATCATCTACTCCTTCGCGCTGGACGGCAGCAACGCCCAAAAACCCGACATGATCGAGGTCGGGGCACCGATCCGCTCGACGCTTGTCTCCGACGGCGAATATGTCTACTTTTCCACGGCGACCATTCCGAATCTGGGCGAAGACGAAACGCAACCGAACGAAGCCGGCGCCTTCCACGCACTGAAGGCCGATTTGAGTGACCATCAATTCGTCAACTTTGCCGCGTACTCGACCTCGACACCCGTGATCCACAACGGCAAGGCGTACGTCGGCGGGAACGACGCAAGCTTCCAAGGTGTCCTCGGCGTCATCGATCTCAAGACGATGCAAGCCAAAACGCTCCCCGTCGGCCCCGGTGCAATTCAAAGCTCCCCGCTTCTCGTGGTCGATACGGAAGGCAAAACGCACCTCTACTTCACCGCCAACGCGGATCCCGGCAAACTCTACGTCTACGAGAACGAAGCGATTAAAGAATATTACGTTCCGACCGAAGCGGCCGCCAACTACACATTGGCTTCGCCCGTGGTCGATCGAGACGCCAATCTTTACTACACGACCGACAGCGGTGTGATCATCGCGCTGCAATTAAAATCGGCCGACGTCCAACCGACCGAGCCCACCGAACCGGACACCACGGAACCGTCGGTCACCGAGACGGAGCCCGAACCAACGCCGACCGACCCCGTCGCCCCGCCGAAAACCGGTGAATCCGAGTTGTACGTCCTGTATGCGCTGCTCTTGTTCGCCGCCGCCGGGGCCGTCACCCTGGGACATCGCGTCGTGAAACAGCGTCAACGCTAAACAATCGATAACGTTCACCCCGGGCTGCCGCCGATGCATCGGCGGCAGCCTTTTTATGCGCCCGATCTGCGCACCGACTCCCCCATCGTCCCCCGTTCGGCCGTTTACAATCCGCCCGCCTTCGGCTAAAATGAGATTGACAATGTTTCGAGGAGTAAGGGAAACACGACGACCACGACGACCACAACGACCGTCGCGCCCATCATCGTCACGCCCGACACCACCGTGGCACCGACCACCGAGCCCGCCATTTTGACGACCGCGCCATTCTCCACCCCCCTTCCGTCCACGGAACCCTTCGAAGACTTCACGGATCCGACGTTACCCGTGATGGGGGACATCACCCTCCCGGACGATCACAACGGGCCGTCGCACGGGTCGTCACAACAGATGAGCGTGCTGGGCATTATTTTGATTGTCATTGCGGTCGTTCTCCTGATCATCGGTGCCCTTCTGATCTTCTTGATGGTGCGGAAAAAGAACGATCATAAATTCCCGCCGGGACCGCAGCCGCCGATGCCCCCGCAGGGGCCCCAACCGCCCTACCCGCCGCAGGGACCGCAACCGCCACCCTACCCGCCGCAGTATCCGCCGCAACCGCCACAGGGGGCTCAGGCGCCGCCCTACCCACCACAACAACCACCGCAGTATCCGCCGCCCCGCGGAAACTAACCCCAACGCATATCCGAGGGCTGTCCGATCGGGCAGCCCTTTTACGTTCTCGAAGGTTCGTCTTCATCGTGACGCCGATGCCGTGCAACGGTCCTCGATATTTCCTTGACCGTGTGAAAAAATCGGCCTAAACTCTATCATAAGAACAGACTTATGGAGGCTCCCCATGAAAGACGGACTTCTCACGATCGGGCGCATGTCGCGACTGAACCATGTAAGCATCCCCACCCTGCGGCTCTACGATCGACTGGGGTTATTAAAGCCCCGATACGTGGATCCGGAGACCGGCTACCGATATTACGATATCCAGCAGAATGCTCGGCTTGACATGATCACCTACATGAAAGAACTGGGGATGAGTCTCGCCGAGATTGGGGACATCTTTCAAAAACGGGACATCGGACTGATCGAGGAAATTCTCGCTCGGAAGAATGAACAGTGCCATCAGCAGATGCGGGTCTTGAAACTTCGCCACAATGCGGTGGAACGCGCGATCGATGCGATTGAGCGCTACCGCATGTGTCCCACCACGGGGACCATTGCCCTCGAATACATCGACCGCCGCATGATCCTGGGCATTCCGTGCCGCGAAAACTTTTACGAAAAAGACATCCGTTCGTATGAAGCGATGCTCTTGGAATTGCGAGAAAACATGACCGATGCGGGGATTCCGCAGGTGCATTCGTACGCGGTCGGAACTTCCATCCGCTTGGAGGATTTCGAGCAAGGCAACTTTGAAGCCGACGAGATCTTCATTTTTGCCGATACGCAGGTGCAAGATATTTGCCCCGATGTGCAGATTTTGGAAAGCGGAATGTTTGCCTGCATCTATCTTGACAGCTACGACGATGAAATCGACGGTGCCATGAAGCTTTTGAACCACTGTCGGGCGCAAAATTGGACGCTTGCGGGCGATTACATCTGCGAAGTCATGACGGAATTCAACGTGTTTGAGGGCGATCGTCGGAACATGTTTCTTCGTCTGCAAGTCCCCGTGGTGTTCTTAAATCGTTGATTGACTCTCCTCCGAGATGAGGGTTTACAATATAAGTAACCACCGGCGGCTCCCTTCGGAGTCTCATCCAAAAGCAAGGAGGCTTTTCATGGAAAAAATCAAAGTTGTGCAGTACGGATGCGGAAAGATGAGTAAATATATCTTGCGTTACCTGCATGAGCACGGCGCGCAAATCGTGGGCGCCATCGACGTCAACCCGGACATCGTCGGCATGGATGTGGGCGATTATGCCGAACTGGGACTGAAAACCGGCATCATCATTTCGGATGACGCCGACAAAGTGCTCGATGAGAGCGATGCCGACGTGGCCATCGTTACCCTCTTCAGCTTCATCGACGATATTTACGAACACGTGGAAAAATGTGTGGCACGCGGCATCAGCGTGATTACCACCTGCGAAGAAGCGATCTATCCCTGGACGACCGCGGCACCCCAGATCAACCGCCTCGATGCGCTGGCCAAAGAGACGGGTTGCACCATCTGCGGCTCCGGCATGCAGGACATCTTCTGGATCAACATGGTGGCCCTGGCGGCCGCCGGCTGCAACCGCCTGACCAAGATCAAAGGCGCTTACAGTTACAACGTGGATGAATACGGCTTGGCCCTGGCCAATGCGCACGGATGCGATCTGACGGCGGAAGAATTCGAAGCGAAGATCGCCCATCCGGAAACGTTTGAACCGTCCTACGCCTGGAACGCGGCGGAAGCCATCTGCAACAAACTGGGCCTGACGATCAAGTCCATCACGCAAAAGCATGTGCCTTACATCGTCGACGAAGACGTCTACAGCGATACGCTCGGCAAGACCATCGAAGCCGGACGTTGCATCGGCATGTCGGCCGTGGTGACCATCGAGACCATGCAGGGCATCACGGTGGAAGAAGAAACCATCGGCAAGGTGTACGGCCCCGACGACGGCGACATGTGCGACTGGGAACTCACGGGCGAACCCAACGTGGAATACCACGTGGTCAAACCGGCCACGGTCGAACACACGTGCGCCACGGTGGTCAACCGTCTCCCCTCGCTCCTGCGTGCCCCCGCGGGCTATGTGACGGCCGACCAACTGGAGCCGGTAAGCTACCTCACATACCCCATGGAGTACTACGTGTAATCCATTCGGATCTCACGGCACACACGACCCCCGCGATCCGCGGGGGTCTTTTTTATGCCGTCTCATTGAAATCAATCGTTTGAATCACCCGGGATTGCAACATGTCGGGGAAGGCGTGCGTGATGACGATGACGAAACGATCTTGGATCGCCAGAATCCGCTCGCAGACCTTGTCGATGCTTTCGGCATCGATGTTGGCGAAGGGCTCATCGAAGATCATGATGTCACGATCCATGAGGCACGTTCGCGCAAGCGAAAGCCGCTTTTCCTCCCCGCCGGACAAGGATTGTCCCTTCCGAATTTCGCGTGCAAGGCCGTCCGCATTCGCCCATCGACCGAGCCCGACCTTTCGGAGCATGTCCCGAACGATGGCGGTCGGCACGGGGCGATACAAGGTCAGATTGTTTTCGATCGTATCGTTCAAAATTTGCGTTTCCTGACGGTTGACGGCCACAAGATCGTTTAGGTTGTCGATCGCGTCGACCGAGATCCCGTTGATGCGGACTTCGCCCAGCTGCGGCACATAATAATTGAGGAGCAAGTTCGCCGCGGTGGTCTTGCCGGAGCCGCTCTCCCCTTTAAAAAGATAGATGCCCTTTTGATCCATCGTCAGATCAAAATTGTGAAGCAGGCGCGCGCCGCCGGGATATCCGAAATCCACACCTCGAAACTCAATCGACTCCACTCCGTGCACCGTTTGACCGGGTGGGCGGTCGCGGTCGATGCCGATGAAACGTCGCAGGTTGCCCAAGGGGATTTTGACCGCGTTGAATTCCGTCATGTAGTTGGTCACAAGCCCGATGTTGCCCTTGAACGTCGCGGCAAGCCCGATCGCCGCCGTGAATTCCGCGGGGGACAACATCTTTTGGCTGAGCATCGTCGCCGCGGCCACCACGAGGAAGATGTAGCACATGTCGGCGACGAATTTTGCGATACGCGTCGCGCCGATGAAATCCACCGTTGCCCGATTCTCCCGCGTGTTTAAGCGCTCCGTCTGCTCGGCAAATGCGTCGTGAAAGTTCGCCTCGACGCCGTAATCCTTGATTTCGGTGAGGCCGTCGAGGAAGTCCTCAAACATGGCGGTGGTGCGGTTGTTTTCCTCCAAAGATGCCCGGGCGCTCATTTGAATACGCTTTTTGAACAATTTCGGCACGAGCGATGCGGGGATCATCAGGGCAAACGTCAGCAAGGCGAAGCGCCAATCGATCACGCAAAGCGCCACCGCGCTGAACAAGATCTCCCAGATGATCTGTTCAACGCCGTAGACACTCTGAAAATACGAATACTCCACGGCGTCCGTCTGGTTGGTGTAGTCGGAAAGATACGTACCTTTGTCTTCCCGCAAAAAACGAACGAACGGCATGCCGATTAAACTTTTGAAATAATCGCGCCGAATATCCCGCATCGAGCGCGCCTCAAAGATTCGAAACGCCCGCGAATAGATGAAGAAGGCGAGCGCATTGAACAACCCCACGGCCAAGAAGATGACCGCGATGTGCCAAAAACGCGTGAAGTCATGGCTGAGCGCGCCTTCGAGCAGGTAGCCTTTTAAGAACTCGCCCAAGATCAATGCCGCGGAGGACAGGAGGATGCTCGTTTGGAAGACGACAAACAAGCCCTTGTTTTTTCGATAAAGCGATCTAAGCAAGTTGCCCGTCCTCCAATCTGAAGATACGATCGAAACGATAGAGCTTGTCCGGACTGAAGGTGTGGGAGATCACAATCAAAGTGACATCGTCGAGGTCCAAAATCAGATCTTCGATCCGATCGACGTTTTCCGGATCGATGTTCGCGAGCGGTTCGTCGAGCACCAGAATCGGCTTGCGGTTACAGATGGCGCGCAAGAGCGACAGACGCTTCTTCTCCCCGCCGGAGAGCGCCGTCGGCTTGAACGCCGCCCGGTCATCCGTCAAGGCCTCGAGCCCGACCTGTCGCAAGTGGGTCGAGAGCGTCGCATCCTCCATGGGTTGAAACAGCGTGACGTTGTTCTTCAATCCGATGTTGAATATTTTGGCTTCCTGCCGTGCCACGACCACCCGGTCGTTGGTGCGCTCCATCGCGGCGATCGGTTGGTCGTCGAAATAAATGGCGCCCGCATCCGGCGAGAGCGTCTTTAACAGCAGATTGGCGATGGTCGTTTTGCCCGACCCGCTTCGGCCCGTAATGAGGAACTTGCCGCCCGCCGGAAAATCGGCGCGAACGCCATCCAAGATCACGCGGTCACCCACCGTATACGTGACGTCCTCCAACCGAATCGCGGGGACGTCGGTCACGGATCGCGGCGTTCGATCCGGCGGTACCTCATCACCCAAGAACGCTTCGATCGAGCGAATGACGGGGCGCGCCGAAATCATGTCTTGATAGAGCTTCGACATCCAAAAGAGGGGCGTTTGCATGCTCTCGACCAGACCGACGACGGCGAAGAAAAGACCGGGCGACAAATCGCCGGCCCATACCAAATACGCCGTATAGATCAAGATCAGCGACCGCGCCGCGAGCATCACGAAATAGCCGATCCCGAAACTCGCGGAGCGCGCCTTCCATAACCGCAAGTCATTGCCGAAAAACCGGTTGAGAGATCGCTCGAATTTGCGAAGAATGCTCAGCTCGATGTGGGCGTTCTTGATGAGCTCCATGTTGCCGATGTAGTTGTTGAAGTCCTCCAAGTGCGCGGCAAAGCCCCGCACCCTGTGTTCCGCCTCCCGCGATACGATCGACTCGTAGATTTTCGGCACCAAGACCGCCAGCGTAAATATCACGGCCGACAAGACGGCGAGCGACACGTTTAATCGAAGAAACGTGATCGTGACAAAAATACATTGCAAAACCATCACGAACAGCTGCGCAACGGGGCGCAAGAGTTTAACCTTCAATTCATTGACGTGAGCCGTGTATTTCGAAAGGATCTCCCCTTCGGACGCCGCCGAAAGCGTCCCGCGATCGTCCCGCAAGAGGGCGGCAAAGATGCGGAGACGCAGCTGCCTGACCACACCGTTGATGAAGACGCGTGAGACCACAAGATAGACGGCGTACAGCAAAAGATAGACCGCGACCAAGAGGAACAACCCTCGGATCAGAGAAAGCTCCGCCCCGAGCCGCCCGTCCATCGCCGCATTCAACACATCGGCTTTTCTCAACTCAACGCGAACGCCGAGCCAGACGCAAATTCCTGCAAATAAGGCCAGGCCGATGGTTTTTCCGTAATGATTGTGAAGAAGCGTCCGCATGGGTCGATGCCTCCGCGGCGCATCGCGCCGTCTCCCGTGGTTAGTTAAAACTAACTATAGCACATCGGGGCGCTTAATCAAGCCCTCCCCTCGGCGCATTCACGGACGCGCGCACCCGAACGGCACGCCGTCGGATCATTCTTCTTCGCGTTCTTCTCCGCGATCCATGACCTCTTGGTTCACCGCTTTGTCATCTCGGATGTGAAATTTTTCCTGCAATCGTTTCAGGCGATTGAGGTTCCATGAGTTGGGGTGTTCTTCCTCGGCCAGTCGGCACATGTTGTCGGCGTAGGTCTTCGCGATATGGCGATTCGACGGGTCACTCATCATGTAGACGGTGTAGAGCGCCTCCAGAAGCGCGTAGAGAACGGAGGGATCGTCCTTGCCGTAGTGGTGGATCTGATAGAACGTGAGATAGAGATCTTCCTCGGCGCTGTAGCCGGTGTAGAAGATCTTCAGGCCGTCTTCGTTGTATTTTTCCACGTGATACGAGGGGCACTGAAACAACTTGCCCATGAGGAGCGCCAGCTTGCGGATGCAGTGGATCGCCGTGTTCGGATCGTTGGTCGAAGGCGACAGCGCGGTGAGCGTCATTTCCACCAGCTTATCGAGGTTAAAGCGATAGTCGACCTCGTCAAATTTCTCCTCTTCATAGAGGAAGCAGTCGGCGAGATTGCTGAAGAATTCGTCCTTTTCTTCCTCATCCTCAAACGTCATCTCCTCCGCCAAATGGAGGTCCGCGATGTGGAAGCCCTTGACCACGTAGTCGCCGAGCTTGACGCGGATGTCGAAGATGCCGCGTTGGTCCTTGAGTCGCGAGGCGAGCGTTTCGTAGTCGATCAGGCTGAGGTAGCCGCTGTTGTTGGAGTAGATGCGGGTAAGGTAAGGCGTCGCCTCGGCGTTGTGCAGACTCGATTCGCTGCGGGCTTTGTACTCTTCGCGAATGAGGGGCAAGGCCTCTTCGTAAATTTCGCTGATGACGTTCACGCCCTGCATGGAGCGGAGGACGCGTTGCACGAAGATGACGAAGTAAATGATGGAGATGACGGAATAGACGATGGCCACGCCGCCGGCAATGACCTGACGTTCATCGATGGCATCGCGCATGAGCAACAGGGCGCAGATGGAATAGAAAAAGCCGCCGATGTAAATGCCGAGAATTTTCATCGTGATCTTTTCTTGGATGAAATTATTCACGGTGCGAGGCGAGTAACTCGACGCATACTTGTTGAGCACGGTGAGGATGGTCGAAAACGTAAAGGTGCTGATCGTCAAAAAGGCGCCGGCCATGGTGGTGAGCAGCGTCTTCGAGAGATCCACCTTCATCAAAAGAATGCGCGGCAGTCGATCCTGAATGCTCCAGAGATTGGCGTCGACCAGGGCGACGATGATGAGCAGAATGATCGAGTAGACAATGTATTGGACCATGTAGATCCACGTCTTGTTGTTGTTAAACCACAGCCTTAATCGTTGCGACATATACCCTCCCGAAAGCGGTTCCTTGAGCGAACCCGTTGACCAATATAAACGATTCTCGAGATATTGCGGGAACTGTCGTGACACAACGCGGCTTAATTTTCATGTCTTGTTCCGCGCCTCTGCGATGCTCCGCAAGGCAAAAAACAACCCCGCCGCGGGGCATCCCACGACGGAGTTGTGGAGCCTTTTGCCGGAATCGAACCGGCGACCTCATCCTTACCATGGATGCGCTCTACCTACTGAGCTAAAAAGGCGTTGTTTTGAGTTGCTTGCCCATCATACATAGGATGACGGATTTTGTCAAAGCCTTATTCCGTCGATGTATCGTGTGTAAAGAGGCGCGCTTTCAGGTCGGGAAAGACGCCGAGGCTTCGCTCGAGAATGCCGTGCATGAAAGCGATCGCGAGGCCGAAATTCGTCACCGGAATGTTCTGCCGATGGGCGCGTTGCATGCGGGCGAGCACCTCTTTCGGATTGAGCATGCAGCCGCCGCAGTGGATGACCAGAGCGTACTTTTCGAGATCGTCGGGGAACTCGCGCCCGGTGGATGTTTCGATGATCAGGTCCTTTTGGGTGTACGTCTTCAACCATCGGGGAATCTTGACGGTGCCGATGTCCTCGCACTGACGGTGATGGGTGCACCCCTCCGCGATGAGGATGCGGTCGCCGTCCCGGAGTTCATCGATATGCGCGATGCCCTCCGCGGCCATCTCGAGGAGCCCCTTATGGCGTGCCATGAGGATGGAAAACGAGGTCAGCGGGATGTCAGGGGGCGTGATCCGATCCACCGCTTTGAACGCCTGGCTGTCGGTGATGACAAGCTTCGGCGGTTGCCGCAGTTTTTCCAACACGGAGGCCAGTTCGTCGACTTGGGTGACGACGGTGATCGCATGGCGATCGAGGAGTTCGCGAATCGTCTGCTGTTGCGGGAGAATCAGTCGGCCTTTGGGCGCCGAGGCATCGATGGGGGTGACGAGCACGACCACGTCGCACGGCTCAACCAAGTCGCTGACGATGGGCGCGTTGTGCGTCGACGTGGGACCCAGCGCGGCCAGTCGCTGTTTGAGCTCTTCGACCCCCTCCTTCGTCACGGCGCTGACCGACAGTTCGTTGGCTCGGAGTTTCGGCGGTTCGGCCGTGATGTCCGACTTGTTGTAGACGATGAGGTACGGGATCTCTTTTTTTTGAAGGAGATCGATGAGTTCGCGGTCAAACGCGCTGAGGCCTTCGGTCGCATCGACGACGAGGACCGCGACATCGGTCTTGTCGAGCACTTGCTGCGCTTTTTTCACGCGCTGCCGACCGAGCTCCGTATCGTCGTCGAGTCCGGGCGTGTCGATCATCATGACGGGTCCGATCGGGAGGAGCTCCATCGCTTTGTAGACGGGATCGGTCGTCGTCCCCTTGACGTCGGACACGACGGCGAGGTCCTGATCCGTCACGGCATTCAAGACCGACGATTTGCCGGCGTTCCTTCGACCGAAGAACGCGATGTGAAGACGTTCGCCCGCGGGCGTTTGGTTCAAACTCATGTGGATTCCTTCCTTATTCGCGCGCGTGTTCGCACCCCGCGCGGCGTGGCTCCGTGATCCTTCGCTTGTGTTGGGAATGAAGTGGAGCGGGTGAGGGGAATCGAACCCCCGTATTTAGCTTGGGAAGCTAATGTTCTGCCATTGAACTACACCCGCGGTTCACGTACGTCACGCATTATACCATGAAACGGAACGCTTGCCAGCGTCCAATCAACGCTAGCAAGACGTATTTTGATGTTTATTGAGCATGATGTTCAGCAACAGATCGTCCATGTGGGTCATGCCCTCTTTCGAAATGCGCCCGATGTTGCGAATCGTGTGCTCGACGTCCGCCTCAATGACGCCGTCCGTGTCGCGGATCGATTTGCCGCGCATGGCGACCAGAGCCGACTGCACGGCCGCATACACACACGCCGAAATTTTCAGCGAGCACCCGAGTTTCGCGCCGTCGCAAATCATCCCGGTCAATGTCCCGAACATGTTTTGCACCGCGGCGATGATCTCTTCGATGCCGCCGCCCATCAACATGACGATGCCGGCGGATGCCCCGATCCCGGCGGCGGTCGCACCGCACAGCGGCGACAGACGTCCGAAACTCTTTTTCACGTGAATCGCCACCAATTGACTCAAGGTCTGTGCACGCAGGAGCGCTTCCTCCGAGCTGCCGAGGTAACGGGCCGCCGAAGTGACGCACACGGTCACGGTGATGCCCTGATTGCCGCTGCCGGAATTGCTCATGGCCGGGAGCGGCACCCCCGCCATGCGCGCGTCGGACGCGGCTGCGGTCCACGCGGCGCAATGGTCGGCAAGCGAACAGTTCCGGGCGTCGCACGGCGCATCGGCGATGTCGTTCGATTCGGCGATGGCACGCCCGACTTCGAGGCCGTGATTGTGCGCCATGCCCTCCCGAGCGATGGCATCGTTCAGGGCGATCGCCTGACGAATGATGTCCAAATCGTCGAGATCGACGGTCGTCGCAAAGCGGTGGATGTCACGCAAATCGTCCGGCGTGATGGATTCTCCCATCTCTTGGATGTGGGTGGTGTCGTTTTGAAAGGTGACGGTCTCGTCGCATCCGAGCTCCATGATCAGATCGTGCTTCCACGCGATGATCGCGTGCCCCGTATGCCGATCGGTGGCAACGTACACTTCGATGTACAAGGCGGGCGTGCCTTCGGGGGCGGTGTCGATGTGGCATTGGCCGTCATCGCAAAATGCACGGGCCGCTTCGACGTCCTCGGGCGTGATGCCTTCCAAGACTTGGAGACCGCGATCCGGGTGACCCGCCAACGCACCCAGCGCCGCCGCCATGGGGACGCCCATGTCGTGGGTGCCGGGAATGTACACCCCCATCGCATTTTTATAAATGTTGACGCTCGCCCGCAAGGTGATGGATCGCACGGGGCCGTCCCCCGCTTCTTTTCTCGCCAGCGCGGCCGCATAGGCGACGGCGACCGGCTCCGTACAGCCGAGCGCGACCACCAGTTCCTCTTCCAACTGCTTCAGGTAATACGCGGAATCCATGGCTCCCCTCCCCGACGTCTGTTGCTTTCTATGCCTCTATCTTACCGTAAAAGGATCCTTCCTGCCGACGATCTTCGACGCCGTCGACCATGAGGGCGCGGTACAATCGGAACGCCCGAACGACGTCGTCGAGATCCACAAATTCATTCGCCTGATGGACGACGTCCAACTCGCCCGGACCGATGATGATCGGGGCCATCCCCGCTTCGGCGAGCACATTCGCGTCGGTGCTGCCCGTAAACACGGTCTCGGTGACGGGCCCGTATCGACCGACCGCTCGGACGAGCGGATGATCGGCGGGCGTCGTCCAGGGTTCCCGCCGATCGATGACGCACACGTCGTAGCCGTGAGGGCGTGCCATCCGATCCAGCGTGTCCGTGAGTTCGCAAAGCCTCTCTTCGGTCGTCTCGTGCGGCGCCAGGCGGCAGTCGAGCCGCACGGTACAGCGATCCGGCACGATGTCCGGCGGACAACCGGCCGCGGTCGCCAACGGTTGCCAGTGAGTCGCATAGGCCGTGTGCCGAAGGGCTTCGACGACATCGACCATGACGTCGATGGCGTTCGTTCCCGTGCCGGGACGCGAGCCGTGCGCCGTTTTCCCGTGCAGCGTGACGTCGGCGTACGTGCGCCCGCGCGAGACACGGCAAAGCGTCATGCCGGTCGGTTCACCGACCACGAGATCGCGAATCTTCGACATGGCCGGATGCGTGAGCAAGGTGCGCGAGCCGCGCATCGTGTTTTCCTCGTCGCACGTGATGAGGAGGTATACGTCTTGGGGCGGCGTGATGTCGCCACGCGTCATCGCGGCGGCGGCCCACAGCATCGCGGCCAGGCCCCCCTTCATGTCGGCCGCGCCGCGGCCGTACAGACGACGTCCCCGGCGTGTCGGCACGTAGGGATCGGTGTGCCACGCGTCACGTTCGACGGGGCCGACCGGGACCACGTCCATGTGACCCGTGAACGCCAACGGCCGCGCGGCGCTTCGCCCCGGGATCCGCACCACGAGATTGGCGCGCGTCTCGGTGACGGGCACGCGTTCATACGCCAGGCGTTCGCGTCGCGCAAAGTCGATGACGGCGCGCTCGACCACGCACTCGTTGCCGGGCGGATTTTCGCTCGATAAAGCGACGAGCGCCGCGACAAAGTCGACGAGCGCTCGTTCGGAATCATGCCCTGTGGGTTCTGTCATGCCTCATCCGCTTCTTCCGGAATCTGGGCGTCGGGAACGCCGGCCCATATCTTTTCATTCATCAACCGCAGCGGTTCGCGGCACTCGGGACAGTCGATCGAGGCGATGTGATTGCGCTTCATGAACGCCATGCGTTCGCCGCAGGAAGGACAATTGTACGTCTCGGGAATCGTGCGTTCGTCCGGGGTCGTGAGGCGCAAACGGTGCTTCACATCGAGGTAACCGCATGACCGACAGCGATAGAGTTCCCGCGAAAAGTCGAGTTCGCCGTCGTCGCGCTGGACCAGCTCGATCAAGATCAAGGGGTCGACCTTGCCCTCGCGAATGGTGTCCAAAATTTCGCCGAACAACAGACTGTCTTCGCCGTGTCGGCCGAGGTAGAACGTGTGCCGATAATCACACGAGCTGCATTTCAAGTCGTAGGCCAGACGCCACGGGAGACGTTTCGGCTTCGATAACGCGACGTGAATGTCCGAAGGTTCGACGGGCAGATCCAAGTCGATCTGCAACATCGTCGCCTGTTCGTCTTCGCCCACGTCCAACGTGACCATGGCGATGCCGACGTCCTCTTCCCGACGGGCACGTTTCGTCCCGGGGAGGTTCCGCATGAGCGTGGCGCGCCACGAGTTATGGTTCGCCGGCACCAGATCGCGGATCGGAATGAAGTTGACGAGCTCCTCGCCGACCTCCGGTTTTTCGGCGCCTTGGACGTCGATGTCGTCTTCATCGGCATCCGCTCCGGCCGCCTCGACGGCCTTCCGGTATGCCGCTTCATAGTCGCCGGCCATCTCTTTGTATTCCTTGGAACGACGGCGTTCATCGCGGATAAAGCAGGCCGTGAGCACCATGGGCCGCCGCGGATCGCGCAACGGATCGAGCGAGCGGAGCGCGAGCGTGCTTCGACGCAAGGCGTCTTGCGCGTGCTCGGCCAAGACGGACGCCACGAACGGATGCGAGGTGAGCTCACGCGTCGGCTTGACTGGGCGGACGAGCACGTTCGGCATGAGGTCCGCGGGGGCCACGAACACGCGCTCCTCGTCGAACCATGCATACGTATCGTCCTCGGGATCGCACGCGCCCAAGAAGGCCACGCGCATCGTTTCATCGAGGTATGCGTAAGCCAGGTAGCCGACATCGCTTTCGGGAACCTTTTCGAGTCCCTCGATCTCCCGAATCTTTTGATCGGGAGCGATGACCAAAAACCGTTCATCGATTTGCCAGAATTCATACGTTCTGAGCATGTGGCGTTTAATTCGTTTTGCGTTTAATTGATGTTTCATCGATGCCTCTCGCGTCGAGCGAATCCTTTCTATGCGCGTCTCGGCGCCCCTCGCGGGGACACGGCCAAACGCGGGCGTCTGTCGGTATCTGAATATCTTATTATAGCAAGGTTTGCGCGTCCTCGGCGAACGGCGCGTCTCGGGATCTCGCCGTTCGCCGAAACGGAGGCTCAGCGCCCTTTAAACGGCGGCGCTTTTTCTTTGTTGACGAACGCCCGCATGGCGTTTGTTTGATCTTCGGTCGAAAAACACGCGCCGAATTGTTCGACCTCCAACGCGATGCCTTCGTCGAGCGTGCCGTCCAGACCTTCGTTCAAAGCGCGCTTGGCGCGTCGAACCGCGATCGGCGCGTTGTTCGCCACCGCCTCGGCCAGCGTCCATGCGCGATCCATCAGGTCGTCGGCGTCGACGACGTCCAAAACGATGCCCAGCGCCTTCGCTTCGTCGGCCTTGATCCGGCGGCCGGTGTAGATCAGTTCCGACGCCGCCATCGGGCCGATCCGACGCGCGAGACGTTGCGTCCCGCCGAAGCCCGGCGTGATGCCGAGCCCCGTCTCCGGGAACGCAAACCGTGCGAGGTCGGAGGCGATCGCGATATCGGCCGCCAACGCGAGTTCAAAGCCGCCGCCCAGGGCGTAGCCGTGCACGGCCGCGATGACGGGCGCGGGGAAACGCGCCACTCGGGTCATCACGTCATTGCCGAAGCGACCGAACGCGGCCGCTTCCTCCGGCGTAAAGGTCGCCATCTCCGCGACGTCGGCGCCCGCGACGAACGCGCGGTCGCCCGCCCCCGTGATGATGAGGGCGCGAATGGGCGTTTCCGCGAGCTGTTCGAGCGCCTCCGACAGGGCTTCGAGGACGACGCGATTCAGCGCGTTGAGCGCCTCCGGTCGGTCGATCGTCAGCAGGGCGATGTCATTTTTCCGTTCAATTTGAATGAAATCCACGAGGGCCCCCTAGCGCTCCACGATCACCGCGACGCCCATGCCGCCGCCCACGCACAACGACGCGAGGCCGCGTTTCACGTCGCGCTTCTCCATCTCATGGAGCAAGGTCACGAGGATGCGGGCGCCGGACGCACCGACGGGGTGCCCCAGAGCGATCGCACCGCCGTTGACGTTCACGAGATCGGGATTCACGCCGAGCTCACGCACGACGGCGACGGCTTGGGCCGCAAACGCCTCGTTGTATTCGAACAGATCGATGTCGTCGAGGGTGAGGCCCGTCACGTCCAAAATTTTCTTCGTCGCGTAGTAAGGGCCCATGCCCATGTACGCGGGGTCGAGCCCGACCGTCACGCCGGCGCGGAGCGTGGCCATGGGTTGCAGGCCGAGCGCCTCGCATTTTTCACGGCTCATGACGACGACGGCGGCGGCGCCGTCGTTGATGCCCGACGCATTGCCGGCCGTCACGGTGCCGTCTTTTTTGAAGGCCGTGCGAAGCTTCGCGAGCACTTCGAGCGACGTGTCGTTGCGCGGATGTTCGTCGACGTCAAAGTCAAACTCGCGTTTGCGCTCTTTAATGTGCACCGGAATAATCTCGTCGTCGAAACGCCCCGTCTCCTGCGCCTTCTTCACCTTCATCTGGCTCTCGTAGGCAAATTGATCCTGATCTTCGCGCGTGACGTGGTATTTTTCCGCGACGTTTTCGGCCGTGATGCCCATGTGGTAATCACCGAACGCGTCCCAAAGGCCGTCTTTGATCATGCTGTCCACGAGCGTGCCGTTGCCCATGCGATAGCCGTAGCGCGCTTTGTCCAACAGGAACGGGGCGGCCGACATGTTTTCCATGCCGCCGGCGACGACGACATCGGCATCGCCGTTGCGAATCAGGGCCGCGGCCAGATTGACGGTCTTGAGGCCGGAGCCGCAGACCGTGTTGAGGGTGCTCGCCGGCACCGCGTCGGGAACGCCCGCCGCGATCGAGGCTTGGCGGGCCGGGTTCTGACCGAGACCGGCCGGCAGGACGCAGCCCATCAGGACTTCGTCGACGTCTTCGGGCCGGATGCCCGCGCGCCGGATCGCTTCGCGGATGACGATTTCACCCAGATGGATGACGGGGGTGTTCTTCAGTGCGCCGCCGAAACTTCCGACGGCCGTGCGGCATGCTCCTAAAATGACGATATCTTTCATAATGTTTTTGCGCGGGATCGCCCGCGACGACTCCTTTTCTATCGTGATGTGCTTACGCGTTGTACGGGTAAAAGCCTTCGCCCGATTTGCGGCCGAGCTTCCCCGCTCGGACCATTTGTTTCAGCAAAAGGCTCGGGCGGTATTTCGGATCGCCCGTCTCGTTGAACAGGGTCTCCATGATGTTTAAGACGATGTCGATGCCGATGAAATCGGCCAGTTGCAACGGCCCCATCGGGTGGTTGGCCCCGAGGCGCATGGCCGTGTCGATGTCTTCACGCCGGGCCACGCCGGTGTCGAGCAAGTGGACGGCCTCGTTGATCATGGGGATCAAGACGCGGTTGACGATGAACCCCGGACTTTCGCGGCAGATCACCGGTTCTTTGCCGATGGCCTCCGCGATCGCTTGCGCGCGCTCCAGGGTGGCGTCGGAGGTCGCGGCGCCGCGAATCAGCTCGACGAGTTTCATGACGGGCGCGGGGTTAAAAAAATGAATCCCGACGACGTTGGCCTCGTGGTTCAAGCCCTGCGCCATCTCCGTGATGGAGAGCGATGATGTGTTCGAACCGAAGATGCATTCGGGGGGACAGACGGCATCGAGCCCCGTCAAGAGCTCACGCTTCGCGTGCATGTCCTCAAAGATCGCTTCGATCACGAGGTCCGCCTCGGCGGCATCCCGGAGATCGACCGATTTCGTCAGGCGGGCGAGCGTCTGTTCGACGTCCTCCGCACGCATCCGTCCTTTTTGTTCTTGACGGCGCAGCTGACGTTCCAACATGCCGTGGCCGCGATCGACAAAGTCCATCGTCTGATCAAACATCACCACGTCGTGACCGTGCACCGCAAACGTCTGGGCGATGCCCGATCCCATCGTGCCGCAACCGGCGACAAATACCTTCATGAGAACTCCTCTCTAAAAGACGCGCCCGGACGCGGCCATGGCTTCCGGCGGCGACTCGAGCAGCGGGCGAATCGACTCAAAGTAGTCGAGAATTTCCGGGTTTTGGAGCGCATCGCGGTTCGTCACCTTGCGATGGTGCAAAATGTTGGTCACGGCGCTCTCCACCACTTTGCCGTTGAGCGTGCGCGGGATGTCGGCCGTCTCCACGATGAGTTTCGGGACGTGACGCGGCGACGCGTTCTTGCGAAGCGTCGTGCGAATTTCTTTCGCCACTTCCGGCGTCAGCTCATGACCCGGCTTCATCTGAACAAACAAGATGACGCGCTCGTCGCCCTCGTACTGCTGACCGATGGCGAGCGAATCTTGGACGGCATCCACTTTCTGAACCTGCGCGTAGATCTCGGACGTGCCGATACGAACGCCCGACGGTTTCAAGATCGAGTCGGAGCGACCGTAATACGTCACGCCGCCCGTGTCGGAGTGGAACTCGACGTAGTCGCCGTGGCGCCACACGCCGGGGAACACGGTGAAGTAGGCGTCGTGGTAACGCTCGCCGTCGGGGTCGTTCCAGAAATAAATCGGCATCGGCGGGATCGGGGTGAGACAGACGAGCTCCCCTTGTTCGTCGAACACCGGTTCGCCCGCGTCGTTGAACGCCGCGATCTCTTCGCCGAGTCCGGGCCCCTGCAACTCATTGCTGTACACGGCTTCCAAGGGGTTGCCGATGCAGAAGCAGCCGTTGATGTCCGTGCCGCCGGCGATGGAGCAGAAATGCAAATCGCGTTTGATTTTGTCGTAGACGTAGTGGAAGCCCGCGTCCGACAGCGCCGATCCCGTCTGGGAGATATTTCTCAAGGCCTTCAAGTCGGCGTGATCTTTCGGCACGAATCCGGCGGCCATCAGGGCATGGATGTAACTGGCGGACAGGCCGAAGCACGTGACCTCTTCTTCTTCGAGGATCTTCCAGATGTGCGACGCATCGGGGTACGACGGATTGCCGTCAAACAAGACGAGCGAGCACCCGACACCCAGCGCGGCGAGCATCCAGTTCCACATCATCCACGAGCACGTCGTGATGTAGAGCATGCGGTCTTTGTCCGTGATGTCGTGATGGAGGGCGATCTCTTTCAATTGGTTGATCAGGAGGCCCGCCTGCGACTGCACCATGCATTTCGGTTTGCCGGTGGTGCCGGACGAGAACATGACGACGAGCGGATGCCCGGCCGGCAGCTGTTCGTAGACAAACGGCGTCGGCACGTCATCGGCGAGGAAGTCGTCCCACGTTTTGGCGTTCGGCAGCGTGGCCACCCGCAGGGCGTCGCCCGCGTAATGGGCGAGCACGATGTGCTCCAGCGAAGGGATGCCGGCCGCGACGTCTTTGGCGCGGGCGGTGACGTCAAATTCCCGCCCTTTGTAAGTGTAGCCGTCGACCGTGAAGAGCACCTTCGGCTCAACTTGCCCCAACCGATCGATGGCGGCGTCGGCGCCGATGTCGGTCGCGCACGAACACCAGACCGCCCCGACGGCGGACGACGCGAGCATCGCGATGATCGTCTCCGGCATGTTCGGCATGTAGGCGGCGATGGTGTCGCCCGGTTGAATGCCGATGTCGCGCAAGGCGGTCGCCAGACGCTCGATCTGATCGCGCACGTCGTGCCACGACAAGGTGCGACGCGTGTGATTTTCACCGCGGAAAATCATCGCCGTCGTGTCGTCGTCGCGATCGCGCAGCATGTTTTCGGCGTAGTTGAGTTCGGCGCCGGGGAACCAGTTGGCACCGGGGAATTTTCGGATGTCGTCGACGACGCGGTCGTACGGTTTGGACGTCCGAATGTCGAGGAATCGCCAGAGTTCGTCCCAGAACATCTCCGGATGTTCCACGCTCCAGCGGTGCAATTCCCGATAGCCTTCAAACGACAGCCCGCGCCGTTCGTGCAGGTGATCCTCAAACGCCTTCATAACGGAGGCATTGACGCGCTCCTCGGAGGGGCGCCATAGCATTTCTCTCATGGTTTCTTTCATCCTTTCCTTCGCTTAGGGTTGCAGTTCTCGGCGCTCGGCCAGTTCGGTCACGATGTAGCTTGCGACATCGTCGGCATATTTGCCGGGACCGAAGCCGGCGTCGCAGCCGAGCTCTTTGGCAAGTTCATGCGTAATGCGCGGGCCGCCGATGATCAAAAGGAAGCGGGAGCGCAACGACTCGGCTTCCAGAAGCTCGACGAGCTCCGTAATGTTTCTTATGTGAACGTCCTTTTGGGTGACGGTTTGTGACACCAAGAGCACGTCGGCATCGAAGGCAACGGCCTCGCGAATGAAGTCTTCGTTCGTCACTTGGCTGCCGAGATTCAAGGCTTCCATCATCTCGTACCGTTCGAGACCGTAATGCCCGGCATACCCCTTCATGTTCATGATGGCGTCGATGCCGACCGTGTGGGCGTCGGTGCCGGTGCTCGCCCCGATGACGCGCAATTTGCGTCCGAAATGGTCGCGGATGAAATCGTTCGTCTCGTCCATCGACATGACGTGGACATCGACCGATTGGACTTGAATGGTCGTATAATCGATGCCCTTTCGAAGCGAACCGTAGGCCACAAAATAGGTAAACGATTCGTCCAACGGTTCATGCCACGCGATCAACGGCTCGTCGAGCCCCATCGAGTGCACGATCTGTCGCGCGGCTTCGACGGCACGCTCCCCGTCCGGCACGGGCAGCGTGAAGCCCAGCTGAATGCGCCCGTCGTTCATGGTGTCGCCGTACGGTTTGAGACGAGTCAGATCCAAGGTGTTGTCGAGGTTGTTCGGTGCGTCGCTCATGCGCCACCTCCTCTCGCGTCGGCCAACAGGGGTTCCACGAACGGATTGTCGTAATGCTCCCCTTTCAAGATGACGCCGTCGAGCCCTTTGCCGCCGTCGCGCCGACGCTTGATGCCCGCGAATTCACCGGCCTCGATCGCATTGAACATGCCGTCGCGTTGGATCGTCTCCAACAACGTGACGGCGCGCGTCAAGACGTCTTCGGCGCGGCGCTCCATGATGCCGCCTTCTTTGATCTCGATGTCGTCGGCAAAGTCGGCCATGGCGCGGCGAATGTACTGCGCATTCTCGATGGCGTGGGCGCGGTCGGACATGTGCGGCGTGTGAATCGCCTCGGTCATCATGCCGAGCAACAAAATGCGTTGATGCGTCAATACGGTGACCATGTTGAAGAGCGCGTCCTGAATGTGGCCCATGAAGATGTTCCCCGTCATATGTTTGGTCGGCGGCATGTACTTTAACGGCGCATCGGGGAAAATCTGGCGCGCCATCTGTGCCTGCGCAAATTCGTACGCAAACGAATTGGGGATGTGGGGGTCCATCTCGAAGGCATGGCCGAGTCCCATCTGGGCTTCCGGCATGCCGGCACGCAGGGCGAATTGCTCGTTGATGAACTGCGACGCCAAGACGGTATGCCCCTCTTCCCAAGCGTCGGACGTCGTCAAGTAGTTATCCTCGCCCGTGTTGATGATGATGCCGGCCGCGCCGTTCACCATGCGTGAAAAACTCTGATCGATCAGCGTCCGACGCATGTTGATGTCGCGGAACAGAATGCCGTACAGCGCGTCGTTCAACATGACGTCCAAGCGCTCCAAGGCGCCCATCACCGCAATCTCCGGCATGCACAGACCGGAACAGTAATTGCACAACCGCACGTAGCGGCCCAATTCGTCGCCGACCTCGTCCAAAGCGCGCCGCATCAAACGGAAGTTTTCCTGCGTGGCCATGGTGCCGCCGAACCCTTCGGTCGTCGGCCCGTACGGGACGTAGTCCAAGAGGCTCTGTCCCGTCGTCCGAATGACGGCGATGACGTCGGCCCCCTGCCGCGCGCACGCTTTCGCTTGCGTGATGTCTTCGTAGATGTTACCCGTCGCGACGATCGCATACAGCAAGGGACTCGGCCGTTCGCCGAATGCCTTGATCTTCGCATCGCGTGCGCGCCGATTGGCGCGAATTTTCTCCATCGCCCGAGGCACGCGTTGTTCGGCCCACAATCGACATTCGAAGGGATCGCGGGTTTCCCAACGCGCGAGATCAATCTCGCCGCGGGCCACGCCCTCGGCGATGGCCTGGGGCGAAAGCCCCGTGCCCATCGATCCTTGCGCCAGCCAGTAGGCAACCCCCTGGCCCAACACGCCCCGTTCGTGCAAATGATCCACCAGTACGTTGGGCAACGGCACGTCGAGCTCGTCGACGCCGTCCACGCCGAACAATCGCGCGATCGACCGTTCCACGGTCACCGTGGTGTAGCGGTCCAGCGCGTCCACGACGTCGTCGGCGATGGCCGACGCGGCGTTGCGGGCACGGCGAACTTTATCCCAATCCAGTCTCAGTTCTGCCATGACGCCTCCTTATCATCTTTCGATGGACGTTCGATGAGGTCGAGGATGTCCTCGTCGAGTCCGAGCCAGGTCGCGATGCGAATGGCGTCGGTCGGCACCGGATGCGCCCCGTCGACGACGTCCAACGTGTAATCCATCATGTGTTCAATATGCCGAATGGCCGCTTCGTCCGACCGTTCGCCGCCTTGGTCTGTACGCGCTTCGGCGAGCGCTTCCTCCAACCGAATGCCGCGAATGCGCACGTGCTGAATGCGATCGCCCGCGGGCGTCCTGTAATGCGTCGCCACGAGAAGCGACCCCGATTGCCGCGCATAAAATCGACAAATCGCCGCGATCAGGGCGGTCGCTTCTTCGGGGTTGGTCCCACGGCACGGTTCATCCATGACGACCAGCCCGGGCGATCGTTTGGCCCGCGTCGCGTCGTCGCGCATGCGCACCACCTCGGCGCCGAACGATGACAATCCCTTGCGCGTCGTATCGACGTGATCGGACGCATAGCTGATGAAATCGAACAAGGGCGTTTCGGCCGACGCCGCGGGCGGGAAATACCCCATGTGAATCAAGGTCAAGGCGAGCGTCACCGCTTTCAGGGTCACGCTCTTGCCGCCCATGTTGGGTCCCGACAAGACCGTCGTGCCCTGCGGAAGCGTCATGGTTTGGCGCGCATACGTCGCGCCCCGCGCTTCCAGCGCATCGGCGATCACGGGGTGCCAACACGCTTCCAGAACGCACGGTTCCCCCGTGGCGAGGATGCGCGGCCTCGGCGCCTTCCACTCAACCGCCAACACGGCCCGCGCAAGTCGGAAGTCCAAAATCCCGACGGCGCGGAAATTCTCCGACATCGTCTCCGCGAAGGGACGTAACGTCTCGCAAATCGCCCCGCGCACCCGCGTCTCTTCTGCGTCTTCCGCTTCGATCAGGCGTGCGCGCTCGTCCAAGAGTTCGGCGCGCAGCGCCGCGTCGGCCTTGGCCATGGCGCGTTCGATGCGCGACCGGTCGGCCCGCAGCGCGCTCAGTTCCGGGGAATATTGATCGTACACATAAAATCCTTGCGTTCCGACGCCCGAGGGATCCAAGGTCGCTTCGGCCGCCTCCAACGGCGTCAGCGTCACCCCCGCGTCGGCCAACAACCGGTCGTGTTCGCGCAATTGTCGGAAAAGCTTTAAGGCCTGTTTGATTTCAAACAACTCGGTGACATCGAGCAGACGACCTTCGGACAGCCCCGTCACGGTCTGATGCACGTCGCGGAAATGCGACAAAATGCCCGCGACCCGCCGAACATCGCGGGGCGCGTTCACGACCCACACGACCAGACGCTCGATCGCATCGAACGTCGCTTCCAACGCCGCCCGATCGTCGGGGCCGTGGAAACGGCGCGCCATCTTCAAGCGCCGCCCTTGCGGCGAATGACAACGGCACGCTTCCAGCGCGTCGTCGAGGCCCAGCCGGGCGCGATCTTCTTGTCGGACGATCAACATCGTGGCCGCCTTTCTCTCACACAAGCGCCGGACCGAGGTTGACCACCGGTCGGTCGATGACCGAACCGACGGCGTCTGCCAATCGATCCCCGTCCGCCACGCTGCCGTCACGCCGCATCGGATTGACGGCCACCAACGGCACCTCCAACGGGTGCAACACGTTGAGGGTCACCCGCCGACGGCGCAAGCGCCTGAGGCGTTTCGTGGTCACAAAGAACCGCGTGCCGTCTTCCGCGATAAGCGTCATGTCGGCCAGCGCACGGTTCGTCAACAGTCGATCGATCAACGTATCGGTGACGGCCCCGGCCAACAACAGGGCGCGATCGCCCGCTTCGACCAACGAGGCGATGTGATCACCGTGACCGACGAGCGACGGCAATGCGTGCACGGCGCGGATCTCGCCGTCGGCGTTCACCGCGACGACGCGCGCATCCGCCATGGCCTCCAGGGATGCCGTCAGCCGCGTGCGCAACGGGTCCGCGACGGCCGGCAGCGTCAACAGCGCCATCATTTCGGCGGTGCGTTCGGCCAATGCGTCCATGGATCCGGCGTTGGCCATGCCGGCCACCAGGATCGCCGCCTCCGTCAACCCTCCGCCGGCGGGCGACTGACGCGACAGCGCGCCGTCCACGAGGAACAGGCCGTCGGGTTCGATTTCGCGACATAAGCGCTCGCAGCGGGTCAGTTCGGGAGCGATCGACGGACCGGCCAATTCGACGTAGCCCGCCGTCCGCGCACGTGCGAGCACCACTTCGCCCGCCGCCGTCAAGATCTTGGTCAACGCCAACACTTCCAACCCGGCATCGCAACGCACGAGGGCGTCGCGCGCCGTCGCAATCAGGGTCGACGGTTGCACGAAGATCCGCGGCTTGACGCCGCCGGTGACGATGTCTTCGTCTTCGCCGTCACGGCCGATCGACGTGAGCGCCAACGGCCTCGGCAAGGCGAGCTCCGCACAGGCGGCCAAAAGATGGTTCAAGACCGTCGTTTTGCCGGCATTTTTGCCCGTGCCGATGATCGCAAGCGAACGCCGCGTCATGAGCCCGAGCGCGTCGACCCAATCGATCGCGTCTGTGGTGCGCCGCTTCATCATCTAGGCATACTCGACGTCGTCTTCGACTTTGATCTTGCGCAAGAGCACCTCCGGTTCGATCGAAGGTTCTTGCCCTTCCAAAAGCCCCGACACGCCGATCATCTTGATCTTCTGCTCGCCGCGACAGACCGGGCATTGGCACGGCGTGTCGTCGCGGATCACGGGCTCCGTGTACGTCGTGATGACGCCTTCGTAGTTCCGCAGCACGACCTTGGTCGGGCTCTGCGAAATCAGGTAATTCGGCATGACGGGGATCTTCCCGCCGCCGCCCGGCGCGTCGACAACAAACGTCGGAACGCAAAAGCCCGACGTGTGACCGCGCAGGCCTTCCATGATCTCGATGCCTTTCGACACGGATGTACGGAAGTGCGAGATGCCCACCGACAGGTCGCATTGATAGATGTAGTACGGACGCACGCGAATCCACGCGAGGCCGTTCACCAGCCGGCGCATAACGTGCACGCAGTCATTGATGCCGCGCATCAGGACCGATTGGTTGCCCAACGGAATCCCGGCGTCGGCCATGCGCGCGCAAGCCGCGCGGCTCTCCGGCGTGATTTCATTCGGATGGTTGAACTGCATGTTCACCCACACGGGCTCGTAGCGCTTGAGCATCGCACACAGTTCCGGGGTGATGCGCTGCGGCATCACGACGGGCGTCCGGGTGCCCAAGCGAATGATCTCGACGTGCTCAATCGCGCGGAGTTCTTTCAAGATGTATTCCAAGCGGTCGTCGCTCATCAGGAGCGCGTCGCCGCCGGACAACAAGACGTCGCGGACGAGCGGGTGCTCGCGGATGTAGTCGATGCAGGCATCGATTTCTTCGAGGCTCCGCGCGCCGTCGCGCTCGCCGGCGAGCCGGCGGCGCGTGCAGTGCCGACAATACATCGAGCACATGTCCGTGATCAGAAACAAGACGCGGTCGGGGTACCGATGCGTCAAGCCGAACACGGGCGAATCGCCGTCTTCTTCCAGCGGATCGTCCAGGTCTTCCTTCGCCAGTTCCGTCTCATGGATCGTCGGGACCGCCTGTTTGCGAATCGGATCGTTCGGATCGTCGGGATCGATCAACGTCAAGTAATAGGGCGTGATCGCCATGCGAAATTTTTCCAACGCCAAGCGCGCGCCCTCGACCTCTTCGTCCGTCATCGGAATCAATCGCTGAAGCTCGTCCAGCGTGGTGATGCGGTGTTTCACCTGCCACGACCACTGATTCCAATCTTCATCGGGGACGTCGGGAAACAGGTGTTCCCGACGTGCGCGGCCCATCGTGTTTACGTATTTGTCTTCTGCTCTCATCGCTCTCTCCTCTTTCTTTCATCGATCGCGTTTGAGCGGATCCGTTTATACGTATTGCGTCTCGAAAATCTTTTTCAAAGCCTCGCTCTCGCGCAGCTCCTGAATCGAAAACTCCGCGTGATTTTTCGTGTAACCGTTGCCGACGATCATGGTGACGTCTTTGCCGACGCCCTCGGCGCCCAACGCGGCGCGCGTGAAGCTCGTGGCCATGCTGAAGAAATACACGAGGCCGCCTTCGCGACAGGGCAGGATCGACGACATCTCGGTCCCGTCGATGTTGACGACATTGATGACGACGTCGTACTCTCGGCCGTCATTGGCCGCCAACGCGCCTTCCAACACCTCCATCGGGTTCTGCGCGTCCGCCACGAAGTATTTGTGCAAAAGCCCGTTGTCCAGCATCTTCGCTTTATGGCGATCGTTGCGGCTCATGCCGACGACGTTGCCGCACGGACCGACGCGTTTCATGGCTTCGTAACCGCAGAGCATGCCGCTCTTGCCGCCCGCGCCCAGAATAAGAACGCTGTCGCCCGGCTTGACGATTTTGGCCGTTTGGGCCGGCGCACCGGCGACGTCCAACACCGCCAACGCGAGGTTTTCACTCATGTCGTCGGGCAATTTCGCATAGATGCCGCTTTCAAACAAAATGGCCTGCCCCTTGACTTCGACGCGTTCGATCTCGGGGTACACGCCCGTGATCGCTTCGATCTTCAGCGGCGTGAGCGAGAGCGACACGAGGGTGGCGATGCGATCGCCGACCTTGAGATCGCGATCTTTCAACGCCGGCCCGATCTCCGCGATCGAACCCATCAGCATGCCGCCCGAGCCCGTCACCGGGTTTTGCATTTTTCCGCGCTCGTTCACGATCGCGATGATGCTCTCTTTCAGGCGATCTTCGTCGCCCTCGGCCGCTTCCCACAACTGACGGAAGCTTGCGGCGTCGATGTTCAATGCCGACACGTCGACCAAGATCTCATTGTCGTAGATCTCCATCGTGTTATCGATTTTTTGTGCCGCTTGCGGCAGAAGTCCCTTCGGTTCCAACACGCGATGCGCGCCGTATTTGTTGCCTTGTTTCATAAGTCGTCCTTTCGAAAGATCAGCGCCGAGGCGGCAGCTGGAGGATTTCGCGCGCCTCATCCGGCGTCGCGACGTCGAGGTTCATTTCGTGCGCGATGCGCACCAAACGGGCCACCAATTCACCGTTGCTCTTCGCGTTCACGCGGCGAGCGTATTGCAAGTTATCTTCAAACCCCGTGCGAGGATGTCCGCCCATGGCCATGGCCATGACGTTCATCGGCAGCTGGTGACGCCCCATGCCCGAGACGGTAAACGTCGCCTCCGGCGGCAGGGAGTTCGCGAGGAACAACAGGTCGCGCGGCGTCGCCGCGGCACCGCCGTTGACGCCCAAGACGATGTTGAAGTGGTGCGGGCCTTGGATGTAGCCCTTCTTGATCAAGCGAAGCGCCAAATCGATGTGCCCTTTTTCAAAGCACTCGAGCTCGGGGCGAATGTTGCGTTCGCGCATGCGCTCCGCAAATTCGATGATCATGTTTTCGGTGTTGACGAAGATCTCGTCGCCGCCGAAGTTCAGCGTGCCGCAGTCGAGGCTCGCCATTTCGGGATTCAGCTCGGTGGGTTGCAACCGCTCGTCCGCCGACATGCCGGTCGCCCCGCCCGTCGAGGGCTGAATGATGACGTCGGGACACGCCTCGGCGATGGCGTCCATGATGAGACGGAAGCGCTCGCGATCTTGGGTCGGCGTGCCGTCGTCCCAGCGCGCGTGCAAGTGGATGATCGCCGCGCCGGCATCGGCCGCCGATTTGGCTTCGCGCACGTACTCTTCGACCGTGTACGGGACGGCCGGGTTCATTTCTTGCGTGACTTCGGCGCCGCTGATGGCCGCCGTGATGATGATTTTGTCCATAATGTATCCTCTCTGCATTTATTTCCGCTGTTTGGCTTTCGGCGTGATGCACGTCCCTGTCGCTTGACAGACCAAAACAGGTTCTTCCAAAACGTCGGCCGCCGAATCCGAGATGTCGGGACGCGGCGTGATGATCTTCCATGCTTCAAATTTCATGCGGCGAGAACTGTTGCCTTCGTCGGTGATCCAGCCTTTGGCTTCGATGAAGTCGCCGGCCTGAACGGGCGCCAAGAAGTCGACGCTGTCATAAGCTCGAAAGAGCCCTTCATCTCCGTCACGGCGAATCAATAATTCGGTCGCGACGTCCCCAAATAGTTTCAACATGTGGGCTCCGTCGACGAGTCCGCCGCCGTAATGGGCGTCGGCGGCACTGATACGAACGCGAATGGTTGCTTGCATCTTGTTTCCTCCTCCGGGCTTTTTTACAAAAAATAAAAGCGCTCGCATTTTCCTTTTGAAAAACGCATAGCGCTTCATGCCAAGCATGACAGTAAATCGTCCTTCGTCCGACCTACCAGAGATAACGCACGGGATCGCACGCTCCCCTTCGGCAACGGATACTTCAACGCCACCCCGATCCCGGGTCTCGTCGCGCCTACCCATCCGTCGCGCCTCTATCGTTGGATTGTACGCATCCCGAACCAAATTGTGGCCGTGAGAACTAAGAGGCGTTCCCCCTCGGACGCTTTAATATTATACATGTAAAATATGGCGATCCGCAACCAATTTCAGAAAATTCACCCCATCGCTCCCCCCCGTCTGGTATCATCGACGCACATCATCACATCCCCGTGTCGAAAGGAGTCGACCATGCGTTCCTACCGCAAAACACTCACCCTCAACACGAAGACGCGCCGCGCCTACGTGAACATCACTTCCCGGGTGCAGGAAGCCCTCCGCGAAAGCGGCATCCAAGAAGGGCTCTGCCTCGTCAATGCCATGCACATCACCGCCAGCGTTTTCATCAATGACGACGAATCGGGGCTGCACCGCGACTTCGAGCGTTGGCTCGAAGGCCTGGCTCCCGAAAAACCATACGAGCAATACGACCACAACGGATACGAAGACAACGCCGACGCCCACTTGAAGCGCAGCGTGATGGGACGCGAAGTCGTCGTCGCGGTGACGGAAGGCCGCCTCGATTTCGGCCCGTGGGAGCAAATTTTTTACGGCGAATTCGACGGCATGCGTCCGAAGCGCATTCTCATCAAAATCATCGGCGAATAAAAAGGGCCGCCTCCCGAATGAGACGGCCCCCATCTTGGGGCGACCGAGGCGCCACGCCGTCAGCCGAGTTTTTTCTTCAACTGTTCGAGCATGTCGGACGTCATGGCGGCGAGGTCGTAATCGGGCGACCAGCCCCATTCCTCACGCGCGCACGAGTCGTCCATCGAGTTCGGCCATGAATCGGCGATCGCCTGGCGAACGGGGTCGACGTCGTACGAGAGCTCAAACGACGGGATGTGCTTTTTGATCTCGGCCGCGACATGTTCGGGCGCAAAACTCATCGACGAAATGTTGAACGCGTTGCGATGTTGCAAGCGCGCCGGATCGGCCTCCAGCAACATGGTGAACGCCTTCAGGCAATCGGGCATGTACATCATGTCCATGTACGTCCCTTCGGCGATGTAACTCGTGTAGCTGCCTTTTTTGATGGCATCGTAGTAGATGTGGACGGCGTAGTCGGTCGTGCCGCCGCCGGGCAGTGCCTTGTAGGAAATGAGCCCCGGCAGACGGACGCCGCGCGTGTCGACGCCGAAGCGTGTGTGGTAATAATCGCAGAGCAATTCGCCCGCGACTTTCGTCACGCCGTAAATCGTGTTGGGACGTTGAATGGTATCTTGCGGGGTCTGATCTTGCGGGGTCTGTTCACCGAACGCGGCGATCGAACTGGGCGTAAACACCGTCAGTTCCTTCTCGCGCGCCACTTCCAAGACATTGTACAAGCCGTTTAAGTTGACGTTGAAGGCCAATTGCGGACGTTGTTCCCCCACGGCCGACAGAATCGCGGCCAAATGAATGACGGTGTCGACGTGATGTTTGTCACAGATCTCCCCGATGCGTTGCGCGTCCAGCACATCGAGCTGCTCAAACGGACCGGATTCCATCACCTCGGGAACATCTTTGACAACCAGGTCCGACGCCACAACGTTGTCGTCGCCGTAACGCTTTCGGAAATGCAGCGTCAATTCCGTACCGATTTGACCGAGCGACCCGGTCAACAATACCTTTCTCATGATTCCCCTCCAAGTTAATCCTTCGGGTGTTTACACCCGGGCGTTCTGCCGTCATTGTATCACAGGGGTCGGCCGCCGAACGCACGGGCTCCGTCGAAAAAACGACCTTCCGAGGAAGGCCGTCGATCGTGTTATTCCGTCGTCAGATGAATCTTCTCCGTCACCCAACGCGTCAATTCATCGAGCATCGCCAGGGTCGGCATCTCGTTCATGAAAACGTGCGGCGGGAAGATGGCTCGAATCTGGTCTTCCGTCATGTCGGACATCTCTTCGAGCTCCTTGACGTACGCGGCGTATCCCGCCAGATCATAGACTTGGCCTTGGCGTCGATAGTATTCCTTCGCGAGGACGCGGAAGAGAAAGTCGGTCCGTCCCATGGTGAGGACGTGTTGGCGCACCTGTCCTTCATCGAGCGTCGGCACCCCGAGTTGACGGCGACCCAGTTCTTCCACGGAGATCTCGATCTCTTCGGCTTGTTTTTCGAAGGCTTCCAGCGTCTCTTGACCGGCGGCCGAGGCTTCTTCGTCGTTGATTTCGAACGTGCTGCGCTCCACCAGTTGCGGGATCAGAACGTGCATCACGATGACGTTTGCCTGCTCCGAAACGATCACTTGGGGCACTTCGCGCTCCAGCGCCGCCCGATACTGTTCCACGGTTTCGACGCCGGGCAGCTCTTCCGCCTTGACCATGTCGTCGGTGAGGATCGGCGATTGGCCGTTCGGCAATTCGATTTTGCTGTGCTTTTGCGCCAGCATCTCACACTGCGTTTCGATGAATCCTCGGAGGTCGATCTTCAGATCCACCAGGGGCTCCGGAATATCAATGTTTTTGTAGTCGTAAATAAAGGTGACTTTGGTTTCCATGGTTCTACCCTTTCTGTTCACTCGATGTGTTCATTGTACAGGACGTTCCCTCGACCCCTTCGATGTCGTAGGCTTGCAGGCGCGCATACACTTCCGCGATCGGCAAGCCCATGACGGCAAAAAAGTCGCCGTCGATGTGTTCGATGAGGAGTCCGCCGAGTTCTTGGATCCCGTAAGCCCCGGCTTTGTCGAGCGGATCGCCGGTGGCGACGTAACGATCGATGAGCCGATCGAGCGCCGGGGTGCGCGGACGAAACGTGACGCGCGACACGCTTGAAAAAACATCGGAGCGATCGGGGGCCACGATGGCGACGCCCGTGTCGACGATGTGCGTGTTGCCGGCGAGCGTTCGAAGCATGCGCCGTGCGTCGTCCGGATCGACAGGCTTGCCGTACACGACTCCGTCGAGCGTGACGACGGTGTCGGCGGCCAGAATGACGTGGTTCGGATGGCGCCGAGCGACCGTCATGGCCTTGGCGAGCGCCAGTTGCTCGACCATCGATCGATCGTCGAGGTCGGGCGTCTGTTCGCGCATGTGTTCCACCACGCGCGCTTCGTCGCAATCCGCGGGCCGGACGTCAAACGGAATCCCCGCCATCCGCAGCAAATCACGTCGTCGGGGCGATTGGCTGGCCAAGATCAATCGCATCGTTCGTCCCCGTCGTCGTTCGGCATGACGGCGTCAAAGGCGGCCTTCATGTATCCCGAATCGGCCAAGTAGAGCGCGGCCGCGGGATTGTGACCGAGCCGACGATCTTTCGCAATCAAAGTCGTCACGGGCGCTTCGCTGTATTTGTAAAACAGACTGTCGTGGCCGACGCACAGGCCGATCACGACGTTGAAGTCCGTTTTTTCGCGGTTCAAACGGAGCGCCTGCGCGACGGGATTGCAAATCACTTCCACCGTGTGCGGCCGAACTTTGTCGGCGTCGGTGAGCCCGAGGGCTTCCTTCTCGATCCCCCCGCTCTTGCACATCGCGGAGACGGTCTCGAAGCCCGCTTTTTCCAAGAGTCCTTGGAAGATGGCGGCTTCGTTTCGAAGTCCCGTGCAATAGGCCAAACCGATTTTTTTGTAGCCCATGTCTCGGCAAAAGGCGATGACCTCGACCACTCGCGGATGCACGCCGTAGCCGCGCGCTTCGTTGCGGCTGCTCGCCTGAAAGAACGCGAGGTTGTCGTCCTGTTTCAATATCTCCAAAGCTTCATCGTAGAGCTCCCGATCTTCCATCATCGGGCAGCCGGGGAATCCGTCCCGTTGTCCCTGTCGACAAAGCATCGCTTGGCAGTCCACACAATCCATGCCATGAACCTCCTTTGACGGCTTCACTATATCACGGGCGACGTGAAACGTCCTCGATCAAGGTGCTCACAAGCGTGCGCGTCGCTTAACAAAAGCTTCACGATGTTTTGGTATGATGACGGCACTTACACGATGTTATTTTTGAGGAGTGTGACATGAAAGATTTAAAGTACCTCACCTTGTTGGCCAACCAATTCCCCACGGCCCGAGCGGCACGCGCGGAGATCATCCGCTTGCGTTCCATCAGCGAATTGCCGAAAGGCACCGAATACTTTTTCAGCGACCTGCATGGCGAAGACACGGGATTCATCCATCTTGTCCGGAGCGCCTCCGGCAACATTCGAAAAAAGATTTCGGAATTGTACCGTTACGAACTGACGCAAGACGAGCAAAACCAATTGGCCAACCTCGTCTACGACCCCAAACGCGTGCTGGCCATCCTGCACGATACGGGGCGCATCACGCCCGACTGGCTCGCGATCACGCTGTATCGGCTGGTCAACCTATGCAAATACATCAGCGTCAAGTATTCCTGGCGCGAGATCTCATCGCACATCCCACGGGATTACTACGACGTCATCACGGAACTCTTGTTCTCGTCGTACGAGGACAGCAAGCGCGACTATCTGAACTCCATCATTCAGTTCATCATCGAGGAAGAGGCGGCGCCCGCCTTCATCGAGGCCTTGTGCGAAATCGTGTGGACCGTTTCCGTCAATACGCTGCACATCATCGGCGACATCTACGATCGCGGTCCCGGGCCGCACCGCATCATGGAAGAATTGATGGAATTCCCGAACGTCGACATCCAATGGGGCAACCACGACATCGTCTGGATGGGCGCGGCGGCCGGCAACCTCGCGTGCATCGCGCACGTCATCCGCATCGGCATCAACTACAGTTCGTTTGATTTTCTGGAAGACGGCTACGGCATCAACTTGCGCCCGCTGTCGTCCATGGCGGCATCCGTGTACGCCGACGATCCGTGCGAGCGCTTCAAGATCCATCATTACGATGCGTCGGAATTCGATTTCATCGACGACCGCCAAGCGGCTCGCATGATGAAGGCGATCACGATCATGCAATTCAAGTTGGAAGGTCAGCTGATCGAACGCAACCCCGACTGGGGCATGGACGATCGAAACGTGCTCCGCAACATCGATTTCGAGCGCGGCGTCTATCGCTTCAACGGCGTGGACCATCCGCTGCTCGACACACGCTTCCCGACCGTCGATCCCGAGGACCCTCTGAAACTCACGGACGACGAAGCTGATGTGCTCCACAACTTACACATGTCGTTCGTTCACAGCGAACCGCTGCACCGTCACATCCGCTTTCTCTACGCCAAGGGCAGCACGTACAAATCAATCAATAAAAATCTCTTGTTCCACGGCTGCATTCCCTTGAAAGATGACGGATCGTTTCAATCCATCTCGATCCGCGGACGTCAATATTACGGACGCGAACTCCTGGATCAGTTGAACATCCTCATCCACGACGCCTACTTCCAACCGCCCGAAAGCGCGCTGCAGAAGAAAGCCGCCGACTACATGTGGTACCTGTGGTGCGGCCCCGACTCGCCGATGTTCGGCAAGAGCAAGATGGCGACCTTCGAACGCCTCTTCACCGACGACAGCGAATTGCACCGCGAAATGTACAACCCCTACTACCAATACATCGTGCACGAAGACACGTGCAAAATGATTCTGGAAAATTTCGGCATGGATCCCGAGCGTTCGCGCATCATCAACGGGCACGTGCCCGTGAAGATCAAAGACGGCGAACGCCCCGTCAAAGCGAACGGCAAGCTGTTCGTCATCGACGGCGGGCTGGCGAAGGCGTATCAGCAGAAGACGGGCATCAACGGCTACACCTTATTCTTCAACTCGCACCACCTGGCCTTGGCCGAGCACCACGACTTCGAACGCATCGAGAGCGACATGGGCAGTTACACGCCGATGATCAACATCGTCGAAGCGATGCCGGGACGCCTGCATGTGAAGAACATCGACGCGGGACGCGCGATCGATGAGCGCATCGAAGATCTGCGCGACCTCATCGATGCGTTTCGCTTGGGGAAAATCAAAGAACAATCCGAAAGCAATTAATCGAAGGATCCATCGAGCGACACGACGTTCGCTTGCAGCCGGTCAATCAACGTCAAATCATGCGAGGCGATGACGACCGGCTTTGTTTTGGCCACGTCGGCCACGAATCGGACGGCCAAGCCGACGCGTTCATCGTCGAGCTCGCGGAACGCCTCATCCAAAAATAAAATGCCGGACGCGGGCGCCGCGCCGCGAGCGAGCGCCAGGCGGCGCTTCTCCCCGCCCGAAAGCGTACGAGCCGCCTGATCCTTGACGTGCGAGAGATCGAGCGCCGCGAGCAGCGCATCGGCACGGGCGCCGTCGTGATCGGGCAGCACGAGGCGGATGTTGTCGCGGGCCGTCAGTTGGGGGAAAAGACGATTTTCCTGGAAGACGAGCATCGGCCGATCGGGCACGCCCTCGATACGGCCGGCATCGGGGGCTTCAAGCCCCATCATGATGCGCATGAGCGTCGTCTTGCCGGATCCCGACGCCCCGATCAACATGAGCGGACGATCGAGCGGCAACGTCGCCGAAAAGTCATCGAAGATCACGGCATCGCCGAAGCGCTTGTCGAGGTGACGGACCTCGATGGGCGCCGGGGACGTTGGGGGGGCGGTCACGGACGTCGACGTCTCGGGCGGGTCGGCCGACGGGTGCGACCAAAATTCGCCGGGCAAGCGCTCTCCGAAACGGACGAGCCAGGCGCGGCTCAAGCGGACAATGATTTGTTCCGAGACATACGACAGCAAGACCACCGCCAAGGTCCACGCGAGCAGGCGCTCCATGTCAAGGTAGAGTTTCGCGTCGTACATGTGACGGCCGACCGTCTGCTTCGCAAACGTGATCACCTCGGCGGCGACGCCGGCCTTCCACGCCATTCCGATCGCGACCGACAGCGCCGCGAGGAACGACTCGCGCACGCTCGGGATCACGATGTAGCGTACGATATTTCGTTTCTTCAAGCGAAAGACGTCGCCCATTTCCAGCATGGATCGGTCGACGTTCAGGATGCCGGAGAGTAGCTGACCGTAGACCATCGGAAACACGACCAGACCGCAAATGAACGGGGTGAGCCGCGCATCCGAAAGAAAGAACAGAGCGATCAGGATGAACGAGACGATCGGCACCGACTTGATGACGAGGACGATCGGGGCAAGCATCCCGCGCAACGGGCGCCACTTCGCCGCAAGCCACGCGAACACGACGGCAAACACGGTCGCACGCAGCACGCTCAACAAGATGCGCCCGGTGGATGTGCCGACCGATTGCCAGCTTTCGGCCACGACCAATCCTCGGGCAAACGTTTTCAGAACGGCCCACGGCGACGGCAGGATGAACCCCGTGCCGCCGAAGGAGGCGAGGAGCTGCCACACAATGAGGAGCAGCGCCACGCCTCCGATGGCATAGAGCGTATTTTGGCGCTTAGTCGGCACCGTAGTAGAACTCGGGTCCCGGCAGCTGACCGCCGATCGACTGCGGGTTGGCGTCGAACATGAGGCGGAGGAAGCCCTCCAACATGGTCTTCATCGCTTGGCCGTCGGCAAAGCGAATGCTGCAGTAAGGGATCGCCTCTTTGGCAATGGCCGCTTTGAAAATGCCCAAGGCTTCAATGAGCTCGGCCGCTTCTTCCGGCTGGTCGTTCGCAAAGGCGATGGACGCTTCGTAACGCTCCAAGAAGGCATCCATCATCTCGGGATATGCCTCGACGAGCGATTTCTGCGCCACGAGCACGCCCATGACAAAGCCCGCGTCTTCCACGAGCGATTCCCACACCGTGTTCAGGTCGATCGCGACGCGCAGGTCTTCGACCTTCTTTTGCGTCACGGTCACAAACGGTTGCGGCAACAACGCGATGGCGCCGTCGTGCGCGACGAGGCTCTGCACCACGGCGCTGTGTTCGGCTTCCCAGATGATCTCCACGTCATGATCGGGATCGATGCCGCTCTTTTCCAAGAGCAAATGGAACGCATATTCGGGCACGGCCCCTTGGCCGGACGCGTAGATCGTCTTACCCTTCAGATCTTCGAGCGAATGAATCGTATCGCCGCGCTCGACGATGTTGAGAATGCCGAGCGTGTTGATCGCGACGGTCACCACTTGGCCGTCCGTCTTGTTGTACAGGGTCGATGCCAAGTTGGCGGGCACGGCCGCGAGGTCGCACTCCCCTTTGACAATCTTCGGCACGAGCTCATTCGGCGAACCGAACAGCTCGAAATCCACACGGATGTCCGCGTCGTCTTGCTGTGCCTTCGTGATCAATTCGGCAAGCCCCATGCTGGTCGGGCCCTTCAAACCCGCAAGCTTGATCGGTCGATCCGGCACCTTGAGCTCGGTCGGCGGCTCGGTCGGGGGCACGGTCGTTTCCGGCGGCACCGTGACGTCCGGTGCCTCGGTCACGTCGGAGGCATCCGTCTTGACGGGATTCGT
This sequence comes from Saccharofermentanales bacterium, assembly GCA_050945495.1. GTDB lineage: Bacteria > Bacillota > Clostridia > Saccharofermentanales > DTU023 > UBA4923. The sequence goes on from JBMNTA010000001.1 coordinate 76,602, forward strand.
GGGGGTCGGGGCGGGCGCCGGTGCGCATGCCACCGTCAACATGGCGGCGACGAGCAGCACGGCCATCGTTGCAAATAACTTTTTCATCGTTGACTCCTTTGTATGTCGAGCGAAAGCGCCATCGCTTCCGTTCCTTGTTTCATCGGTGTTTGAGGACGGTTTGCCCTGCCAAACACCCGCATGACCAAGATACCCTTGCACATGCGTCTTGGCAAACATTTCCATCCCGCGGTGACGCTGGTCACGCATGCCGTAATTCCCGCGATTGGCCTCTGAAAAACATGGATCGCCCCCGCCAAAAATGATAGGATGGGGGCGCGCCGACGTACGGGGCGCGGGGAGGTTATTCGAATGAATCGAACAGAGATGCATCGCCTGATCGGAGTGGCGATCGTCATCGTATTGGTGGCCTTGGCCATCGTGATTCCGATGCGACGTCAACACCGCAACATCGGCACGCCGGATGTGGGCGTGCCCACCCAACCGTCGAGTCGGGCGGCCGTGCATCACGGCGCCGACGCTCCGCCGCCCTTAACCCCGCCGATCCTCACCACGGCGATCTTCACCACGACAACGACCCGCCCGTCGCCAACGACGACCGTCGCACCGACCACGTCGGAACCGACGACCCCGTCGCCCACAACGACCACGACGACCACGACCACGACCACGACATCCGTCACCGCAAGCAAGGTCCGTGCGGAAACGTATTCCACCCGCCCGATCCAATCCAAACGCGTGGCCATCACGTTCGATGACGGCCCATCGAAGCATACGCCGCGTCTCTTGGACGCCCTCAAACAGTACAACGCCAAGGCGACCTTTTTCGTCCAAGGATGTTTCGTGAAAGAGCGCGGCGCCATTGTGGCGCGGATGGCCCAAGAAGGCCATCAAGTCGGCAACCACGCCTACTCCCACCCGAACCTCTGCAAAGTCAGCGCAGAAGAATTGACCTATCAGCTGGAGCACACCAACGCCCTGATCGAAGCACAGACGGGCAAAAAGGTGACCGTCATGCGGCCGCCGGGCGGCGCATGCAATCAGGCGGTCCTCGCCGAAGCGAAACGCCTGGGCATGGCGGTCGTGATCTGGGACTTGGATTCCAACGATTGGCGAAAAAACAACCGCAATCCCGATTATGTCTGCAATTACATTTTGAAACATGCGGGCAACGATCAGGTGATGTTGCTCCACGATCTCCACAAGACGACGGTGGACGGCTTCCTCCGCGCGCTGCCGATCCTGGCGGAGCAAGGGTTTGAATTCGTCACGCTGGACGAACTCTATGACTTGCCGGCCGGCGCGGTGTACCCGGCATGGTTTGTGCGGTACATTAAATAAAACACATACGGTACATACCGCACGTTTTAAAAATAGAGTATACTTCCTACATCGGTGGCGGTCCCGATGGAATACGGCGCCCCCATGAGCGCACATGTGTCGTCGGCGCTTTGACCGAAAGCGTATAAGGAGGATCATCCCATGCATATCAGCCGAGCCCTGCCCTTCGTTCGCGACTGCTGGCGAGCATCCAGAAAAGAGACCAAACGCTCGGATCGTTCTCGTCTAAACATTTTTTTTGACATGCTGTCCTGCAAACTGAAGTACCGCGCGATCATCACCGACTACATCCTCTTTAATTTTTTGGAATTGACGGACAAAGCGATTCGCGACGAATACATCTTCGCGCCGGATTGGGAGCACATCGTCCATAATTTAAATCCGCCGAACGACACCCCCGATTTTCTGTCGGATAAAGTGGTGGCCTACAAGCGCTACAAAGATTACTTCCATCGCGACGTGTTGATCGTCGAAGAAGCTTCCGACGACGACATGCGGACGTTTTTCAAAAACAATCCCGTGTTTTTCGGCAAACGCTCGTGGAGCTATTCGGGGTACGACGTCGTCAAGATGCGCGTGGAAGATCAGCCCGTCGCGGCCCTGATCCGGCGCGTGCGCAATGAGAAGTTCGATCTTTTGGAAGCGGAAATCGTGCAACACCCGAAGATGGACACCATCTGCCCCACGGCCTGTCACTCGATTCGTGTCACGACGTTCAAGCGCGGCGACAAGATGCTCATCATGCCGGTCACGGCTCGCGTCGCCCTGTTTGACGACATCGATCGCATCACGACCGGACAGTCCGTCGGCTCGATTTGCGTGGACGAAAACGGATATCTGGTGTCGGACGCCATCATCAACGACACCGTCTTTGACTACGATGAACCGACGCATTTCGCGGTCCATCCGTTGACCGGCGTGCCGATCAGCGACGGATCCTTTCAACTGCCGGATTATCAGGCCATGATGGACATGGTGACGGAACTCGTCGAAAACGAAGACGAGTACGGCCACATCGGCTGGGACATCGCGCTCGCCGAATCCGGCCCGTGCGTGATTGAAGCCAATCCCTGGGGGATATACGAATTCTACGAGTACTACGACCATGTAAAGCGTCTGCCGAAGCGCATTCGTCCCATGTTGGAAGACTTTTTCGAATGCAAATTGGAAGACTTGCCCATCCGATGATCCGCGACATGCCCAAACCAAAGGGGTCGGTTCGCAGGCATGGAACCGCCCCCTTTTTCATGCCTTGATCGCGGTCGATTACGTGTTGGGCAACTCGGAAATCGATGATCCCATGAAGGCCTCAATGGTCGGACGGATGCCGTGCATCGTGCGTTTCACGTGATCGTAATATTGGTAAAAATCGTAGTGCCCCCACGGGTTCGCTTCGATGACACAGGGGCCCTTGTCCGTGATGGCAATGTCCCACCCGAGATGGCCGTGATCTTGTTCCTGCTCCGTGATCTCCACCATCATGTCGAGCATCTCTTGATAGAACGGTACGACAAAACGACCGTCATCGATGGGATGGCCCGTCATCGGATGAACATCGTATCGGGTGGCAAAATCGGGATCAAAGATCGAGTCGTTGACCACCGCCGGCGAAATGAATCGCCCCTCCTCATCGATGGCGACGCAAGCGGAGGACTGCCCCATCTTGATGATGTCGACATCATCGAACAGCGCAATGCGCACCGACACGGGCAGGATCATGATCTCGCCCCGATGCTTCAAAATGGTGAGCCGAAACGACGCCACGGCATTCGGGCAGACGCGGTCGAGCGCGGGATGCTGCACGATCGGCTCCTCGAGCATGTCGTACTTCGAAGCGCGCAATTGCTCCGGCAGCGCATCCATGTGGGTGCGATCGATCGTGACGCGATCGACGTCGCGGCCGGCATAGCTTTTGGCCCGCTTGCCGTAGAAGGTCGGATGCTTGTCCGCAAACGCTTGAATCTCCCGGTCCGTCGCGTCCTCCAAGATCAGCACGTCACGGAAAAAATACGGCGCGAATCGACGATAGCCGTCGACCTTGTCGGCCAAAAACTCGGGCGCGTCGTTCGGCGGATTCAAGTTGTGCACCAGCCGCACCCAATCGGGCGCGAAGAGGTATTCTTCGCGCATCGCCGGGTCTTGGAACGCCATGAAATTGAACAACAGATAGTCGCTCAACGCCGTCTTGTACTTGAATTTGCAGTACAGGATGTCGGTGTACAGATCGAGGAACGATCGGTCCGTCAAGATGGCCTGTTTTTTGGCGGCGCGCCAAGAGGATCGCACAAACGGGATCGCGTTTTTAATCTCCATCGACACGTCGTCACACGTCCTCAGTGCACGGGATCGACGAAGACGACACGCTCCATCACCGGCGGCGTCTCGGGGAAGTCGTTTGCGCCCGTCGGCAGCGCGGCGATGCGATCAACTTCGTCGATGCCGTGAATGACGCGACCGAAGGCGGCGTACTTGCCGTCCAGGTGCGGCGCATCCTTGTGGCAGATAAAGAATTGCGAACTCGCCGAATCGGGATCGTTCGTACGCGCCATGGAGATGACGCCGCGTAGATGCGTGAGCTGATTGTCGACGCCGTTTGCGCGGAACTCGCCCTTGATCGTCTGGGGCGCGCCGCCCATGCCGGTGCCTTCCGGATCGCCGCCTTGGATCATGAATCCCTCAATGATGCGGTGGAAAATCAAACCGTCGTAAAAGTGTTGATCGACCAACATGCGGAAATTGTCGACGGTGATCGGCGCATTGTGGGGATCGAGGGCGATGATGATCGGGTTGCCGCTGTCCATGATGATCGCGACGGTCAAGGTCATGTCATCGGTCACAACGTATTGATCGGCGAGTACTTCGCGGTCGCCGTGGTTTGTGGTGGGTTCGGGGGTGGATGTCATGGGGGGTTCTCCTTCTTCGCTAAAATGGGGGATGTCTTCTTGGGGGGCGCATGCACACGTCAGTGCGATCGCCGCGACGCACAAGATGAGCAGGATTCGGATCCGGGTTCGATGGGATGGCATCATGGTTCTCCTTACTTCATTGATTCTTGTTCATCCGTGAAGGGCTCGATCAGCTCCGCCACGGCATATCGCAACACGATAAATTCGCCGGCATGTGCGTCGACTTCGACGTCATGGGCCACGTCATAGGCTCGAAGCACGTTGACGTCGGTGCGGCCGGGACGATCGACGATCTTGCAAAACGGCAAAAGATCTTTCGGATGATCCAGGCCTTTCACGGTGTACCGACCGGGCACAACGTCGACGCCGACCCAGAACGTTCCGTGTTCATAGGGCGGTTCAAGCGTCGGCATCGCTTCTTTGTCCGCTTCCGACCACAGGCGCGCGTCATTGAATTTCAACAACTCACCGTCCTCGACGTCGACCCAGTTGCGCGTCGAGAACGAGCGTCCCATGATCAGGTTTTCGCCGGCACCGATCGGTTCCGACAAGTGAAACAAGCCCTTGCCGTCGGTCGCTTCCAAACAGTATCGACCGGGCGGCAAAACGTCTTTCAGGTCCATGGTCTCCGCGCCGTCGAGGATGCGGTACGTTTGATCAAACGCCATCGGCGTCGGGTGATAAATGCACCCGACCGTCCAGGGCAAAAGGAGCATCACCATCCAGGCAATGGCCGTCATGCGTTTGCAAAAATCGGACATGGCGTCCCTCCGTTCACGCGCATCGGCGCGCCTTCCATATTACCAAAGACCGGCCGCTAACGGTATGTGTCGCCGAAAACCTTGCGATCGGCCCATCGGATGAGCGGGATCGACAGCGGAATGGCCGCCAATCCATAGAGCCATCCGCCGGGAATGTCCAAGAAAACGTGCTGTTTCGTCAAGACCGTGGTGGCCATGATGAAGAGGTAATGAAGCGTCAACAAAACCTTAAGCCACGTCTTGCCGTCCTTCCACTGCCAGACGAAGAAAATGGTGATGGTACAGAGGGTGACATGAATCGACGGAAAACCGCAGTAATGGTTGTCCGTCCGGTACACCCACGCCAACAGCTTCGAAAAGATATCGTCGGCGCCGAATACGGTCGCGTAAGGACGTGGAATTTTGGTCTGAAAGAACGGAAACGTGAGATCCGCCATGAGCTGGCCGACCAGCATAGTTATGACGTAACGACGACATAAAATCCTGTCAACAAAAAAATACGTGATCGCCAAGATAATGAGGATCGGCCCCCACGTGTTGTACGGGATGACCGTCCACGGCACGAGCGGGATCTTGTCGTCCAGGGGGATCGAGAGGTCGTGCACGGTGCCGATCGGGCGATTTAAGAGCTCCATCACCCACATGCTCGCGGCAAATCCCACGATCATCACGACGTCACGCCAAAAATAGCGTACATAAGCCCAAAGCGCCGCGCGATCTTTTCGACTCGACGGTGGGGCGGGTTTCACCGCATGGACGGCGGGATCGGCCATCTTACGCGTTCCCTTCCCCGGCGCGTTGCTCGGCCTCACGATCGGCCACGCGATTGAGCACGCGCCCAAAACCGTACTGAATCAAGATGAGGACTTCGTATCCCAGAAGCATGATGATGTAATAGAGCCCCGGCCACATCGACAACACGACTTCGTGAAGGCTCGGCGGCGGCAACGTCACGTAGCCGTAATTGTAGAGCGCCCCTCGGTACGGAATGAACGAACCGTTCCCCCATGCATTGATGCCGATGAGGAAGACGTTATAGACCAGCGTGACGACCAGCGTCTTCACCAAATTCTTGCGATCGAATCGATAATCCAAGACGAAAATGGTGTAAATGATGACCCAGCCGAGTAAAATGTGCACGATGAAAAACTGGAAATTCGTGTAGTGCGGAAAATCGAATCGATACAAATCCATGAAACCCATCGCAAACACCGAACCCAAAAGGCCCCAGTAAATCCAGATTGATCGCAGGGCTTTCACGCCGAACAGGAGGTCAAGGATTAAGAACGGCACCGAGATGCGGCAGTGATAGAGGGGCAAGCTGACAGGCAGATTAAAATACCCCGATCCGAATTGCCAGGCGTACAAAACAATCTGGTCCAACAAAAGGATGGCGGCCATGATCCGCGCCGGCCGTTCGGGATGGGCGCGCGCCTTCCATCGCTCGCGGTTCGCGACGATGGTGAACATGCCACCCAGCCAAAGCGTGAGCAAGGCAATGCGCAGCCACGGGGAAATGACGACCGGTTCGGGGCGTTCGACACCACTGAAAAAAGACAATAAAAAAATCAATGTTTTCCTCGCAGAACGACTCGAGCGATCGAGCGTACTTCTGACAGTATACGCCACCCGCCGCGGTTATTCATCCCCGTCGACCCGACTAAACGACCGTGTGACGGCTCGGCGCCATCCCGCGTATCGGGCGCGACGTTGCGACGCGGACATGGCGGGCGTAAACACGCGATCGACTTGCCATGTCGCGCGGAGGGCGTCGATATCTTCCCACACCCCCACGGCAAGGCCGGCCAGGAATGCGGCGCCCAACGCGGTGGTCTCGACCGACGCCGGACGTGACACCGGCACATCGGCGATGTCGGCTTGAAATTGCATCAGGAAATCGTTGTTGGCCGCGCCACCGTCGGCTTTGAGGGACGTCACATCGATCGACGCATCCTTTTCCATGGCGTCCAACACATCGAGGGTCTGGTAGGCGATCGATTCGAGGGCGGCACGTACGATGTGTTCGCGGTTAACCCCCCGCGTCAAGCCCACGATGACGCCGCGAGCGTACGGATCCCAATACGGTGCGCCCAACCCCGTAAACGCCGGCACGACGTAGCAACCGCAGGTGTCGTCGACCGCCGCGGCCATCGCCTCCGAGGCTTCGGCCGACGGAATCAGACGCAATTCGTCTCGAAGCCATTGCACGACGGCACCCGCCACGAAGACGGAGCCTTCCAGCGCATACGTCACCCGGCCGCCGAGGTCCCACGCCACGGTCGTCACGAGGCCGTGCTCGCTTTTCACCGGCACGTCGCCCGTGTTCATCAATAGGAAGCAGCCCGTCCCGTACGTGTTCTTGACATCGCCGGGATCGTAACAGGCTTCGCCGAACAGCGCCGCCTGCTGATCGCCGGCGGCGCCCGCAATGACGATGGGCTCACCGAAGAAGGCCGGATCGGTCGTGCCGAATCGGCCGCTCGACGGTCGCACCTCCGGGAGCATCGCGCGCGGGATGTCGAGGATGCGCAGCAAATCGTCGTCCCATGTCATCGTATGGAGATTGAAGAGCATCGTGCGCGAAGCATTCGAGACGTCGGTCGCGTGTACGGCGCCGCCCGTCAATTTCCAGACGAGCCACGTCTCGACCGTGCCGAACAGGAGGTCGCCGCGTTCGGCGCGCGCACGGGCGCCGTCGACGTGGTCCAAAAGCCACGCGATTTTGGTTCCGCTGAAGTAGGCGTCGACGACCAATCCCGTCTTGTCGCGGATCGTCTCGGCCAGCCCCCGAGCCTTCAGGCGGTCGCACATCTCGGCCGTGCGGCGGCACTGCCAGACGATGGCGTTGTGAATCGGCCGACCGGTTATCTTGTCCCATACGATCGTGGTCTCGCGTTGGTTCGTGATCCCGATCGCTCGGATGTCGGACGCTTTGGCGCCGGCCTTTTGCATCGCCTCGACCGCCACGCCGAGCATGGTCGACCAGATGTCGTTGGCGTCGTGCTCCACCCAGCCGGGTTTCGGATAGATTTGCCTTAACGGGCGCTGCGCGACGGCGCGAATCGTCCCCGTGTGATCAAACATGATGGCACGGTTGCTGGTCGTTCCGGCGTCGAGCGCCATGACAAAGGTTGGCATCGCTCGCTCCTTTAATCGATGTCGCGCGTGGCGATCACATGGGCGGGGTGCCCCAGCACATGTTCAAGGATGACGTCGCCCCGATGCACGGGCGCCGCGACGGTCACCTCATCCAGCGCGGCCATGACGGCCATGACGTCCGCCTTCGGGATCGGACGATCGGTCTTGACGGGACAGCGTCGATGACGGCCGCCCGTGACACGCACGGTCGATGTCACCGTCCGCGTCGGGTTCGAGGCCTCGCTCTTGCCGTAGGCCGCCCCGCGCAGGCAGCGATTGCCCGTCACGTCGTAATCATGCTCCGGATCGACCGTCAAGTGACAGCCTTGCGGACACACGGTGCAAATCATCTCAATCATGGCGTTCCTCCCGAACTTCAACCACGCGCACGGTCAGGCGATCCGTCGTCACCGCGGCCAACCGCTCGCGCGGCAAGGCGATGTGCTCCATCTCCCCCGGCGCCATGTAGGGGCGCCGGAAGGTCGCGATGACGTCGTCTCCGTCCGCCACCTCAATGTGCATGGAGCGCTTGTGCGGGGCGCGCACGCGAAAGTACACACGCGTCGTCTCGTCGAGATCGTCGAGATCGATCCGTTGGGGCACGGTATACGCGATCGAGGGATCGGGGGTAAACGTCACCACGCGTTTCGGCCGATTGCGGTTGATGCGATGCAAGACATGGCGCGCGGCGGCACATCCGGCGTATTCGCTCTCCACCGTGACGTCGTCCACGAGATCGTGGACGTGCAGCACGTTGCCGCACGCAAAGACGCCCGCCAGCGATGTCTCGTTGTGCTGGTCGACCGCGGCGCCCGACGTCTTGGGATCGATTTCAATGCCGACCGAACGCGTCAATTCGTTTTCGGGGATCAAGCCGACCGACAGCAACACGGTGTCGACGTCATAATAAATTTCCGTCCCCGGGATCGGTCGACGCTCCGGATCGACCTTTTGGACGGTCACGCGTTCGACCCGCCGTTTTCCCTCGATGTTCGTGATCGTGTGGGACAGCAACAGCGGGATGTCAAAGTCATCGAGGCATTGCGCGATGTTCCGCGCCAGCCCGCCGGAATACGGCAACAATTCGACGCATGCGACCACCTCGGCGCCTTCCAACGTCATGCGCCGCGCCATGATGAGTCCGATGTCGCCCGACCCCAAAATGATGACGCGACGTCCCACCATGTACCCCTCGATGTTGACGTATCGCTGCGCCGTGCCGGCCGTCAGAATGCCGGCGGCACGGGTTCCGGGAATTTGAATCGCCCCGCGCGTCCGTTCGCGACATCCCATGGCCAGGATCAGGGCATCCGCTTCGATGACGGACAGGCCGCAAGCTTCGCTCATGACGGTGATGCGCGCTCCCGTGCCTTCGGGTTCGATCGCGAGCGCCATCGTGTCCAGGGCAACCTCGATCGGGGACGCCGAGACGTCGTCGATCAAGCGCTGCGCGTATTCGGGACCCGTCATTTCCCGTTTGAAATAGTGGAGACCGAAGCCGTGATGGACGCACTGATTGAGGATGCCTCCCAATTCGCGGTCGCGCTCGATGATCAGGATCTCCGACAGGCCGGCACGATGCGCGGCCAAGGCGGCCGACATCCCCGCGGGACCGCCCCCCAACACCGCGAGCTGCACATGTTTACGCATGGCGCATCCCCCCTTTCGTCTCCGCAATGAGCACCCGGCTCCCGACGCCGTCCTGACAGATCGACACGGGCGACACGCCGCGTTCGCGCGCCAAGATCTCCATCACCCGCGGCCCGCAAAAGCCCCCCTGGCAGCGGCCCATGCCCGTGCCGCAGCGACGCTTGACGCCGTCGATCGAGACGGGCGGAATCTCCCGTGCCATGGCCGCCAGGATCTCCCCTTCCGTGATCGTCTCGCATCGACAGATCACGCGGCCGTACGACGGGTATTCGCGCACAAAGGACACGCGCTCCTCCTCCGACAAATCCTTGAAACGCACCACCGTGCGTCCGTCGAGAAACGATGCTTTCGGCGTCATGACCAGGCCGTCCGCTTCGAGCAACGCTTTCGCGTGGCGCGCCATCGCGGGCGCACAGGTGAGGCCCGGCGACCGAATCGCCGCGATGTCGAGAAAATTCGGCGCGGCGAATTTGACGTAAAAATCGGGATACGAACTGTTGGCTCGGATGCCCGCAAAATTGCGAATGCTCCTGCCCAACGGCAACGCGGGGATCGTACGTCGCGCCGCTTCGGCGACGTACGCCAGTCCTTCGCGCGTCACGGCCGTGTCGGTGCGATCGGCGATCACGTCCGCGTTCGGACCGACCAAGAAATTGTCGTGAATCGTCGGCGATACGGTGACCCCCTTGCCCTTCGCGGACGGGCACTGAAAAATGACATGACGGACGAGCGGTCCGATCGACCGATCGAGCAAGTAATATTCCCCGCGCGTCGGATGAATTTCGAAGGCGGGCTCGGCGACCATGTTGTGGATGTGATCGCTCTCGACGCCGGCCGCATTGACCACATACCGCGCCGAGATCACGCGCCGCTCCCCGTTCGGGGTCGACACCGTAAGGTCGTAGCGATCGCCCACACGCTCGATGTCGTCCACGTTTTCGTTCAAACGAAGCTCCACGCCGTTGCGAACGGCGACTTCCGCCATCGCCAGCGTGAGTTCCCACGGATTGATGACGCCCGATTCCGGAACGTACAGCGCACCGACGACCGCCTCGGACAGATGCGGCTCCATCGCACGCACCTCCTCGCCCGTGAGAATTTGCATGGGCGAACATCCGTTGGCGACGCCGCGCGCGTAGAGTTCGTCCAGCATCGGTCGATCGCTTTCGTCGAGCGCAATGACCAGCGAACCGGTCTTTCGAACCTCGACGTCCAGTTTTTCACAGAGCTCAAAGCAGCGACGTGCGCCTTCGACGTTCAGCCGACCCATCAGCGTCGACGGCTTCGGATCGTACCCGCCGTGCACAATCGCCGTGTTGGCGCGTGACGCCCCCATGGCGACGTCATTTTCACGTTCAATGACGGCGACCTTGAGTCGATAAGCGGAAAGCGTGTAGGCCAGCGCGCTTCCGATGACGCCGGCCCCGACAATCGCGAGATCATACATGGGGCAAGTCCCCCTTTCTTACCCATTATCGGTTGTCCCTCTTTATTGTTCAAGGCCGCCCGAACATGGCATGCTGTGATACCATAAAACAAGAAGCAAATCCGTCGTGAACGCACGTTTTGATCTCACTTTTGCGCTCACATCCGCCACATCGAAGCGGCCACCCGACCAAGGAGGATACGTCATGGATCGCCAAGCACTGAAACACCTCATTGACGTCGCCGCCGGCAGAGCCCCGGCCGACCTCGTCATCCGACGTTGCCGGATCGTCGACGTCGGATCGGGCACGATTCGTGAAGGCGACATCGCCATCACGGACGGCTTGATCGCCGGCACCGGATCTTACGAAGGCAAGACCACGATCGACGCCAAAGGGCTCTATGCCCTCCCCGGCCTGATCGACGGACACATCCACATCGAATCGGCGTTCGTGACCCCCGAAGAGATCAGCCGTTTGCTGGTTCCGCACGGCACGACCACCATCATCGCCGATCCCCATGAGATCGTAAACGTCGCGGGTCTTCGCGGCTTCAACTACATGCTCGACGCCGCGGCCCACGCCCATCTACATATAGAATACATGCTCCCGTCGTGCGTCCCGGCAACGCCCTTTGAGCATGCCGGATGCGTTTTGAGTTCCGATATGATGGATGCGCCCTTGGCCGACGAACGCGTTTTGGGTCTCGGCGAATTCATGAACTTCCCCGGCGTCGTCAACGCCGACGATGAAGTGTTGAACAAACTCCTGGCCGGCAAACGCGCCGGCAAACCGATCGACGGCCACAGCCCGGGCCTCTCCGGATCGGCCCTGGCGGCGTACGCCTCGGCCGGCATCCTCGCCGATCACGAATGTTCCACCGCCGAAGAAATGCGCGAACGCCTCGCAAACGGCATGTACATTCTCATGCGCCGGGGATCCGCGTGCCACAACTTGGAAGCGCTCCTCCCCGTCGTCACCGTGACGAACGCGCGCCGCTGCCTCTTGTGTTCCGACGACCGCCAACCGAAAACCATCTTGGAAGAGGGGCACTTGGACGATCACCTGCGCCGGTGCGTGAACTTCGGCATCGACCCGATCGTCGCCGTCCAGATGGCCTCGTTGAACGCGGCCGAATGCTTCGGCCTTAACGATCGCGGCGCGATTTTCCCCGGCCGACGCGCCGACATCGCCCTGGTCGACGGGCTCGACACCTTCGTGGCCAAACACGTCTTCATCGACGGCGTCGAAGTGGCTCGCGACGGCGAGTATCTTCTGGACATCGAACGCGCCGACATCACGCCGGTGCGCAGCAGCGTCCACGTCAAAGATTTCTCGATCGAACGCCTCAAGCTGCCGCTTAAAAGCGAACGCGTCCACGTCATCGACATCATGCCCGGCGGCGTGGTGACCGGCAAAGGCGTCGAGACGGTGAAGCGCGATGCGGACGGCGACTTCGTCTTCGACCCCGAGCTCGATGTCGTCAAACTCGCGGTCATCGAACGCCATCATTCGACGGGGAACGTCGCCGTCGGCTTGCTGCGCGGGTACGGCCTCCGACGCGGCGCCGTGGCACTGACCATCGCCCACGACTCCCACAACATCATCGTGGCGGGCACGAACGACGACGACATGGTCACGACCGTCGAAGCGATCATTGCCCAGGAAGGCGGCATCGTCCTCGCGAACGACGGCGAGATTCTGTACCGCCTGCCCCTCCCCGTCGGCGGGATCATGAGCGATCGCTCGGGCGAGTGGGTGATGGAGCAGTTGACCGCCATTCACAAAGCGGCGATCGACGACCTCGGCATTCGCGACGACATTGAACCCGTGATGACGCTGTGCTTCATGTCGTTGCCGGTCATCCCGGAATTGAAGCTGACGGACATGGGACTCTTCGACGTGACACAGTTTGATTTCATCCCGATCGAAGCGGACTGACGGCAATCGACGTCATCGAAACAAACGGGCCGGCGATCGCCGGCCCGTTGTCTGTACCCTTACCTTTCGGATCGCGTCAGTAACCCGCACGGTCGAGCATCCGTGCGACGCTTTCGCGCGCTTGTGCGGCGACGCGTTCCTCATCGATGTTCAACAGGCGGCCGTCCTCCGCGACCAACGCGCCGTTCACGAAGACGAGTGCGGCCGGCGCGGCCACGCCGACGGTGCCGAGCAGGTTCTTCGGATCGTTGTCGGCACAGACAAACTCCAACGACGTGGCATCGATCGCAAAGAGGTCGGCCGCCATGCCGGGGGCCAACGCACCGATGTCGTCGCGGCCGAGCAGCGTCGCGCTACCGCGGGTCGCCATCTTCAATAGGTCGTAACCCGACGGTGCCGCGTCGGAGTAATGAAGTCGATGCAAGAGGTACGCGGCTCGGATTTCGGCCATCAAATTGGAACAGTCGTTGCTCGCGCTGCCGTCCACGGCGAGCCCGAGCGGCACCCCCAATCGGAGTAAATCGGGCACGCGACAGACGCCGGACGCGAGTTTCATGTTGGACGCGGGACAGTGCGCGACCCCCGTCTTCGTCTCGGCCAACACCTTCAGTTCATCATCATTGAAATGAATGCCGTGCGCGTACCAGACGTCGTCGCCGAGCCAGTCACAGCTCGCCATGTATTCCAACGGGCGCATCTCGAACATGTCGAGACAGAATTGTTCTTCGTCCTTGGTCTCGCACAGGTGCGTGTGCAAACGCACGCCCAACGATCGCGCCAACGCCGCCGATGCTTTCAAAAGATCGGTCGTGACGCTGAACGGCGAACACGGTGCCAGCGCGACTTGATGCATCGCAAAGCGCTCGGGATCGTGGAATTTCCGCACGAGCCGCTCACTGTCTTTGAGAATCGTCTCGGTGTCTTGCACGAGGTCGTCGGGCGGCAATCCCCCGTCGCTCTCGCCGCGCGACATGCTGCCCCGCGTCGCGTGGAGTCGGATCCCCAATCGGTCGGCCGCTTCAAATTGGCGATCGATGAAGGTCTCCGAACCCGCTTTCGGGAAGACGTAGTGGTGATCGAGGCACGTCGTGCAGCCATAACGCAAGAGCTCACCCAGACCGGTCAACGCACTGTCGTAAATGCATCGGTCGTCCAGATACCGCCAGATCTGATACAGCGCCTTCAGCCAGTCGAACAGCTCAAGGTTCTGAACCTTCGCCAAGTTGCGGGTAAACGTCTGATACAAATGGTGGTGCGTGTTGACCAGGCCGGGGTACAGGATTTTCCCCGTGCAATCGATCACGCGATCGCCCGTCAAACCGTGACCCAGCGCTTGGATCGCGGGGCCTTCGATCCGAAGATCCGCATGCTTCAGGACGCGATCCTCATCGTCCACCGTCACGATCGCCTGCGCATTTTTCAAAAGAATCGTCTCGTGCATAACAGCCTCCATGGGTCACATTCGTGAAACATGCCCATTATAATGGAAATCCCTTGGCAGACGCGAGGCGATAGATTGGCACTCTCGCCGTGAGAGTGCTAAATTTCAGATTTGCGTCACGATTCCATGAACTTGATGTCACATCTCCCGACTACCCTATACATGTAAAGAAAACGGTGGTCGATGCCACCCGAACCATTGAAAGGAGTCCATAGATTATGTTTGATTTAATGCCTTACAGACGGCACAACCGTGGTTTGTTGAATGATTTTGATCGCTTTTTCGACAGCGCGATGATGGAGTGGCCCGGCGTTCGCGGCTTCAAAGTCGACGTTCAAGACTGTGGCGACCACTTCCTTCTGGAAGCGGACCTCCCCGGCGCGACGAAAGACGATGTCACCTTGACCCTCGACGGCACCCTGCTCACGATTCATGCGGAGCAGAACGCGGAGACGACCGAGGAAGACACGCACTATATCTACAAAGAGCGTTCCTTCGGCTCCTGCTCCCGTACCTTTGATGTCTCGGGGATTAAGACCGACGAGATTTCCGGCAAATTCAAGGACGGCGTCCTCACGCTGACGCTCCCGAAAGAAGCGCCGGAAGAGGATCAACCTACTACCATCGATATTGAGTTCGAAGATTAATCGAACCATCAATATATGCCCACAGACGAAAGGGGAGGCCATGCGCCTCCCTTTTCCTTACTCGTGCGGATACGAAAAAGGACACCTTCGAGACGTGCGATCCCTTTTGCGGTAGAATGGTAACGTCGTTTTGCGACGTCACGTCGCGCCTTTCACGCATCAACGGCACACATCGACGGGAGGGTGTCCTTCGGTATGGCAAAAAAGCCCCAACAATCGAAAGATCAAGAGCTCGGCACGCGGCCGGTGGGTCGCCTCTTGTTTGATCTCGCGCTGCCCGCCGTCTTGGGACAACTTGTCAACCTCCTCTACAACATCGTCGACCGCATCTTCATCGGCAACATGCCCGTCACGGGCAACGTGGCTCTGTCGGCCTTGGGTGTGGCGATGCCCGTCGTCATGATGATCGGGGCCTTCGCCTTTTTGGTCGGCATGGGCGGTGCGCCGCGGGCCGCGATCGCCTTGGGCGCGGGAGAACGCGACCACGCCGAAAAGATTCTCGGCAACGCCGTGACGATGCTCGTCTTGATCGCCGCCGTGCTGACGGCCGTGTTCTTGACGTTCAACGAAACGTTCCTGTGGTTTTTCGGGGCAAGCGATGCGACCATCGGCTACGCCATGGAATACATGCAGATGTATACGATCGGCACGATCTTCGTCATGCTGGCCCTCGGACTCAACCCGTTCATCAGCACACAGGGTTACGCCAAGATGAGCATGGTGACGATCACGATCGGCGCGGCGCTGAACATCGCCTTGGATCCGCTCTTCATCTACACCTTCGACATGGGGGTCCGCGGCGCGGCGCTTGCGACCATCATCAGTCAGGGCGTGTCGGCCGTCTGGGTCGTGACGTTCCACTCGTTGGACCGCGACCGCATGCGGATTCGACCGAAACAT
The DNA here is from genome assembly GCA_050945495.1 of Saccharofermentanales bacterium. Lineage (GTDB taxonomy): Bacteria > Bacillota > Clostridia > Saccharofermentanales > DTU023 > UBA4923. The sequence goes on from JBMNTA010000001.1 coordinate 92,751, forward strand.
CTGCGCCTTGAGGGGTCCGTCGTCTTGTCGATCCTCGCCTTGGGTCTCTCCCCGTTCATCATGAACATCACGGAGAGCTTCCTGATGGTTGTCTTCAACAAAAACTTGTTCCGTTACGGCGGCGACAACGCGATCGGCGCCATGACGATCATGAACTCGGCCATGAGCTTTTCGTTCTTGCCGCTCTCGGGCATCAGCCAAGGGGCACAGCCGATCATCAGCTTCAATTACGGCGCAAAGAAACCTGAGCGCATGCAACAGGCCTTTCACTACCTCTTGCGCAGCGCGCTCGTCTATTCCGGCGCGTTCTTTGCCTTCATCATGATTGCACCGCACGTGTTCGCCCGACTGTTTACGCCGGATCCGACGCTGTTGGCGCTGACGAGCCGCGGCTTGCGCGTCTACATGTTCGGCACACTCGCCATGGCCGTCCAAATTTCGTGCCAACAGACGTTTCTCGCCCTCGGCAAGGCCAAGGTCTCGATTTTCCTCGCCCTTTTGCGAAAGATCATCCTGTTGATCCCCTTGATCTACCTCTTGCCGCACCTCTTGCGCGACCAACTGTTTGCCGTGTGGCTCGCCGAACCCGTGGCCGATATCATTTCGGCGACGACCGCCGGCCTTTTGTTCCGAAAACACTTCAAGAACACGATCGCCGACCTCCGCGGCCCCGACCACGAAGATACCCTTCCCGCGTAACATTTAGCCTGTTTATAAGCGGAACGGCACCCCCCTTGACAAGTGGTTAGTCATGGCTTACATTGGTAACGGTTAGTCGATACTAACATCTTATGGGCATGGAGGGACGACACGTGCGGAATGCAACCTCATACCACGTCGACGACGATCGGGCGATCCTGGACGACATCCATCGGACGATCGTGATCCACGGAGCGGCCACGCTGGCCGGTCTCAAAGTGGGCAGTCTGTTCTGCTATCGCGGGTTTGTTGGTCCTCTTTTATCACATCACTTGGAATCAACGCGTCGGTTATTGGCCGAGCGCGGTGTTCTTTTGCATGTATTCCGTCGGTGCGAACGCGGATGTCAAATTTACATCTACCGCCCCTCCATGCTCCGAACTCTGTTGGACGACGATGACGTACGGGCCTTCCTGACATCGTACGGCTATGACGTGGATCAGCCGACCGACGCGCTGGTTCGGCGCCTGGCCGAACGCTTCCGAAGCGATCGGTTCCCGCACGAACTGGGCATCTTTTTGGGCTATCCCCTCCACGACGTCGAAGGTTTTATCCGCCATCGCGGAAAAAATTACCTCTGCGCCGGCTGCTGGAAAGTGTACGCCGAGCGCGAACGCGCCGAAGCGATGTTTCAGAAAATCAAATCCTGCCGCGAGACATTGCTCGATCGATATCAATCGGGCGCGCCCTTGCGGCAACTCATCGCGGCATAACCTCAAGGAGGATCATCGATGAAAAAGACAGCGATCATTTACTGGAGCGGCACCGGCAACACGGAAGCGATGGCGGAAGCCCTCGCCGCGGCCGCCCAAGGCGACCTCTTCCCCGTGGATGCCTTTGACGTGACCACGTGGGACGATTACGACGCGTATGCGCTGGGCTGCCCGGCCATGGGCGCCGAGGAACTCGAAGACGCGGATTTCCAACCGTTCTTTGACGCCGTCAAAGAACGACTCGCCGACCGTCCGCTGGCCCTCTTCGGCTCGTACGGTTGGGGCGACGGCGAATGGATGCAAACATGGGAAGCGGAATGCCGCGACCTCGGCGCGCTGCTCGTCGATGACCCCGTGATCTGCATGGAAGCCCCCGATGACGAGGCCCTTGAAGCCCTCGAAGCCCTCGGAAAAAAACTATCTTCGTAGACCCCCTCTACGACGTTCCTTTCTTCTGCCAAAGGAGGCTGTCGCTTCAATCGAAGCGGCAGCCTTCTTCGTCGTTAACACGATTTCGATGGCATCCGCCGGAACATGCACCCCGTTACGCGAGTCGGCCGATCGCCTCCTCGATCTTATCCATCGCTTCGACGAGGTTCTCCATGGAGTTGGAATACGTCAGACGAAGGGCGTACGGCGCTTCGAACGCGTTGCCGGGGACAAGCGCCACCCCCGCTTCGTCGAGGAGGTAGTTTGCGAGAGCCGGGGCGCCGTCGATCACGACGTCCCCCGCGCGTTTGCCGAAAAGGCCGGAGACGTCCGGGAAGAGATAGAACGCGCCGTCCGGGAACGGACACGTGACGCCCGGCAGCGCCCGAACGCGCTCGTACATGTAGTTTCGGCGCTCCTCGAACGCTTGACGCATCATTTCGACGGCGTCATTACATGATTCCAACGCCGCGATCGCCGCCCACTGGACAAACGACGTGGAGTTTGACGTCGTGTGGCCTTGGATGGCGCTGATGCCTCGGATGACGGGACGCGGGCCGGCCGCGTAGCCGATCCGCCATCCGGTCATGGCGTACGCCTTGGAAAATGCATTGATCGTGACGGTGCGCTCGTAAATGTCGGGGCCGAACGACGCGGGACTCACGTGCGGCGTCGTCCCGTAGATCAATTTTTCGTAGACTTCGTCCGTGACGAGAAACAGATCGTGATCGACGACGATCTTTGCGATGCGACGGAGGCTTGCCTCCGTGTACACGGCGCCCGTCGGGTTGTTCGGCGAATTGATGAGGAGGACGCGCGTCTTCGGCGTGACGGCCGCCTCGATCGCGTCGAGGTCGAGTTGGTTGTCGGCCTTGACCGGCACCAACACGGGCACGGCGTCGGCAAGTTTCACCATCTCGACGTAGCTCACCCAGCACGGGGTCGGAATGATGACCTCGTCGCCGGGATTGCAGAGCACTTGAAACGTGTTCGCGAGCGCGAATTTGGCGCCCGTCGACACGATGATCTGGTCGGGCGCGTAGTCGATGCCGTTATCTTTTTTGAATTTGCGGGCGATGGCTTCACGCAGCGGGCGAATGCCGGGCGTCTCGGTGTACTTCGTTTTGCCTTCCAACATTGCGCGATACGCCGCCTCGATGACGGGTTTCGGCGTGTTGAAATCGGGCTCGCCGCTGTTCAAGGCGATGATGCGCTTCCCTTCCGCGCGCAACTCGGCGACCTTGCTGTTCAAGGCCAAGGTCTGTGACGGCGACATGCGGCGAATGCGATCGGAAATCATGACGATCCTCCCCTACAGCGCGTCTTCCACGCGATCCAATTGCTCGTAGAGCACTTGGGGCATCTTCGGACCGTACGCATCGAAGTGGTCACGGATGGCCCTGAGTTCCTCGCGCCATTCGTCGGGGTGCACCGTGGTCAATTCCGCCATGGCCTCCCGCGAGACATCGATGCCTTCGAGGTTCAAATCCTCGGGATTCGGCAGGACGCCGATGGCCGTCTTGCGGCCGTCGGCCCGTCCGTCTGTGCGGCCGACGATCCACGCGAGGACGCGGCTGTTTTCACCGAACCCCGGCCACAGGAAGCGGCCGTCATCGTCCTTGCGGAACCAGTTGACGGCAAAGATCTTCGGCAGTTTGTCCTCGGTGGACGCGTCGCCGATGTCGAGCCAATGTTGCAAATAGTCGCCGACGTGATAGCCGATGAACGGCAGCATCGCGAACGGATCGCGGCGCACTTGGCCGATCTTGTCGGAGATGACGGCGGCCGTGATCTCGGAGCCCATGACGGCGCCCAAGAAAATCCCGTGCGCCCAGTCGAAACTCTCATAGACCAAGGGAATCGTCGTCGCGCGGCGGCCGCCGACGAGGATCGCGTCGATCGGGACGCCTTGGGGATCTTCCCAATTCGAGGCAATCGAGGGACAGTTTTTCGCCGGAGCGGTGAAGCGCGCGTTCGGGTGCGCCGCCTTGCGACCGCAGTCGGGCGTCCAGTCGTTGCCCTGCCAATCGATCAGGTGATCGGGCGTGGGACCGTCGATGCCTTCCCACCAGACATCGCCGTCGTCGGTCAAGGCGACGTTCGTGAAGATGGTGCCTTCCCGAATCGATTCCATGGCGTTCGGATTCGAATCGTACGACGTGCCGGGCGCGACGCCGAAGAACCCGGCCTCCGGGTTGATCGCGTAGAGACGGCCGTCGTCGCCGAAATGCATCCATGCGATGTCGTCGCCGACCGTCTCCACGGTCCAGCCGGGGATCGCGGGGCGCAGCATGGCGAGATTCGTCTTGCCGCAGGCCGACGGGAAAGCGCCGCAGACGTAGTGCACGCGCCCTTCGGGCGAGATGAGTTTCAAGATGAGCATGTGCTCGGCGAGCCACCCCTCGTCGCGCGCCTGCACGGACGCGATGCGGAGGGCAAAACATTTTTTACCCAAGAGGGCGTTGCCGCCGTACCCCGATCCGTACGACCAGATTTCGCGCGTCTCCGGGAAGTGACTGATGTATTTTTGTTCCATCGGGGCGCATGGCCACGCGACATCTTCTTCCCCCGGTTCGAGCGGCGCACCCACCGAGTGCAGACACGGCACAAACTCGCCGTCGTCGCCCAACAACTCGAGCACGGCATCGCCCATGCGCGTCATGATGCGCATGTTGACCACCACGTACGGGCTGTCGGTGATTTCAACGCCGATCTTCGATGCCGGCGACCCCAAGGGTCCCATGGAAAACGGGATGATGTACATCGTCCGACCGTGCATACAGCCACGGTACAGTGCCGTCATGGTCGCACGCAGTTCGTCGGGGTCGATCCAGTTGTTCGTGGGGCCCGCATCGTCCTCGCGTTTCGACGCGATGAAGGTGCGGCCTTCGACGCGCGCCACGTCGGACGGATCCGAGCGGAACAAATAGCATCCGGGACGTTTCGCTTGGTTGAGTTCAATCGCCATGCCTTTGTCCACGCATTCGCGGAGCAAGCGATCGTTTTCTTCCTGCGATCCGTCGCACCAATAAATCTCGTCGGGTTCGCAAAGGGTTGCGACCTCATCGATCCATGCCAGCAATTTTGGATGTTTCACCATGTGATTTCCCCTCCGAAATGTTTGATCAACTTGAGTCTACCACGTCGGGCTCCGAAAATGCATGACCCACCGCCTTCTAACCGCTGACGTGAGGGGCAGTCGCGCATGGCACGTCCACGGCTTTTTTTAAACAAAATTTTACACGTCCGTGACCTGCGAGTACTTGACCTGTCGTAGTAATTGGATTACCCTTTAACTACTACGACAGACGAAGTAAAGGAGGCGCCATGATCTCAAGCGACACCATGCGGGGCTTCAACGACTTGTTGATCCTGCACCTGCTCTCTTTGGAAGATTCGTACGGGTATGCCCTCTCGAAACGCATCAGTGAGCTGTCGGAGGGACAATACAACATCAAGGAGACGACGTTGTATTCCGCATTCAACCGAATGGAACGCCAAGGGTGGATCCGTGGGTATGACGGCCTGGAAACGCATGGTCGTATGCGCACGTATTTTGCGATCACCGATCTCGGTCGACACGTATTGGCCGACAAGCGCGTGGAGTGGACCACCGTCCAACGCGTCATGAAAAACATTTTGGAGGCATCTTAATGGACAGCATTCTCGCTTACATCAACAATCTATTCTCGACCATTCCCGACAACGACGCGACGCGTCGCCTTCGCCTCGATATGATCCGTGACGGCGAAGAACGTTATCGCGACTACCGCGCCGAAGGCAAAAACGAAGCGGAGGCCATCGGACTCGTCATTCAACACTTCGGCAACTTCGATGACATCCGACAACAGTACGGGACCATCGAATCGCCCACCATGATCTCCCCCGCGGAACAAGCCAACCGCGACGCCATGGTCGAATCGTTCATGCGATTTCGGAAACGCTTTGCGCTCGGCATCGGCATCGGCGTTCTGATCTGCATCTTCGCCATCGTGATCGCCGCCATCGCCGATCAATACACGGACAACGAAGCCATCCTCACGGCCGCTTTCTTCGTCCCCGTCGCCATCGGGGTGCTGCTGTTCGTCGTCTACGGCATCCGATACAGTCATTACACGACGTACTTTAAGGCCAATAAAATGTATGAGTACACGGGGCTTCCCGACACCGACGATGATGACTTGCCGATCATTACCGAGGATATGCCGGAACAAGAAAAGGAGTACATCCGCCGACGCCGCCGTGTCAATCTCATCGGCAACGCCTTGACTTTCATCGCCCTCATCGGATTTCTCGCGATCGGCTTCTTTCTGGATGCGTGGCATCCCGGTTGGCTGATTTTCCTGGTCGCCTTCGGCATCAAGCTGGTGCTCCAAGCCTTTTACGTCAAATAAACGCGTCGCACCCGACGAAAAAGGCCGCCGATCGGCGGCCTTTGACGTGTGGTAAAAGCGATCTCTTTACGACCGATCGGCGCTCGCCATGTAACCGCCGTCAAACAGAATCGACATGCTGCCGAGGCGAACGGCTTGATCGACGATGTCGCGATCTTGAACGCAATACCCCGAGAGGTTGTCGACGCCGTAATCAAAGAGGATCGGCGCCATGCACGTCGAGGGACCGACCATGCTGACTTTGCAATGGTCGCCCGCCAGCTCCAAGAGGCGCGGCAACGTCTTGTTGATGATGGTCGTGCCGGTGATGAACGCATAATCCTGATCGCGCATGATGTATTCACACGCCGGATCCGGCAGATCGCCCTTCCTCGGGTTGCGCTCCAAAATGGTCATGTTGCAGCGATCCGCGAACCGCTGTTCCAGATGCGGGAAGTGGCCGATGACGACCACGTTCTTGCCTTCGATCTCTTCCTGAAACGCGATAAACGCATTGAGTTCGCGAAACCGCCGCGGCGGGATCTGACCGCGCTTAACGTCGAATCCGCCGAACCCGTCCATCCGATCGACGCGATCGATCGTGTTGTAGTAGCAGTTCAGGGCGGCGGCGCCCAGCGACGCCTCAAACATGTTCCACGATTTCACCATGCGCGCCATGTCTTTCAGCGACATGCCGTCGTGCGGCGTGGGATACATGCGGCGAGGCCCCTGTCCCCGCAAGCCCATGGCGACCCCCGTATCGGGACCGCTCCAAACTTGGCTCCAAAGCGCGCCCGGCGCGAAGTAGTCGACCGTCCGCGTCGGATCGACGCCTTCAATCAGTGCATCGTACACGGCCCATGGATCTCGCATCATGCCCTCCTTTTCGGCGATGTCCCCCCATCGAAGGGGACGTCTCACCGTCTATTAAACCATAAGCAATCGGTGGACACGTGCCCACGTGAAGGTCGCCTCAAAACTCGGATGGGCGGTTTGACCTCATTCGAATATGTGGAGTACACTAAGATTTGTGAACAGAGGGGGATCTTCCGCACCTAAAACCCGTCGATAATGCCCCGTAACAGGCGATTATGCAGGGTATGCAAGGTGAATCGGAAACGTTCAAGCAGCGGAGAGAACACATGATTCAATCTTTCGCCACGATGGGCGAACGCATTTTAGCGATGGGACGCCAGAGCGTCGTCGTCGCCGCCGCCCAAGACGACGATGTCTTGTTATCCATTGACAAAGCTGCCGCGCTGGGCATCGCAGAGCCCATGTTGATCGGCCGAAAAGACGATATTTTGAAGGCGGCCGACCACTGCGGCGTCGACGTCACACCGTATGAAATCATTGAAGAAGCCGACGACGTCGCCGCGTGCAACCTCGCCATACGTTTGATTCGCGAGGGCCGCGCTGACGCCATTATGAAAGGGCTTGTCAGCACGGCGTACGTGCTCAAAGCCGTCCTCAACAAAGAAACCGGCATCCGAGATCGAGCGTTGCTATCGCACATCGGTCTCTTTTTTATTAAGAAAACTCAACGCTTCTGCATGGTGACGGACGCGGCCATGTGCATCGCGCCCGATGCGGAGCAAAAACGCCACATCCTCGAGAATGCGGTGGAAGCGGCCCAATTGTTGGGCATCGAACGCCCGAACGTCGCGTGTGTATGCGCCTTGGAGAAAGTGAATCCGGCGATGCCCGCCACGGTCGACGCGCAGACGCTCGTCCGCTGGAATCGCGAGGGCATCATCCGAGACTGCGTCGTCGGCGGACCGTTCGCGTTGGACAATGCGCTCTTTAAAGAGGCGGCGCGCCTCAAAGGCGTCGAGGATCCCGTTGCCGGAGAACCTGATATCCTTTTAATGCCGAACATTGAAGCCGGCAACGTCTTGTACAAGGCGTTGGCCTTTGTGGCGGATTCGCCCGGCGCCGGGTTGGTGCTGGGCGCCAAAGCGCCCGTCATTCTGACGTCGCGCAGCGACAACGACGAGACAAAATTGAACGCGATCATTTTGGCCCTGTACTTAGCGGCCATGAAAAAAGAACGTGACCGATAAGGAGGCACGCCATGCTACGACTTTTTGTGATTAACCCCGGATCGACGTCGACCAAAGTCGGCGTCTTCGAAGACGGAAAAGAAATTTTCTCGAAGAGCGTCAAACACAGCGGCGACGTCATGAAAAATTATCCCGATTTGAAGAGCCAGATGCCCTTCCGCGAAGGCCTGATCCGCGAGATCATCGAAGAAGAAAACATCGACCTCTCGACGATGGACGCCTTTGTCGGACGCGGCGGCGTCGTCCACCCCCTGGTCGGCGGCGTCTACGAAGTGAACGAAGCCATGAAAGATGACCTCGAAAGCTGCCGTTACGGCTGGCATTCGAGCAACATGGGCGGGCTCTTGGCCGACGTGCTGGCGAAACCCTTGGGACGTAAGGCCTACATCGCCGATCCCGTCATCGTCGATGAGTTCGAGCCGCTGGCGCGCGTGTCCGGCTGGCCCGAGATCGAACGCATCTCGATCTTCCACGCACTGAACCAAAAGGCGGTCGCGCGCCGCTACGCCAAAGAACACGGGCAGGCGTACGACGAACTGAATCTCATCGTCGTCCACATGGGCGGCGGCGTCTCGATCGGCGCACACCAAAAAGGCCGCGTCATCGACGTCAACAATGCGCTGACGGGCGACGGCCCCTTCTCGGTCGAGCGCACGGGCGATCTGCCCCTTTTCTCGCTCATCGAGCTCTGCTATTCCGGCCAATACACGGAAGCCGAATTGAAGGCGCAACTCGTCGGCCACGGCGGTCTCATCGCCTACCTGCACACGAGCGACGGCCTCGAGATCGACGACCGCATCGAAGCCGGAGATGACTACGCACGCTACATCTTGGAAGCCATGGGCTACCAAATTTCGAAAGAAATCGGATCGGCGGCGACCGTTCTCAAAGGCGACGTCGACCAAATCATTCTGACGGGCGGCCTCGGCCGCGACCCGTTCCTCGTGGACTGGATCACCGAACGGACCGCATGGATCGCCCCGATCACCCTGTACCCCGGCGAAGACGAGCTCGGCGCCCTGGCCGATGCCGTAAGCGAAGCGCTCGCGGGCAACGCGCCCATTCGCCAATACGAAAAAGAAACTGAGTAACGGATGCATTTACCTGATAAAAAAATAACGATCGTCGCCGGGCACTACGGCACCGGCAAAACGGAATTTGCGGTCAATTTGGCGATCGCGATGGCGCGCGAAGGACGGAAAACGGCCTTGGTCGACCTCGACATCGTCAACCCGTACTTCCGCTCGTACGAACGGCAAAAAGAGATGGCGCGTGAAGGCATCAAGGTCTTTGTGACGTCGAACGACGGCAAGGCCGACATTCCCTCGCTCCCCGCCGACATCCAATCCATTTTCATCAAAGACGGCCTCCAATCGATCATCGATTTGGGCGGCGACCCCGTCGGCGCGCGGGTGCTCGGTTATTACAAGCCCCAGCTCGACCGAACGGACCGCGATTTTCTGTTCGTCATCAATCAAAACCGTCCGGAAAACGCGACCGTGGAGCAGGCGATCCAATACCTGCAGGATACGGAATTCCATGCACGTCAACGGGTGACGGGCATCGTCAACAACACACATTTATGCCGGGAGACGACGGTCGAAGACATCCTTCGAGGCGACCGCTTCGCCGCCGAGGTGGCCGACCGGCTCGACCTGCCGCTCGTCTACACCGTCGGAGAACGCCGTTTTGCAGAAACGGTTCAAGGCCGATTGAACGGCCCATATTTTCCAATCGATCTCTACATGATCAAACCATGGGAACTTAGTGAAGATAAAGGAGGGCAATTTGCATGGCTGGTAGAGTAACGTTCCGAGAAGATCGCTGCAAAGGCTGCGGCCTTTGTGTGTCGGTCTGTCCGAGGGAAATCATTTTCTTGGACGAAACCAAGACAAATCGAAAAGGGTATCACCCCGCGACGGTGACCGAAATGGAAAAGTGCATCGGGTGCGCGAACTGCGCGCGGATGTGCCCCGACTCCATCATCACCGTTGAGCGCGATTAGGAGGTCACACATGGCAAAAGAATTATGGAAAGGCAACGAAGCGATCGCCGAAGCCGCCATCCGTGCCGGATGTCGCTGCTACTTCGGCTATCCCATCACGCCTCAAAGCGAAGTCCCCGAATACATGTCCTTGCACATGCCGAAAGCGGGCGGTGTGTTCCTTCAATCCGAATCTGAGATCGCGGCCATCAACATGGTGTACGGCGCCGCCGGCGCCGGTGCCCGCGTGATGACCTCGTCATCGTCGCCCGGCGTCAGCCTGAAACAAGAAGGCATTTCCTACATGTGCGGCGCGGAACTCCCCGCCGTCATCGTCAACGTCATGCGCGGCGGCCCCGGCCTCGGCACGATTCAGCCGGCGCAAGGCGATTACTACCAAGCGACCCGCGGCGGCGGCAACGGCGACTATCGCCTGATCGTCCTCGCTCCCGCCAACATCCAAGAAGTCGTCGACTTGATGCAATTGGCCTTTGACCTCGCCGACAAGTACCGCATGCCCGCCATGCTGCTGGTCGACGGCATGATCGGCCAGATGATGGAGCCCGTCGAATGGAAAACCGACAAGGTGACCGAACTCCCGGAAAAAGACTGGGCGACCACGGGCACGCAAGGCAAACGTAAACCCAACATCATCAACTCGCTCTTCATCGACCCGAACGAGTGCAACGTCCATAACCGTCGCCTCGAAGAAAAATACCAACGCGTGGAAGAAAATGAAGTGCGTTACGAAGCGATCGACACCGAAGATGCCGAAGTCCTTTTTGTCGCGTACGGCACGCCGGCCCGCTTGGCCCGCGCCGCCGCGCGTCTGCTCTCGGAAGAGGGCATCAAGGCCGGCGTGTTCCGTCCGATCACGGTGTGGCCGTACCCCTACGACGCCCTCCACGACATCGCGGCGCAAGACAGCGTCAAGGCGGTCGTGACCGTCGAGATGAGCACGGGCCAGATGGTCGATGACGTCAAAATTGCCGTCAACGGCGCGAAGCCCGTCGCATTCGTCGGTGAAACGGGCGGCGTCATTCCGACACCGCGCGACGTCGCCGAAGCGGCGAAGAAAGCACTGGGGAGGTAAGCATATGGCCATTGTGTACGAAAAAACAAAAGGTTTGACCGACGTCGAACTGCACTACTGTCCGGGCTGCACGCACGGCATCATTCATAAACTCGTGGGCGAAGCGCTCGAAGAACTCGGCGTGCTTGACAAGGCCATCGGCATCGCGCCGGTCGGTTGCTCCGTCTTCGCTTACAACTACTTCAACTGCGATATGCAGGAAGCGGCGCACGGCCGCGCTCCCGCCGTTGCCACCGGCATCAAGCGGGTGCTGCCCGACAGCGTGGTCTTCACGTATCAGGGCGACGGCGACCTCGCCGCCATCGGCACCGCCGAAGTCGTGCACGCCGCCATGCGCGGCGAGAAGATCACCACGATCTTCGTCAACAACGCGATCTACGGCATGACCGGCGGCCAGATGGCCCCGACGACCCTCGTCGGCCAGCGCGCCACGACGGCGCCCTTGGGCCGTTCGCAAGAACATTACGGATCGCCGATCCACATGTCGGAACTCTTGTCCACGATCGACGGCGCGGCCTTCATCGAACGCGTCACGGTCACCAGTCCCGCCAACATCATGAAGGCCAAACGCGCGATCAAGAAGGCGTTCGAGATGCAAATCGAAGGCCGCGGTTTCTCCATGGTCGAAGTCCTCTCGACGTGCCCGACGAACTGGGGGCTCCCCCCCGTCGAAGCCCTCGATTGGCTGAACGAGCATATGATTCCCGTCTTCCCGCTCAAGAACTTCCGCGACGTTTCGAAAGAGGAGGCGTAAGATGGCTTACAAAGAAATCATCATCTCGGGATTCGGCGGACAAGGCGTCATGGCCATCGGCAAAACGCTCACCGAAGCGGGTATGGTGGAAGATATGAACGTCAGCTGGCTCCCGTCGTACGGTCCGGAAATGCGGGGCGGCACCGCGAACTGCAGCGTCGTCATCGCCGATTCGGAAATCATCTCCCCAATCGTCTTGGAACCGACGGAATTGATCGCCATGAACGAGCCCTCGCTCGACAAATTTGAGCCGCACGTCAAAAAGGGCGGCACGATCTTTGTCAACAGCTCGATCGTCTCGCGCAAGATTCGACGCGAAGACGTCGACGCGGTCTATGTGCCGACGGCGGAAATCGCCACGGAATTGGGCAACATGCGCGTCGCCAACATGGTGATGCTCGGAGCCTTCATCCGCAAGACGCAACTTTTGAAGTTCGATACCATCGTTGAAATGCTGAAACGTATGTTTACCGGCCGCAAAGCCCACCTGGTCGGTCTGAACGAAGAAGCCCTGAAGCGCGGCGCCGCGTGCGCGTGCCTCGACGACTGACGCCACCCGCTCAGAAAAGAGCTCCGCGTGTCCGGTGCGGTCGACAGCACCGGACACGCGCTCAAGGAAGCGAAAGGATTTCCATGGATATCAAAATAACCAAAACCGAACATCCGAAAGCGAAGCCGCAAAATGAAGCGAAGCTCGGATTCGGTAAAGTGTTCACCGATCATATGTTTATGATCCATTACAACCCGGACGAAGGTTGGCACGACGCGCGCATCGTCCCGTACGGCAACATCGCGCTCGACCCCGCCTCCCCCGTCTTCCACTACGGTCAGGAAGTCTTTGAAGGCGCCAAGGCCTATCGCCTCGACAACGGCGAGATCGGCCTGTTCCGCCTCATGGACAACGCCCGCCGTTTAAACCAAAGCGCCGACCGCACCTGCATGCCCGCGTTGGACGCCGAATTTCAATACGAAGCGATTTGCCGCTTGATCGACCTGGATCGCGACTGGGTTCCCAAGAACGAAGGCACGTCGCTCTACTTGCGTCCCACCATGATCGCGGACGGCAAGAGCCTCGGGGCGCACAGCGCCACCGAATTCATCTACTACGTCATCTGCGCGCCTTCGGGATCCTATTACCCGAACGGCATGGAGCCCGTTCGCATCCGCATCGAGTCGCATTACGTCCGCGCCGTCAAAGGCGGCATGGGCCGTGCGAAGACCGGCGGTAACTACGCGGCAAGCTTCAAGGCCACGAAAGAAGCCATGGATCAGGGCTACAACCAGGTCCTCTGGCTGGACGGCCGCGAGCAGAAATACGTCGAAGAAGTCGGCGCGATGAACATGATGTTCGTGATCGACGGCAAAATCGTGACGGCCGAGTTGGGCGATACGATCCTGCCCGGCATCACGCGCGATTCGGTCCTGACCCTCGCCAAATCCATGGGCTATGAGGTCGAAGAACGCAAGATCCCCGTCGTCGAGCTCTTCCAAGCCTACGACGAAGGCCGCTTGAACGAAGCGTTCGGCACCGGCACCGCCGCCGTCATTTCACCCGTCGGCGAACTGACGTGGGAAGACCGCACGATCATCATCAACAACAATGAAATCGGCCCCATCGCCCAGAGAATGTACGACACCCTGACGGGCATTCAGTGGCAACGCCGCGAGGATCCGCACAACTGGACCTCGGTCGTCCCCCACTTCTAAGCCCGACACTCCTTTATCTGAGACACGCAGCCCCGCCGAGCCGGCGGGGCTGTTTGATTATGCGTGATAGTCCGTGTAGTCACATCGCTGACATTGTTTGAGACTTCGATCCGTGACTTCATTGTGATAGGCGCCCGCCCATTTGCAAATGGTCTGCAAAATGGGCACCACGGACAACCCCTTGTCCGTCAGGCAATACTCCACCCGCGGAGGAATTTCATTGTAAGAGGTGCGATCGACGAGCCCGTCTCGGGCCAGTTCTTTCAGCGTGGAGGTCAAGACGGCATCCGTAATGTTGATCATTTCGCCGCGAAGCTCGCTGTAGCGCAACGTGCCCTTCTCCGATAACACACAGATGATGCGTGATTTCCATTTTCCCCCGAAAATTTGCAGGGCATACTCCAACGGACACCGGATATCTTCTTCCATCTTTTTTTCGTACATGATGACCTCCGTACGTTTATCTTAGTTGGTAGAAGCGATTTTAAAAAGTTACTATGAAAATTATGAGTGACTCATTCTTTTCTTAATATCTTACATTTCGAGCGCGCGACCTCTACACTAAAAATGCGTTGATCAACCGCACTCAATGATTGACAAGGAGGTCACTTCACATGAACGTCAAAGCGTATTTGCAGGTCATCATGACCATTTCCGAAGAAAATCGTGCGAAAGCCGCCCAAGTTTACACGGATTACCGCCAACCCTTCCTCGATGACGTCGAGGGCGCGCTCACCAAAGAGCTGCTGGTGCGTGACGAGGATGTTCAGGTCATTCACGGGTTCGACAGCATGGAACACGCAGAAGCGTACCTTGAAACGCCGCTGTTCACCGAGAAAGTCGCCCCCGGACTGCAACCCTTGTGGGACAAAGATCCCGACATCCGTTTCTACGCGGTGCCTTAATCGGACGCAAGCGATCCCATGAAACTACGGCCTCGCACACGCGAGGTCGTTTTTAAGGCTTTTTTAAAACGGGAATTTGTATTTCTGTTACGTATCGTCTGATCCATGATTTAAAAGCCGTTTGTGGCTGAGATCAATCGCCGCTTGCACGGGGACCTTCGGAAGGTAGGCCATGACGCAAAAAGACATTCCTTATGGGTTAGCGCCGTGCCCAACATACTGATTACAACGCTAGAACGTCGCATCGTTCATATCGAGCGATTCGATGCCTTTTTGCAGCTCCGTCATCCGTTTTTCCAAAGCCAGAAAATCAATGAAACGGCTCTGTCGGTGGTATTCCTTCGTGCCGTGCATGATGAGCACGGTCGGGGCGGTGAGCACCATCATCTGCCCGCCCACGTCGGGGGCATGTTCGATGCGAATGTGAAACAACGGATAGTCGTATCGCTCGGCCAAGCGTTGCACCACAAGAAGGTCGTCGCCGCAGACGGGACACGTCGGACTTGAAAAATAGACGAGCGCGTACGGTGTGTCGGCCAGTCGATGCCGTAAGTCTTGAAAGCTTTGGATTTCGGTCATCGCGTCAGATATCCAACAGAGCGCCGACCTTGGCGCGGAGCGCGCATTCGATGCGCTTTCGGAAGAGTTCGCAACTCGTCTCGTCGACGCTGTCGAGGCGCCCGTGGACATGGAATGCATTGGCGGCACACCCGCCGGAGCAGTAATACTTGGCCCAGCAGTCGTGACAGTCGTCCAACGAGAAAATGTTGCGTTTCGAAAATTGTTCGACGATGTCATCCCGCTCGAGCCCGGTCCACACATTGCCCATCTTGAATTCGGGGTGTTCCACCAATTGGTGGCACGGATAGATATCGCCGTTCGGGGTGACGGCGAGGTATTCGGTGCCGGATCCGCAGCCGGCCACCCGCTTGTAGATGCAGGGTCCGCCTTCCAAATTGATCATGAAATGATAGAAACGGAACGGGTGCCCCTCGCGCTCGGCCCGCACAATCTCACGGGCCAGTCGTTCATACCCCGTTTTGACGGCGGCGACGTCTTCGTCGGTTAAGGCATACGGCGAATCGGGCGCACAGACCACCGGCTCCATGCTGATCTCATCGAATCCGAGATCGTGGATATGGAGGATGTCTTCGACAAAGTCGGGGTTGGCATGCGTGAACGTGCCGCGCATGTAATACGTCCCGCGGTGACGGTTCTGTACGAGCTTTTGAAACTTCGGCACGATTTCGTCGTACGATCCGCGACCGGACAGATGCGTTCGGAAGCGGTCGTGAACCTCCGGCCGTCCGTCGAGGCTCAGGACGACGTTGTCCATTTCCCGATTGGCAAACGCAATGACATCGTCGTCGATCAGGACCCCGTTCGTCGTGAGCGTGAAGCGAAACACTTTATCGTGGTCTTTTTCTTGCCGACGCGCATAGGCGACGGTGGCTTTCACCATGGGCCAATTGAGCAGCGGTTCACCGCCGAAAAAATCGACTTCGAGATGTTTCCGATCGCCGGAATGCTCGATCAGGAAGTCAATGGCGCGTTGCCCCGTCGCAAGCGACATCAGGGCCTGATCGCCTTTGTACGTGCCCTGCGCGGCAAAGCAATATTCACAGTTGAGGTTGCACGTGTGCGCGACGTTGAGGCAGAGCGCCTTGATGACGTCGCCTTGGGCCAGCTTGGATTGGGCCAGAGGACGAAAATCATGCTCGGAAAACAATTGCCCGGCATCGATCAGGGCGTTGACTTCATCCAAGGCGTCGCGGACGTCCGCTTCGGGATACGATCGGGTGAGCTCGTCCACGATCGCCCGGTCGGACATCGTCGTTTTGCGCGCGACGATCGCGTCGATGAGTTCGTCAACGACGTGAATGCATCCGCTGTCGACGTCCAGAACAAAACGGACGCCGTCGAGTTCAAATCGGTGAATCATGGGCACAAAGAGAGAGGGACCGCAGAGGGTCCCTCCCATCGGTTGTCACACGTGGTCGTTACGCGTCTTTGCGTTCGCACGCTTGGTTCACGACGCCACACGACGTCTTACACGCCGATTGGCACGAGGTTTGGCATTCGCCGCAGCCGTCATGCTCGATGTGATCGGTGAAATCACGCGTGGAAAGCGTAACAATGCGTTTTGATTTTTTCATGGTCAAGACCCTTTCTTCATTCAAATACATGTCCATCATACCACCCCGGCGGGCCATTGCGCGACCCGCGGGCGACCCTTATTTGCCGGAAATGACGATGCCGTCCAGGGCAACCCACGGCACGATGCCGGAGCCGTCGTTCACGGTCTCCTTCGAAATGGCGCGAATGTTCATCAGGGCGTCGGCGAAGTTGCCGGCGATCATCGTCTCGGAGAGCGCCTCCTTGACCTCACCGTTTTCGATGAGGAACGCGTTTTTCGCCACCCCGGAAAAATCGCCGTTGCTGCTCGGCATGCCGCCGGAGAAACGAGCGATCAGGAGCCCGCGATCGATGCCTTGAATGATCGCTTCGACCGAGGTGTCGCCCGGTTCAACGACCACGTTGAACGACATGTTTTTCGCGCGTTCGTATCCCGTCTTGCGCGCGGCGTGATCGGAGATCGTGAAGCTCTTGAGCACGCCGTGTTCGATCGGGCTGAAATCTTCGGAAAGATAGCCTTCTTGCGAGTATCGATCCCCCAAGATGATGTCCGGATGATGCGGCGCGAGCGAGATCGTGAGCCGCGGATCGGCGACGCGTTCGCCGAGTCGATCGAGCCAAAGGCTCGTTTTGTTGAGGATCGATCCGTCCGCCGTGAAGAGGTCCAAGGCACTGCCGATGAAACCGCGCACGCAATCGGGCGTCATGAGTACCGTGCCTTCGAACTTGCCCGTCACGTGGTCGGTATGCACCTGATCCGAGACGAGCGCGAAGTCTTCGGCGATGGAGCCCAGTTCGATGAACGGCGTGTCCAACGAGGTAAAGAGCACGCCGTTGCCGAAAAAGGACGAGGCTTTGTCACTCTCCTGGGCATTGAACATGGTGCTGATCTCATAGGCGCCGCGTTGGGCCTTCAGGATGCTGCCGGTCGAAAACACGGCGGCGCTTTCTTTCACCGTGTGCGTGACGATGACTTGCTCCAGATGGATCTTCGGGAATTGCGTCTTCACGTCGTCGAGGAAGCCTTCGAAGCGCTCGATGAGCTTCGCTTCGTCGCACGTGAGCGCACCTTCCACGAAGGTATGCTCACCGACCGACGGCGCCAATTGCCACGCCTCGTCGGGATCGGCGGCTTCGGCCGATTGCAAACATTGGCGCGCGCCGTCACGAATGGCATCTTCGGTGACGTTGTTCTGACTCAAGACGCCGCGACGTCCGTCGGCGATAGCCTGAAAACTCACATGGTCTTCGTACAGCGTCCGGTAGAGGGTGAAGTCGCCTTGTTCCACGTTGATTTCGCGAACGACGGTGCGTGAAACGGCGCACGAGGCCTGATCGGCACCCCCCGCCTTCAACGCATCCAATCCGAGGTTCGCTTTTTTGATCAATTGTTCCATTGCGCAGCTCCTCTCTTACCTTCCGCCAACCGTCAGTTGACAGCGCACCGCGGGGCCGCCGAGCCCCACGGGCATGATTTGTTTTTTGCCGCAGAAGCCGGAACTCGCCCATTCGACGTCCGCCGACAACATGTCAACCGTCTTCAGCATATCGAAGGCGACGCCGGAGATGGTCGTGTCGAAGACGGCCCGACCGAGTTTGCCGTTTTTGATTTCGTAGCCGACCGTGACGCCGAACATGAACTCGCCCGTCGTGTCGGCCTGGCCGTTGTTGGTGTCCATGAAGTAATAACCGTCGTCGATGGAGGCGATCATGTCCTCGATCGTGTCGTTGCCGGGGAGGATCGCGGTGTTGCGCATGCGGATCAACGGCTCGTCGGAAAAGAGCCAGGCGCGGGCGTTACCCTGCGGTCGGGTGCCGAAATGTTCGGCCGACTCCCGATTGTGCATGTAGCCTTTGAGCAAGCCGTCTTCAATCAAGACGGCGTCTTCGGCGACGACGCCTTCATCGTCCACGTAGACCGGCAGCGGCGCCGGCTTACCGAAGGCGGTGTGCGCATAGTCGACGAGGCTCACCATCTCGGAGGCGACCGGTTGGTCCATGAGATGCTGGGCGACGGAGCCCCCGAGCACCAAGTCGGCTTCGACCGTGTGACCGACGGCTTCGTGCGCGAGCATGCCGGCCAAGGTGCCGGACAAGATCACGGTCTTGAGCCCGGCTTCCGTGTAGACGGCCTCCCGCTTCTTCATCAAATGTTCGTATGTTTGATCCACCGCGGCGTGCGCGGCCTCGAGGTCCGTGAAGTTCTCGTCGAGTGTGCCGTATCCGCCGATGGGTCGGAAGACCTCGACCGGCGTCCCCTCCTTCGACATGGCCGTCAAGACGACGTAGATGTAGCTTCGTGGGATCACGACGTGCGCGTCGTATCCGTCGGAGGTCGCGATGACCTTTTCGACCGTATCGGACGTGGCCAGCACCACGCGGCTGATGAGCTCCGGACAGTGCTCCGTGATGTAGCGATCCACGGCGCGGCACGTTTCCACGTAAACGCGCTGTTCGACATCGTGGAACGATTCGATCAGAGGACGCATTCCCGTCCCGGGCGCGGGCAACGGCGGTTGTTTCGACCGCGCATGGTTCGAAAGCACGGTGGCGTTCGACGTCGCTTCTTGCAAAACGCGTTCAATCGACGCGTCGGAAAAATCACCGATGGACGCAAAGCCGTACACGCCGTTGCGGCGTACGCGGGCGCTCACGCCGGCATGGTCCGTGCGCGTGTTGGCGGTCAACTCCCCGTTCAGCAGCGTGACGCGGCGCATGGCGTTGTGCTGGGCGCGCAACTCCGATTCGGCCCCCTCGGCGAAGTGCCGTTTGTGTTCAAAAATCGTTTCTTTTAACATGGCGCTCCTTTCCGTCTCTCCCACGAAAGACTCGCCGAACAGTATATCATGTTCGCGCGCGCGTTACTGATTAAACAATTGGTTGACATGGTTTGTGCCCTGTCATTATCATGGGGACACGTCGGATCGTTCGACCCGTCCCCCACGGTTTCGCAACGGTCATCAAAGGAGATCATCGAATGTCTAAACACACCATCCTCATCATTGGCAGCGGCATCGCGGGCGTATCCGCCGCGGAAGCTGCGCGCAAACAAAACGATGATTGCGAAATCATCATGTTCACGGACGAGACGAACTTGCCGGTCCATCGGCCGAGTTTACCGCGTGTCGTCGTCCAACCCGACGACTTGAAACGCGTCTTTGTCCACGATCAAGCGTGGTTCGACGAGCGTCGGATCGATGTGCGCTTGGACACGCCGGTCGCATCCGTCGACGCCGAAAAGAAAGTGATCCGACTCGAAGACGGCACGGAACATGCCTACGATAAATTAATCCTTGCGACCGGGAGCCGCAGTTTCGTGCCCCCAATCAAGGGCAGCGACATCGAAGGCGTCTTCACCCTCTGGACATTCGAGGATGCGATGGCCATTTCCGATTACGCCAAAAAGGCCTCCTCCGCGGTCGTCATCGGCGGCGGACTGTTGGGCTTGGAAATCGCCCATGCGCTCAGTCAACGCAAATTGCACACCACCATTTTGGAGCGCGGCGACGCGTTGCTGAGCCGTCAATTGGATGAGCGCTCGAGCGCCATGTTCCTCGAACAGGTCGAACGCGTCGGCGTTGAGGTCATGTTCAACGCCAACACAGAAGAAATCCTCGCCGACGAGGCGGGCAAGGTGAAGGGGCTACGACTCGACGACGGCCGCGTCATCGACTGCGACCTCGTGATGATTTCGACCGGCGTCCGCGCCCGCGTCGAAGTCATGGAGGACGAACCGATCGAGATTGATCGCCGCTTTGTCGTCAACGAACGGTTGGAGACGAATTTGCCCGATATCTATGCGGCCGGTGACTGCGCCGTGATGAACGGCCAGTGGTACGGCTTGTGGTCCGTTTCGACGCGCGAAGGCCGCGTCGCGGGCGCCAATGCCGCCGGCGGCGATGAGACGTGCGTCATTCCGCCGCCGCCCTACATCGTCAACACGATGGAGACGCGCATTGCGTCGGCGGGCGATGTCTCGCCGGACGACCCCGAGGTCTCGTCGCGCATTCACTTCGACGAAGCGCAGCTGACCTACGACCGCCGCAATTTCCTCGGCGATCAATTGAAGGGGTACATCTTGCTCGGCGACACGACCCCGTTCTCCATGTTGAGCCGCGAATTGCAACAGGGCTAAAACGCACCCCTGACATCTCGTGCTTCCGATTCGCGACAGCCAACCGAGCCGACGGTTTCCGTTCGTCACGATCGTTTTGATCGTGGTGAACGTCTTGGTGTTTCTGCATCAGGTACGACTGCCCGCGCTGGCCTTGATGGCGTTTTATGAAAAGTACGCCTTCACGCCGGCCGGGCTGAGCGCATCCATCGAAGCGGGCCGCTTTTATCCCCCGGTCCTCACAAGCATGTTCTTGCATGGCGACTGGGGGCACCTTTTGGGCAACATGTGGAGCCTTTGGCTCTTCGGCGACAATGTCGAAGATTACCTGCGCCCGTTCCGATTCATTTTGTTTTATCTTTTGACGGGGCTGGCCGCCATCGCGGCCCACACGCTCGCATACCCCGGGAGCACGACCGTCACGCTCGGCGCCTCCGGCGCGATTGCGGGGGTGATGGGCGCGTACCTGGTGCTGTATCCGCACGCGCGCATTCGAACCTTGATCCCCGTCCTCCCCTACATCATCGATGTCCCGGCGTTCGTGTACCTGATCATCTGGTTTGTCCTGCAAGTCATCGGCGTCGCCTCGCGTCAAGCGGCCGGCATCGCTTGGTGGGCGCACATTGCGGGCTTTGCGGTGGGGCTGCTCTTGTGCGTCCGCGGACGCAACCGCCATCGCAGGCGCGCATCCCGCGCCTGAGCCACCCCGCACCCCGCGCGAACGTGTTGCCATAGAGGCATAAATCGGTGTGGGTGCCCATGCCCCACCCAACGATGATCGAAAGGGACAAAAAGCATGACGAAATTAGACGTGATTGAAGGCATCGGCGATGCCTATGCCGGCCAACTTGCGGCCGCAGGCATTGCATCGGTGGAAGCATTGCTCGAAGCCTGCAAAACGAAAAAAGGCAGAGTCGAGCTCGCGGAGAAAGCGGACATTTCCGAAAAATTGATCCTTCGCTGGGCGAACCACGCGGACCTCTTCCGCATCAAAGGCGTCGCCGGCGAATATGCGGAGCTCTTGGAAGCCGCGGGCGTGGACACGGTCCCCGAACTCGCGCAACGCAATGCCGCCAACCTCGCGAAAAAAATGGAAGAAGTGAACCTCGAGAAAAAACTCGTCCGTAAACTTCCGACCGAGAAACAAGTGACCGATTGGGTGGAGCAGGCGAAGGCGCTGCCCCGCGTGCTCGAATACTAATCCCCAGACGCCCCTTCCGGGCGACGCAACCGAAAGGAAACCATCCATGGATATCAAAAAAATGATTGACGATCTCGTACAAAAGATCAAAGGTGATCAAGGATTCGCGGATCAATTCAAAAAAGATCCGATTAAAGCCGTCGAAAAGACGATCGGCGTGGATCTGCCGGACGAACAAATCAAATCCGTCGTGGACGGTGTCAAGGCCAAATTGAAGCTCGACGACGCCGGCGACGTGGTGGGAAAAGTCAAAGGCATCTTCGGAAAATAAGACCCGAACCGCGCCTTTTTCAAAAACAGGCCGTCATCCGACGACCTGTTTTTTTATTTGGTGTAGAATGACAGATGGATTGTCCGAGGCGATCTCGCTGACGTCCGCTGACGAGCGGGGCGACCTCGCCCGAGACAAACGAAATTATCGCGATAAGGAGAGAACAAACCCATGAAAAAAGACCTCAAAGGCACCAAAACCGAAGCCAATTTGAAAGCCGCATTCGCCGGTGAATCGCAGGCGCACACGAAGTATCAATACTACGCGTCAAAAGCGAAAAAGGAAGGCTACGAACAAATCGCGGGCTTCTTCACCGAAACGTCCAACAACGAAAAGGAGCACGCCGAGCTGTGGTTCAAACTGCTGCACGACGATGAAATCCCCGGCACCGAAGCCAACCTGCTCGATGCCGCCGAAGGCGAAAATTACGAGTGGACCGACATGTACGCGACGTTTGCCAAAGAAGCCGAAGAAGAGGGCTTCAAAGAGATCGCGGCCCAATTCCGCGGCGTCGCCAAGATTGAAAAACATCACGAAGAGCGCTATCGCAAACTCTTGAAGAACATCGAAGAAGACATCGTGTTCGAACGTGAAGACGGCGAGACCGTTTGGATTTGCCGCAACTGCGGTCACATCCACGTCGGCAAAAAAGCGCCGAAAATTTGCCCCGTCTGCAAACACGACCAAGCGTACTTCGAACTGCGCTGCGAAAACTATTAAGCTCGAACGGAAAACCGTCCGGCCCGTGTCGGACGGTTTTCTTTTGCTCTTTTTTACCGTCACCGCCATGGACGCGCCGTCGATTGCGGCCGTCATGCCTTCATGAAGGAGCCTCACATGCGCAGAAAAGACCGTGAACGCGACCGCGCGTTCGCCCTTCAGGTCATGGATGACGCCGCCTTCGGCGTCTTGGGCCTGTTCGATCGGGCGACCGACGAACCGTACACGCTTCCCCTCTCGATCGTGCGCGACGGCGATGCGCTGTATTTTCACAGCGCACAGGCCGGACGCAAAGTCGACCTCATTGAGGACGGCATGACGGTCTCCGTGACCTTCGTCTCCCACCATCATGTGCCCGCGTGCCTCTCGCACGATGAAGTGCGCGATATGCTCGACGCCGGATCGGAACGCAAGGTCCTCAGCAAGGTCTTTACGACGGAATTTGCCTCGGCGCACGTCGTGGGCACCCTCCATCCGGTCACCGATGTCGCGGAAAAGAAACATGCGTTGCAGTTGGTCTGCGACAAATACACGCCCGACGTTGCCGATCTCGCAAAGACGGTCATCGAGCAAAGCCATACGTATACGGCCGTTTACCGGATCGACATGCGGTCGATTGCGGGAAAAGCGAAAACCGTGACGGCCGACGACATCGAACGCGTGCTCAAGGCTTAACAAAAACCGAAACAAACGTTAACCGCGTTAGCGTATAATGGCCACGACCAACACCAAGGCAGAAAAGGAGTTTTGATACCGGTGCGACCCGTCATTTCCGTCATCGTCCCCGCGTACAACGCCGAACCATGGATCGGACGATGCTTGGATTCCATTTTGGAACAGACCTACCCCGATTTCGAGATCATTGCGATCAACGACGGTTCCGTCGATGCGACGCCGACCATCTTGGACGATTACGCACGGCGCGATCCGCGCGTCCGCGCGATCCATCAGACCAACCGCGGCGTCGGACCGACGCGCAATCGCGGCATCGAAGAGGCCGAGGGCGAGTGGATCGCGTTCATCGATGCGGACGACACCATTCCGCCGGACTTTTTGGCCAAGCTGATCGCTCGAACGGACGATCCCGACATCGACATCGTTATCGCGCATTTAAATTTCATCGCGCCCGAAGGTCGCGTCATCCGCTACCCGTTCGCTCCGCTGCGCCGAACCATGACGTCGCGGCAAGCGGTGCGAGAAGCGTTTCGGTTCCTTCCCATTCCGCTGTTGGTGACGAACAAACTCTATCGCCGTTCCATCTTTGTGAACCACGACTTGAAATTCTTCGATATCTGGTATGAAGACGGCGTGCTGCTCATTATGTTCCTCTTGAACGCACGGGCCGTCGCCTATGAGCGCAAAACAAGTTACGGGTACCACCGCCACGAGACGAGTCTCACGTCGAACTTTACGGAACGACATCTCTCGTTTTACATGCAGGCGGTCAATCTGATCCGCCATTACTTGGCCGACAACGATCTCTGGGATCTGTGGCGCTGGAATTTCCGAGATTATTTGAATCGCATCATGATCTTCATCACGATCTTGCTGATCCGCTTCGGGGCGCCGATGTCCTTCAAAGAGCGGTGGCGACTGTTCAAAAAAGCCCTCACGACGCTGCACCGCTTGAAAAAATGTCCCGATGAGGAAGAAAGCCCCTACGTGCTGACGAGTTTGGCTCGATAGTCGCGGACATCGATTTTATGCATGCAATCAAAAGGGGTGCCGATCGGCACCCCTTTTTCGGTGATCTGCGTTTGAACGTGCGGTCCGGCCGCGATCACATGGTCTGCTGCGCCACGCCTTGGACGGTCGAGAGCACCCAGTCGAATTCGGGCGCGGTGACCAGCGAGTGGCAGTAGCTGCATCGTGCGGACTGCGCCAAATCGATCGGCGCCCCGCAGTGCGGACAATTGCGGCTGACTTCCGTTTTGCCGGATTGATCCGGGGGCGGCGTCTGCACGCCACGCGAACGGATCATGTTCCAGTCGTACGTCATGAACTTCTCGCGGTTCGGATCGCCGGAGACGACCTTGCCCGTGGCGCGTTCGACGGTGTAGTCGGTGATGCGCGTCGAGAGACGGATCGTCAGGATATCGTGCTGGTCGTCTTGGTAGAAGTGACTCAAGGCGACGTTCATCACGGCGATGTTGTCGATGCGATTGATGAGGCCGCGATTGATCAACTCTTGCAACTGACGTCCCATCTGGTTGTACAGATCGTTCGTCATGCGCGCACGCATCGGCGCCCAATCTTGCGACTCCCACGCCTCTTGCATCTCGACGTAGAGGTTGGCCACTTTCTCGCGCATGAGCGCTTCCGTGAAGAACGGGTCGATGGCGCGGACTTGGTTGGCCACGGCCGCCGACTGCTCGGCCGAGATCATGCGAACGGTGGTCGGCATCGTCCTGCTCTGCTTCGCCTTCTTGCCCTGTCGTTTGGACATGACGATGATGATCACGATGATGATCAGCGAAATGATGGCCCCGGGCAGGCTCATTTCGCCGCTGCCGCCTCCGCCGCCCGAGTCGGACCAATCGGAATCGCCGCCGCTCCAACCGCCGCCGCTGTCGCCGCCGGGATCGTAACTGAAATCGTTATCGCCGGAAAATCCGCCGGCGTCGATGATGATGGGCTCGATTTGAACACTGGCCGACACGGCCGCACTGATGCCCAAAACGACGGAAAGTGCCACCAAGAGCACGAGTACAACTTTCACAGAGCGTTTCATCGGCATTGCCTCCCCGATTGATTGCGTTTATTTTACCGTAAAAAGTGCCTGGTTTCGAGCGTCTTGCCGCCGTTTTTTGACGCGGGCATCAGTCGCCGGACGTATCCTTGCGATACAGACGAATCAACGCCTGCGTGCCTAAATTTTCTTGGCCTTGTTCAGCCATCGTTTCATAGAGGGATCGCACCGTCTCAAGCATCGGCAACCGCGTGTCGCGATCGGCCATTTCGTTCGAGATGATGCGCATGTCTTTGATGAAATGTTTGATGAAAAATCCGGGGAGATGGTCGCCATTCAACACGCGCGGCGCCATGTTTGCGATTTGCCAGCTGCCGGCCGCGCCGGCGCCGATGGCGTCCAGCATCGTCTCGGGATCGAGCCCCACCTGTTCGGCGTAGCGAATCGCCTCCGTCATCGCGGCGGTCGCGCCGGCGACGGCGATTTGGTTGGCCGCTTTCGTGTGCTGGCCGAATCCCGCCGGCCCCATGTACACGATGTTCTGCCCCAAGAGCGACAGGATCGGCGTCGAATAATCGAAGGCTTGGCGGTCGCCCCCCACCATGATGGAGAGCGTACCGTTTTTGGCACCCACATCGCCGCCCGACACGGGAGCGTCGAGGACGTCCAGATCGCGCGCCTTGCCCTGTTCGTAGAGCTCTTCCGCGAGCGTGGGCGACGACGTCGTCATGTCGATGACCACGGCACCGCGAGGGGCGTGCTCAAACACACCGCCGGGGCCCATCATGACCTCACGGACGTCGTCGGGATAGCCGACGATCGTGATGACAAAATCGGCGCCTTGCACGGCGTCCGCGATGGTGTCGCAACACGTGGCGCCCGTGGCACAGGCCGTTGCCTCCGCCTTCTCGCGCGTGCGGTTGTAGACGGAGACGTGATGTCCGGCCAAGCAAAGGCGCTCGACCATCGCCCGACCCATCACGCCGGTGCCGATGAATCCTATATGAACCGGGGTCGCCATGTCAGATGCCCCTCGACGACATGATGACTTCAATCTCTTCCGGATTGATGCCGACCATGGCTTCTCCGAGGTTCTCGGAGACGGCCGCCAGCCGTTCGGGGTCATCGTAATGTCGGACGGCTTCCACGATCGCCTTGGCGCGTTTTTTCGGGTCGCCGGACTTAAAGATGCCGGATCCCACGAAGACGCCTTCGGCGCCGAGTTGACGCATCAGGGCCGCATCGGCCGGCGTGGCGACGCCGCCCGCCGAGAAATTCGGAACGGGCAATTTGCCGTGTTCGTGCACATAGCGCAACAGATCGACCGGCACGTGGAGATCACGCGCGCGGACGTACAGTTCGTCCTCGCGAAGCGCCGTGACCTCGGCCATCTGGCCGTTGATTTTTCTCAAATGGGTGACCGCCTGAACGACGTCGCCCGTCCCGGGCTCGCCCTTCGTGCGAATCATGAGCGCACCTTCCGCGATGCGACGCAGCGCCTCGTCGAGGCCGCGCGCGCCACACACAAAGGGCACGTCGAATTTCGTTTTATCGATGTGGAAAACGTTGTCGGCCGGGCTCAACACCTCGCTCTCGTCGATGCAATCGACACCGATCGCCTGCAAAATCTGAGCTTCCACGAAATGCCCGATGCGGGCTTTCGCCATGACGGGAATCTTCACCGCGGCCATGATCTCCTTGATCATGCCGGGATCGCTCATGCGCGAGACGCCGCCGGCCGCGCGAATGTCGGCGGGCACGCGTTCCAGCGCCATGACGGCCACGGCTCCGGCTTCTTCGGCAATCTTCGCCTGCTCGACGTTGACGACGTCCATGATGACGCCCCCCACCAACTTTTCCGCTAATGCGCGATCAAATTTTTTCATCGCTGTCAGTCCTCCATCTTGTTCGTTTGATATGTCGATGACGTCCCGTAGAAAAAGACCTCGTATCCACGCGAAGTCCTCCCGACGATAACGCCTTCCTGTTCATTCAAAGTATAGGTCGGAGCCCATGATAAAGCAAGAACGGGCGTGCCTGCGCGCGCGACTTGACAGCGTGCCATTTAATCGATACCCTGATATCGATAAAGGAGTATCGATATGCCGCCAAGAACATTTTCATTGCAGACGCTCGAGCGTCTTCCCTACTATCTTGACTTTTTAAAATCGATTGACTGCGATGATGTTTCCGCCGCGGCGATTGCCGAAAATTTCGACTTAAGCGACGTCCAAGTCCGAAAAGACATCGCCGCCGTCAGCAGCGAAGCGGGGCGTCCGCGCGTCGGATTCAATCGGCGGGCGCTGATTCGCGACATCGAAGAGGTGCTCGGATACCGTCACATCAACGAAGCCGTCATTGTCGGCGTCGGACATCTCGGCACGGCGCTGATCAATTACAAAGGATTCGCCCAATACGGCATGAAAATCGTGGCGGGCTTCGACGTCAAAGTCGACCATGAGACTTGGATCGGCGATACCCCCGTCTTTGCGGCCGACCGCATGATCCCGCTGATTCGGCGCCTGAACGTGCAAATGGGCATCATCGCGGTGAACGCCGACGCGGCCCAATCGGTCTGCGATCGCCTGATCGACGCCGGCATCGAGTGCATCTGGAACTTCGCGCCGGTTATGCTGGACACGCCCGAACACATCATCGTTCAAAACGAGAACATGGCGAGTTCCCTCGCCGTGTTGAGTCATCACTTAAGAAATAAGCGAGGCAACGGTTCGTCCGCGCCGCGCTCACATACTTAAACGTTTTACGTTCAAAAAGGAGAGGAGATCCACCACATGGCCCACGCATCCAATCAGAAGTTCGCCGAAGTCTGTGACATTCTCGATCGTCACGACCATCAGGCGAGTCAACTGATCCCGATTCTGCAAGAAATTCAGGCGGCCTACGGCTACCTGCCCGAAGACATCATGACGTACATTTCGACGGCATTGAACATTTCGCCGTCGCAGGTGTACGGCGTCGCGACCTTCTTCACACACTTCACGCTGACCCCGAAGGGACGCCACGTCATCAAGGTATGTGACGGCACGGCGTGCCACGTCAACAAGTCTCAGGCGATTCTCGACACCATCGTCGAACATCTCCGATTGAGCGATAAAAAGACGACCACCGATGACGGCATGTTTACGCTGGAAACGGTCGCGTGCCTCGGCGCATGCGGCTTGGCACCCGTCATCGTCATCGATGAGAAAGCCCACGGACAGATGACGCCCGAATCGACCATCGCATTGCTCGATTCCATGCGCGAAGCGGAGGAGACAGACAGTGAATAGACAAGCCATCCAAACGGTTGCCGAACGTTACGAATCGGCCACGAAAGATTACAAACGCAGCGTCGTCGTCTGCGCCGGAACCGGCTGCCTTGCCAACGGATCTCAAGGCGTGTACGACGCCTTCTTGGACTACGGCAACACCCACGGATTTACCATGTCCGTCGCGCTCCGCAAAGAGGAAGCCGACGGGTTGTTGAAGCACAGCGGCTGCCAAGGCTTTTGCCAAAAAGGCCCCTTGGTGGAAATTTATCCCGAGGGCTGGTGCTACGCCCACGTCCACCCCGAGGATGTCCCCGAGATCATCGAAAAAACGCTGATCGGCGGCGAAGTCATCGATCGTCTGACCGTCAAGGACGAGGACGATCAGCCCATCGCCCGCCAAAAGGACATTCCGTTTTACGCCCGACAACAGCGCACGACCCTCGCCCTCTGCGGTGTGGTTGACGCGGAAGACATTGACGAGTACATCGCACGCGGCGGCTACGAGATGGCCGCCAAAGCGGTGACCACCATGACAGATAAAGAGGTCTGTGACACCATCCTCACGTCCGGCTTGCGAGGTCGCGGCGGCGGCGGATTTCCGACCGGCCGCAAATGGGATCTCGCTCGCCGGAACGAGGGTCACCCAAAATACATGATCTGTAACGGCGACGAGGGCGACCCCGGCGCATTTATGGATCGCTGCCTGATGGAAGGCAACCCGCACAGCGTCATCGAAGGCATGATCATCGCCGCCCACGCATTCGGAGCGAGCGAAGGTTACATCTACGTGCGCGCCGAATATCCCTTGGCCGTCAAACGCTTGAAGTTTGCGGTCGAAAAAGCCACCGAATACGGCTTCCTGGGCGACCACATCTTCGACACCGACAAGTCATTCATCATCCACGTGTTTGAAGGCGCCGGGGCCTTTGTGTGCGGCGAAGAGACGGCTCTGATCGCCTCGATCGAGGGCAAACGCGGCATGCCGATGCCGAAGCCCCCCTTCCCCGCGCAATCGGGTCTGTTCAACTGCCCGACGATCATCAACAACGTCGAGACGCTCTCGTCCGTGCCGATCGTGCTGCGCAAAGGCGCGGAAACGTACGCGAACGTCGGCACCGAGACGTCGCCCGGCACGAAGACGTTCGCCCTGACGGGCCACGTCGCCAACACGGGCCTCATCGAGGTACCGTTCGGCACGACGTTGCGCGAGATCATCGGCGACATCGGCGGCGGCGTCATGTGCAACGGCGAAAACGTCGGACTCGACTTCAAAGCCGTCCAAATCGGCGGTCCGTCCGGCGGCTGCCTCACCCAAGAGCACCTCGACTTGCCCTTGGACTACGAAAACCTGCGCTCGGTCGGCGCCATGGTCGGTTCCGGCGGCCTCGTCGTGATGAACCAAGACACCTGCATGGTGCAGATCGCGCGTTTCTTCATGCAATTCACGCAGAACGAATCGTGCGGCAAATGCACGGTCTGCCGCGAAGGCACAAAACAGATGCTGAACCTCCTCGACGACATCATCGAGGGGCGCGCCACAATGGAAACGCTCGAACTTTTGGAGGACTTGGCGGAAACCGTCTCGATCGGATCGCTCTGCGGTCTCGGCAAGACGGCTCCGAACCCCGTGCTCTCGACCTTGCGTTACTTCCGCGATGAATACTTGGCGCACATCGAACAAAAGATTTGTCCGACCGGCAACTGCAAGGCGCTCGCCCGCTACAGCATCAACCCGGACGTGTGCAAACGCTGCGGCCTCTGCGCCCGCAAATGCCCCGTGCATGCCATTGAGGGCTCGCGCGAAAAACCGTACGTCATCGACCGCGACACGTGCATCCGCTGCGGCGCGTGCTTCAAAGCCTGCCGCTTCGGCGCCGTCGAATTGAAATAAGAGGGGAACCGACATGAAAAATTTTACCGTGAACATTGATCAACGCGACATCCCTTACGAGGGCGAACGCAACTTGTTGGAAGTGATCCGCAAAGCGAACATCGAACTGCCGACCTTCTGCTATTACAGCGACATCAGCGTCTACGGCGCCTGCCGCCTGTGCATGGTCGAAGTCGAAGGTCGCGGCACCGTCCCCGCCTGCTCCACGCCCGTCGTGGAGGGCATGGTCGTCCGCACCAACACGCAACGGCTTCGCAAAATGCGTAAGATCATCCTCGAATTGATGCTCGCAAGCCACAACCAATCGTGCACGACGTGCGCGACGAGCAACGACTGCAAACTGCAGATGCTCGCAAAACAATTGGGCGTGCGCGACGTCCGTTTCAAACAAAAGACCGACTTCCACCCCGTCGACTACTCGAGCGATGCCATCGTCCGCGACCCGTCGAAGTGCATCCTGTGCGGTGACTGCGTCCGCGTCTGCGACGAGATCCAATCGGTGGGCGTCCTCGACTTTGCCGACCGCGGCGCCGACGCCCGCGTCGTCGCCTGCTACGACAAAGGCATGGGCGAGATCGAGTGCGTCAACTGCGGCCAGTGCGTCAAAGCCTGCCCCGTCGGTGCGCTGACGATCAAGTCGGAAGTCGATCAAGTCTTCGAGGCGATCGAAGACGAGTCCAAACGCGTCGTCGTGCAAATCGCACCCGCGACCCGCGTCGCCATCGGCGAGCAATTCGGCCTCGACGCCGGCGTCACCTCGACCGGCCAAATGGTCACCGCCATGCGCATGATCGGCTTTGACAAAGTGTTCGACACGGCGTTCGGCGCCGACGTGACCGTCATTGAAGAAGGCAACGAATTCCTGGAGCGCTACACCCAAAACAAGGATCTGCCGCAATTCACATCGTGCTGCCCCGCCTGGATCAAATTCGCGGAGCAGTATTACCCCGACGTGCTCTCGCACCTGTCATCCTGCCGCTCGCCGCAACAGATGTTCGGCTCCCTGGTCAAAAATCAACTGGCCAAAGAGTGGGACATGGATCGCGAAGACATCGTCGTTGTCTCGATCATGCCGTGCACGGCCAAGAAGTTTGAAGCGCGCCGACCCGAATTTGCGGTCGACGGCAACCGCGACGTCGACTATGTGTTGACGACGCGCGAATTGACCCTCATGATCCAAGAGGTCGGCATCGACTTCGCGTCGCTGCCGCCCGGATCGTTCGACATGCCGTTCGGTTTCAACACCGGCGCGGGCGTCATCTTCGGCGCCTCCGGCGGCGTCTCCGAAGCCGTGCTCCGCTACGCCGCGTCCGCCTTGGGCGAAGACGGCGACCAGACCTTCATGCAAGTGCGCGGCGACGACGGGATCCGCGTGACCACCGTCAAGGTCGGCGACGTCAACTTGAAACTCGCGGTCGTGAGCGGGCTCGCCAACGCTCGCAAAGTCATCGACCAAGTGCGCTCCGGCGAGGAACACTACGACTTGATCGAAGTCATGGCCTGCCCCGGCGGCTGCGTCAACGGCGGCGGTCAACCGCTGTCCCGCACGCGCGACACCGTGGCCAAGCGAAGCCGCGGCCTCTACAACAACGACCGCATGCTGCAATTGCACGTCTCCGACGAAAACCCGTACGTCCAAAAACTGTACAACGAAGACGGGCTCACGAAAGATTTGGCGCACCGGTGGTTGCACACCGACTACCAGAACCGTCGTCGCGTCGATCTGGGTGACACGCTGTTGTCGGAAGAGACGCCCGACGCGCCCTTGCACCTGAACTTCTGCTTCGGCACGAGCTGTTACGTCCGCGGCGCGCAAACCCTGTACAATGATGTTCTGAGCTACCTCGAGGACGAGGGGCTCTCGGATCTGTGCGAAATCAAAGCGTCGTTCTGCGGCGAACGCTGCAAGAAGGGCCCCGTGTTGACGATCAACGGCGAGGTCCTCGAGCACTGCACCTTCGAAAAGGCGACGTCCACGATTGAGCGCCTGATCAAGAAATTCAATATTGCGAGGACCCAAGCCTAATGACGGAACCTGTCGACGAGCGCACCGAGACCATCAATGTCATTGAAACCGACGTAGCGAACTGCATGGACTGCTACCGCTGTGTGCGCGCGTGTCCCGTCAAGGCGATACGCGTCACCGGCGGCAGCGCCCAGGTCGAATCGAGCATGTGCATTCAATGCGGCACGTGTGTTCACGAATGCCCGCAACATGCCAAGCTGATCCATGATTCGCTCGAATCGGTCAAAGCGTTGATCGCCTCCGGCGCGCGCGTCGTCGCGTCCATTGCGCCCTCGTTCCCGGCCGTGTTCCCGGACTGGAAGAGCCGCCGCATTCCCGCCGCGCTCCGAAGCCTCGGCTTCCGTTACGTCAGTGAGACGGCCGACGGCGCCGAAGCCATCTCGCAAGAATCCCTGAAACATCTGGAAAAAGGCAGCATCTTCACCGCGTGTCCCGCCGTCGTCAGCTACGTCGAAAAGGAGCGCCCGGAACATTTGCGCCGATTGGTGACCGTCGCCTCCCCGATGATCGGGCACGCGCGCATGTTGCGCGAACGCTTGGGCGACGACATCAAGATCGTCTTCATCGGACCGTGCGCGGCCAAAAAACAAGAAATCCTTCGCCCGGAAAACGAGGGCAACGTCCAGGAAGTCCTGACGTTCACGGAGCTGTGCCGTTGGTTTGACGAAGCCCACGTCGATTTGAGCCTGCTTCCGGAATCCGACTTCGACGGCGAAGGCGGATACGACACGGCGCGCCTCTTCCCCTTGGAGGGCGGCATGCTCAAAACGTGCGGCCTCGATGCCGACGCCGGCACCGATGACATCGTGCATCCGTGCGGCCCGCACGCGGTGATCGATTTGCTCGATCTGCCGCCGTCGGAATGGACGTTTCGCGTCGCCGAACCGCTGTTTTGTCACGGCGGTTGCATCGGCGGCCCCGGCTTCCCCGAAGACAGCAATCTCTACGGCCGCCGGAAGGCCGTGTTGAACTACGCCAAAGACAAGGCGCTCGGGCGCCCCGCGAAAGACGAAAACCCCGTGGACCTGAGCGTCGCCTTCGAACGCCGACGCAAAGCGCTGGCCCTCGATCAGGTGAGCGACGCCGAGATTGAACGCATCTTGGCGGAGACGGGCAAAGCGAGCGAGAGCGAACGCTTGAATTGCGGTGCCTGCGGCTACAACAGCTGCCGCGAGAAAGCGGCCGCCGTCGCGCTCGGCATGGCGGAGGCGTCCATGTGCATCCCGCAGATGCGCCGACTCGCCGAACGCAAAATCGATCAGATCATCGAACTCTCCCCCGTCGGCGTCGTCGTGTTGAACGAGGACATGCACATCGTGCACATGAACCCCGCGTTCCGCGAAATGTTCCTGTGCACCGATCGCGTCATCGGGCGCCAGATCAGCTACCTCGTCCCCGCCGACAGCTACGAACAGGTGGCGGCCGGCGACGAAGACCATGCCGAATCGGTGCGGACGAAGTACGGCAAACGCTACCACGAAATCGTGTATCAGGCCGAAGACAAACGTCAATTCATCGGCTTTTATCTGAACTTATCGAAGATCAAACTCGATAAAAACCAAATGAGCCTCCTGCGTGAGCAGACGGTCAACCAGGCGAAGGAGCTCCTCGAGCACCAGCTGGACTTTGCGCAGAACTTGGCGCAATACCTGGGCGAGAGCACGGCCGAGAGCGAGGCGCTCGTCAAACGCATGATCGACCTCTTCGACGAATCCGACAACGAATAAGGGGGCACGATGCTCCACTTTGACGCGCACATCCGACAGGTGAACAAGGACGGACAAGCCGTCTGCGGCGACTGTGTGGTGCAGTTCACGTCGAAGGACAGCTATTACTTCGGCATTTTCGACGGCATGGGATCGGGCGTCTATGCCAACTTGGCCGCCATTTCCTTGGGCAGTCGTTGGCGCCAGATGATCCGCGAAGGCATCTCGATCAGCGAGGCGTGCGAGACGATCGCGTCCAACATGGCGCGTGCGCGCAACGAACGCATCCCCTTCACCGCTTTTTCCACCGCCATGATCACGCGCAACGGCACGGCGCTCCTGTACACCTACGAGGCGCCGAGCCCCATCATCTGTCGCGGCAACACCTTTCACGTCGCCAAACCGCACTTCTACACCGCGGGCTATGAAATTCTCGGCGAGACGCAGTTGGATTTGGATCGGGGCGATGCGCTCCTCCTCTACAGCGACGGCGTCTCCCAGGCGGGACTCGGGCGCGCGTACACGCTGGGCTGGGGCGCCGAAGGCGTCAGCGACTTGATGCAGCAGCAATGGACCGGCGATAACATCGACGCAACCCTCGATGCCGTCATGGATCGCTGTCACGCCCTTTCCGGCGACGGATTCGAAGACGACACAACGCTTGTCATGATTCATGCCGTGCCCGCCCGCCACTTGAGTCTTTTTTCCGGCCCGCCCGATCACCGCGAACGCGATCCGGAATTTGCCGAGGCGTTCCGAAACGCCGAAGGCATTCGCATCATTTGCGGATCCTCCACGAGCGGCCTCTTGGCACGCGAACTGAAGGTGCCCTTGCGCATCATCTCCGAAGGCGACGGCCTGCAATCGCCGCCGCAATACGCGATGAAAGGCGCCGACCTCGTCACCGAGGGCGCGCTCGCGCTGAATCAGGTCGCCAACTTGATGACGGCCGATCGCGAGGAACTGACGGGCGACACGCCGCCCGAACAGCTCGCCCGCCACTTATTTGACGCCGACGTCATCGACATCTATGAGGGCACGGCAAAAAACGAAGCCCATCGCATGCTCCTCTTCCGTCAGCTCGGCATCCGCCCCCGCCGCGAGTCGCTGCGCATGATCGAGCAATCGCTCGAAAAGATGGGCAAGATGGTGCACTACCACTCGTTCTGACCAAGCATTTTCTTTAAAAACCGTCGGAGATTTTTTGCGCGAGCAGACGCCCGCGCGTTTCGTTCATGGCGATGACACGTTGATTTGTGCTGCCGCGAAAGGGGCACGCCAACGAACGCTTTTCCAAGATAAACGGACCGTCGATCAAGAGGTCGACGGCGTCGAGCAAGCGCGCGATGTCGTGCTCCGTCCGTGCGCGGGCTTGCAACGTTTCCAACGTATACCCCGTATAGCAGATGACGTCGCCGCCGCGCGCGTGCACGGCATCGGCCAAGGCCGCCATCGGGATCGGTTGCGCAAACGGCTCGCCGCCGGACAACGTGATCCCGGACAAGAGCGGATCCCGGTCGTATGCCTTAAGGACCTCGTCGGTGGTTCGAAGGGTGCCGCCGTCGGGATCATGCGTCTCCGGATTGTGACATCCGTGACAGCCGTGGGGGCATCCCTGACCAAATACGACGAGGCGCAGTCCCGGCCCGTCCGTCACCGACTCGGAAACGATGCCGGCAACGCGGAGAACGAGGTCGGGACTAGACGCGGACGATGTGTTTGACACGTTGGCGCTCTTCCGCGCGTTTGGCGTCATTGAAGCGATCGGTCGTGCCGACCAGATAACCGGTGATGCGACGGATGCGTTGAAAGTCGAGGCCTTCGCCGACCATGTCTTCGTGTTTCATACAAGTGCTCCTTTTTTATGTTTATGCTTGGGGTTAGGCGCCGTGGGACGGGACATCGGGATACCGTTTGCGCAACGCTTGAAGTTTTTCGCGCGAAATCGGCTCGCCCGCCCGTCGCCCGCAGCGCGGACAGACATCGTTGATGATGCCGGTATATCCACAGACGGGGTCGCGGTCGACGGGATGGTTCACCGAGCCGTACCCGATCCCCTCTGTTTTCATGAATTGAACGATGCGCTCAAAGGCATCGAGGTTGTTGGCCATGTCGCCGTCGAGTTCGACGTAGCTGATGTGGCCGGCGTTGGTCAGCGCGTGATACGGCGCCTCGCGTCGGATCTTGTCGGCCGCCGTGATCGGGAAGTAGACGGGAATGTGGAACGAGTTCGTGTAGTAATCTCGATCCGTAATGCCGGCCAATTTGCCGTAGCGCTTCTGATCCAATCGGACGAATCGGCCCGACAGCCCCTCGGCGGGGGTGGCGAGCAACGTGTAGTTCAACCCTTCCTTTTGACTCTGTTCATCGCAGCGCCGACGCATGTGCCCGATGATCTCAAGCCCAAGTTTTTGGCTGTCATCGCTTTCGCCGTGGTGCATGCCCGTCAAGGCCACCAAGGTCTCGGCCAGTCCGATGAACCCGACGCTCAACGTTCCGTGGCGAAGGACTTCATCAACCGTGTCGTCGGGGGCGAGCCGATCGGCGTCGATCCAGATGCCCTGCCCCATCAGGAACGGATAATTGTAGACGTGTTTTTTGCGCTGAATGTCGAATCGGTGCTTCAATTGACGGAAAACGAGGTCCATCGTCCGATCGAGCGCGGCGAAGAAACGTTCCCGAGATCCGCGCGCCTCGATGCCGAGACGCGGCAAATTGATCGAAGTGAACGAGAGGTTGCCGCGCCCTTTGGTCACTTCGCGCGACGGATCGTGCACATTGCCCATGACGCGCGTCCGACAGCCCATATAAGCGACTTCCGTGTTGGGATCGCCCTCGCGGTAGTACTGCGCGTTGTAGGGCGCGTCCAGAAAACTGAAATTCGGGAACAGCCGTTTGGCCGACGTGCGAATCGCCTTCTTGAACAGATCATAATTGGGATCGCCCGGCCGGCCGTTGACGCCGTCTTTGACTTTGAAAATTTGGACGGGGAAAATGGGCGTCTCGCCGTTGCCGAGCCCTTCCAACGTCGCCTCCAGCAATTGATCCATCGCCATACGCCCGGCTTCGGACGTGTCGGTCCCGTAATTGAGGGAACTGAAGGGCACCTGCGCACCGGCCCGTGAATTCATGGTGTTTAAGTTATGGACGAGGGCCTGCATGGCCTGGTGCGTATCTTTTTCCGTCCGCTCCCGCGCCATCGCCAGGATGTCGTCGAGGGCCGAGGCCAAGGGCGCCCCGAAACGTTCCTTGAGCGCGTCGCGCACCGCGGGGATGTCTTCGAGACGCGTCATCTTCCACAGCGCCTCGCGGACGCCGTCGATGTCGATCGACGTCTTGGAAAGGCGCATCCATCCTTGCACCAACGCCAAAGCGTGTTTGCGGTACGACTTGACGACGCCCGGCGCCATGGCGAAATCGAAGTCGGGAATCGATTGACCGCCGTGCATTTCGTTTTGGTTGGCCTGCAGCGCGATGCAGGCGAGCGCCGCGTAGCTCACGATGCTCTGCGGTTCACGCAAAAACCCGTGTCCCGTCGAAAATCCGTCGTGAAACAGTTTGTGCAAATCCAGCTGGCAACATGTCTCGGTCAACATGTAAAAGTCTTTGTCGTGGATGTGGATGTCCCCGGCCGTGTGCGCCTCTTCGATGGCCTCCGGCAAGATGTAGTGATCGATGAAATACTTCGATCCCTCCGAGCCGTACTTCAGCATGGTTCCCATCGCCGTATTGCCGTCAATGTTCGCGTTTTCGCGCTTGACATCGATGTCACCGGCATCGGTGAAGGTCATGTCGCGGTAAAGATCCATCAAGTCGGAGGCAGATTCGCGACGACGCGTATGCGCTTCGCGGTACAGGATGAAGGCTTTCATCGTGCGGAACAGCCCCTCGGAAAAGAGGGTGCGTTCCACCACGTCTTGAATTTTTTCGACGGACGGAGCATCGGACGTGAAGGAACGGATGACCTCCGCCGTCATGCGATCGAGCGTCGCGTCATCGACGGTTTCGCTCGGGACGGCGCGGTTGGCGAGCGCCATCGCGCGTCGAATACGTTCGGCATCAAACACGGCCAACGTGCCGTCGCGCTTGATGACATGCGTGGGCGCCGTTTGTACGTCGGCGGTGCACATGGTTGTAGGCATATTGAGTCTCCCCGAACCACATCATGTGGTGTTTTTCTATCGGCAAATCTACCATATGTTGTGGGTTAAGGCAAATCATTTATGATTACAATTTGATGACAGACGCGGGCCGCTTGTGCGCCCGTGGTATGATACCTCCATGGCCAAGGATCTCCGTGACATCCTCGTGATCATCAACCCCAACGCCGGCCGAAGCGGTGCCGAAGCGCACGCTCGGCAATTGATCGAGGCGCTGGAAGGTTACGGCGCACGGGTCACGTCCGCGAAGACGCACGGCATCGCCGATGCGCGCGACATCGCGTTCCGAGAGGGGTCGAACCACGACCTCGTCGTCGCGTGCGGCGGCGACGGGACCCTGTCCGAAGTGATCTCCGGACTCATGCGGTTGGAATCGCGTCCCCCCGTCGGCTTTTTGCCGATCGGATCGACGTGCGACGTGGCGAAGACGTTTAAATTGTCGTCCGACCCGAAACAATCGGCCCGCGACATGTTGTTCGGCTCATCGTTTGCCATCGATATCGGCCGCGTCTCGGGATCCGAGCCGATCATCCGCGACGACCTGCCGGAGGGCACGGCCCCCGACGATCCGTCGCGGTTGCCCGACCATTTCACGTACATCGCGAGTTTCGGCGCCTTTACCGAGACGTCGTACGCGACACGCCGAAGCCTCAAAAAGAAGTTCGGCCACTTTGCCTATCTTTTGACGGGCCTGCAATCGATCGGCGAGATCGTCCCGATGCCCGTCCGCGTCTTGTTGGACGGCGTCGACTACACGAACCGGTACGTTTTCGGCGGCATCGTCAATTCGGTCTCCGTCGGCGGCATGGTGCGCCTCGACAACGTCCTGTTCGACGACGGCTATTTTGAAGGCGTCTTCGTCCAACCGCCGAAAAACATCGGCCAATTCGCGAAACTGATCAGCCTCGTTTTCCGATGGAAACCGATCGAGATCGTCGTGCGCGAGCGCGTGCGAGAGGCCATTTTCCAATTTGAAACACCGGTCTCGTTGACCATCGACGGCGAGTACGGCGGCACCCGTACCGAATGGCGCATCCGAAACATTCCGGGCGCCGTCCGACTGCGCGTCCCCGAGCTGCCGCAACAGCCGACCCCTTGATAAGGAGATTGCCATGACCGCATCCACCCCCCAACGCGCCGATCACGATCTCGGCCACCTGCTCCGCTATGAAAACGTCGCCTGGTACGACGGCGATGTCGTGAAAATCACCGACCGCCGCGTCTATCCGTACGAGATCCGTCAAGTCGTCTGCGAGACCGTCGATGATGTCGCCCAAGCGATCGCCGACATGGTGACGCAGAGCGCGGGGCCGTACACGGCCGCGGGCATGGGCATGGCACTGGCCGCCAAGGGCCTCACCGGCAGCGACGACGCCAAAATGGCCACGCTCCGCGACGCCGCCGATCGCCTTTCGACGGCGCGTCCGACGACGGAGTCACGCATGCGTCGCGTGACGGGCGGGGCGCTCCGTGCCGCCGAGCAAGCGCTTGCCGAAGGGCGAGACGACCTCGATCGCGTGCTGTTTGACGTCGCCTTCAACGCCTTGGAGCGTCGCTACGGGCGCATGGCGGTCGTCGCCTCTCATCTCGTCGACTTGTTCCCCCCAAAGCACGCGACGATTCTGACCCAATGTTTCGCAGAGACGATCGTCGGCACGGCGCTCCGCGAAGCCAAGGATCGCGGCATCGACGTCAAGCTCTACTGCCCCGAAACGCGTCCGTACTTTCAAGGCGCACGGCTCACGGCCAGCGTGGCCGCCGACATGGGGGTCGACGTCACGGTCATCACCGACAACATGCCCGCCGAACTGCTCTCGCACGGCGAGATCGATCTCTTCACGACGGCCGCCGACGCCATCACCACGGACGGGTACGTCGTGAATAAAGTCGGCACCCTGCAGATCGCCATCGCGGCGCACCATTTCGGCGTGCCGTACTTTGTCACGGGCATTCCCGACACCGTCGCCGTCGCCGACATCGAGATCGAACAGCGCGACGCCCGCCAAGTCTTGGAGACGTTCGGCCGCCGACACACGGCCGACGGAGTCAAGGGTTACTATCCCGCCTTTGACATCACGCCGCCGCATTTCGTGGCCGGCGTCGTGACCGACCAAGGCATTCTCACGCCGTACGCCCTGGATCAATACGACGCGGGCGATCCCGAAACGGACGATTTTTACGGAGGACTCATCATTTAAGGCCTTCCGCGACTTCTTTTTCTTCGCATAACGGCGCGTTTTCTGCTATGATGGCGTATGGGCGAATGCCCTTGAAAACGCTGAAAAGGAGGTGCCGTTATGTCAAACCAAACGATCCGTCTAACGCAACTGACGAAAGCGGGCGGTTGAGGAGCGAAAATAGGGCCGGCGGTCCTATCTGAGCTGCTTACCGGGTTGCCCAAAGTGGCCGACGAGCGCCTCCTGGTCGGATTTGATTCCGACGACGACGCTTGTGTCTACCTCGCATCGGACGACATCGCGATTGTGCAAACGATCGACTTCTTCCCCCCCGTGGTAGACGATCCTTATGATTTCGGACGCATCGCCGCCGCCAACGCGTTGAGTGACATTTACGCAATGGGCGCGGAACCGAAAACAGCGTTGAACCTCTTTTGCTTTCCGAGTTGCCTGGATGCCGCCATTGCGCGGCGCATCTTGGAAGGCGGAGCCGATACCTGCTTCGAGGCCGGCACCTCAATCGCCGGAGGTCACAGCATCGAAGACGATGAACCGAAGTACGGACTTTCCGTCATGGGGATTTGTCACCCCGACCGCATCCGACGCAACGATACTCCCCGCATCGGCGACCACATCGTCCTCACAAAAAAATTGGGGACGGGCGCGCTGACCACCGGGGCCAAAGCCGGTCTCCTGCCACAGGAGGCGGTCGACGAAATGATTCAGACGATGGCGGAGATCAACCGTTACGCGTTTGAAGCGTCGAAAGATCTTGACGTCTCGGCAGCCACCGACGTCACGGGGTTCGGTCTTTTGGGACACGCACGGGAGATGGCGGGCAAAGCGCAACGCGTGACCCTCGCCTTGAATGCCCGAAGCGTCCCTCTTCTCCCTCAAGCGGAAGAGATGGCGCGGGACGGCATCCTTCCCGCCGGTGCTTACCGGAATCGCTCATTTGTCGGTGACCGCGTGGTGACGGGCCCGGATGTGCCCCTTGCCGTGGCCGACCTCATGTTCGACCCGCAGACGTCGGGCGGCCTGCTTTTGGCGATGGCCGAAGACGACGTCGAACGTTATATTCAACGTCGCATCGAACAAGGCGCCCGTGCATGGGACATCGGCCGCGTTCTTCCCTGGGAAGGCGTCGAAATCAAAGTCGACTGATCTCCGGCACCGACCCCGTCGAGCAAGCTCACCCTTTCGCCCATACAACTTCTCTCACAGCATCATTTGCAAGGCCGGTCCGCGACGCTGCCGTTGTTTTGACATGAAACGGCTCGTTGGCAACGGCAGCTCGGGACCATTCTCACTACGTTGAACCATTTTTAAGGAGATTTATGTTGAAAAAGAAAAACCTCATCATGGTGATCATCGCCGGATTGGTGATCGGGTTTGCCGGTGTGTTTTTGATGACCCAAGGCAACCCCGCCAACATGGGATTCTGCATCGCCTGCTTCCTGCGTGACACCGCCGGATCGCTCAAGCTTCATACGGCGCCGGTCGTTCAGTATGCCCGCCCCGAAATCATGGGCATCATCTTTGGCTCGTTCGCCATCTCGCTGATCATGCGTGAATTCAAACCGCGCGGCGGCTCCTCGCCCCTGACGCGTTTCGTGCTCGGCTTTCTCGTGATGGTCGGCGCGCTCGTGTTCTTGGGCTGCCCCCTGCGCATGGTGTTGCGCATGGCCGCCGGCGACCTGAACGCCTGGATCGGCCTCATCGGCTTTATCTTGGGCGTCTACATCGGAACCCTCTTCCTCAAACGCGGGTTCTCGCTCGGCCGCACCTACAAGAAGAACGCCTTGGAAGGCGCCTTCCTCCCCGTGCTGCAAATCGTGCTGTTCATCATGGTCGCCGCGACGTCGTCGCTTCTGGCCTTCTCGGAAAAAGGTCCCGGCTCGATGCACGCATCGGTGTGGGTCGCGCTCATCTTCTCGCTCATCGTCGGCATTCTCGCGCAGCGTTCGCGCCTGTGCCAAGCCGGCGGTTTCCGCGACATGTTCATGCTTCGTGACGCCCACCTGTTCTGGGGCAACGTCGCCATCTTCGGCGTCGCCCTGATCTACAACCTGATCATTCACAAGGTCAACTTCAGCCTGTATCAACAGCCCGTCGCGCACAGCGAATGGATCTGGAACATCGTCGGCCTGATGGTCGTCGGCCTCGGCTCCGTCCTGCTCGGCGGCTGCCCCATGCGTCAACTCGTTTTGACCGGCACGGGCAACGTCGACTCGGCCCTGACCGTGATCGGCTTTGTCGTCGGCGCCGCGTTCTGCCACAACTTCGGCTGGGCGTCGGGTCCCGACCAGTACCAAGAAGCCACCAACATCGTGACGGGCGGCGGCACCACCCCCGGTGGCCGCATCGCCGTGTTGATCGCGTTGGCCCTGATGATCGTCATCGGATTTGTTTACTCCAAAAAGCAACAAACCCAAACCGTTAGAAAGTGAGTTGAATCGATGAAAACCATTGACGCTTGCGGGCTTTCGTGCCCCGAACCCGTCCTCTTGATGCGCCAAGGCCTCGAGGCCGGCGAATTCCCGTTCGTCGTCCTGGTGGACGATGACACGCCGCGCGAGAACATCTTGCGCTACGCCAACAACCACGGACACGCCACGTCCGTGGAAGACAAAGACGGCATTTTTCATATTACGTTCACGTCGTAATGATCGGTGAGGCGGGGAGGGTTCGCCCTCCCCGCGCACTCGGGAAAGCGAGGCTCATGCATGGCATACATTGCGACCTTTCATACCC
This sequence comes from Saccharofermentanales bacterium, assembly GCA_050945495.1. Taxonomy (GTDB): domain Bacteria; phylum Bacillota; class Clostridia; order Saccharofermentanales; family DTU023; genus UBA4923. The sequence goes on from JBMNTA010000001.1 coordinate 136,588, forward strand.
ATGTCGGCGCGCTGATGTTTTTGCGCCGGATGCAACAACTCGGTGACGACACGGCGGCCATGATTCCCGCGCCGCGCGCGTTATCCGTCTCATGCGGCTCGGCCGTCTATTTTGAAATACCTTTCGACGAAGATCGGATGGTCGACGACGATACGGAAGGCGTTTACATCGATCGGGACGGCGAATACACGGCGATTTACAAAAACGATTGATGCCCGCCGTCCGAACCGCTTCACGCGTTCATTTGGTAAGATAATCGTGTGACGTCTCACAGAAAGAGGTGGAACGGATGACGGTGATGGAACACCCCCGCGACTTACCCAAAGTCGATGACGTATTGCGCGACGCCGGGTTGCGCGATGCGCTCGCAACCCACGGGCACGTGCTCGTTCGCGACGCGGTTCGCCGCGCCCTCGACGATGCGCGCCGACAACTCCTCGAACATGACGATGCGCCCTTGGAGGACGCGTCGATTTATCAGGCGGTGCTCGATCGATTGGAGCAATGGCAACGCCAAGGCATCCGCCCGGTCATCAATGCGACCGGCGCGATCTTGCACACCAATTTGGGGCGCGCGCCGCTCGCCGATCATGCCATCGATGCCGTCGTCACGGTGGCCTGCGGCTATTCCACGCTCGAATTCGATCTCGAAGAACGGCGCCGGGGCTTCCGCACCACCGCCGTCGAATCCCTGCTCGTGCGTCTCTTGGACGTCGAGGCGGCCTTGGTCGTCAACAACAACGCCGCCGCGGTCATGTTGGCGCTGTCGGCGTTGGGACGCGGCCGCGAGGTCATCGTCTCCCGCGGCGAACTGGTCGAAATCGGCGGCGCCTTCCGCATCCCCGAAATCATAGAGGAAAGTCAGGCGGTGCTGCACGAAGTCGGCACCACCAACAAGACGCGGTTGCGCGATTACGAACGCGCCATCGGCGAGGACACCGCCGCCCTGTTGAAAGTCCATCAAAGCAATTTCAAAATCGAAGGCTTCACCGAAGACGTCTCGGCCGGCGATTTGGCCGATCTGGCCCACGCCCACGATCTGCCGTTGCTGTACGATCTCGGCAGCGGCCTCCTGTCCTCGGCGCTGGCCGAGAAGATCCCGACCGAACCGACGGTCCGCCAAGCCGTCGACTCGGGCGCGGACATCATCTGTTTTTCCGGTGATAAATTGCTCGGCGGCCCGCAGGCCGGCATCATCATCGGCCGCCGCGATTGCATCGACATCATGCGTTCGCACCCGCTGTTACGGGCGTTCCGCTGCGACAAAATGACGATCGCCGCGTTGGAGGCGACGCTGCGTCTCTACATGGATCCCGACCGATCGATCCAGCGCATCCCCCTGTTGGCGATGGCGCTGACCGATCTCGACGACCTCTATCAGCGCACCGAAGCGATCGCCGAAACGCTCGCATCGAACGGCGTCCCCGTCACGGCGGAGCCCTCGAAGATGATCCTCGGCGGCGGATCCGCCCCCGAACAGACGCTCCCCTCGTGGGCGCTCGTCATCCGCTCGGACACGCTGTCCCCGAACGATGCGGCCGATCGCCTCGCGCGGCACGATCCCCCGATCGTGGGACGCACGGCGTCCGACGCGTTGTGGCTCGATCTCCGCACGGTCTCGACGGAAGATGAGGCCGACCTCATCGCCGCCCTGATCGAGGTCTTTTCAGAAGAGGCACCCGTATGAACCACGTCATCATCGGCACCGCAGGCCATGTCGATCACGGCAAGTCGTCGCTGATCCTGGCGTTGACCGATCGCGATCCCGATCGACTCGCCGAAGAAAAAGCGCGCGGCATCACGATTGAGTTGGGCTTTACCTGGCTGGACTTGCCCGACGGCGCCCGCTGCGGCATCATCGACGTCCCCGGTCACGAAAAATTCGTGAGCAACATGCTCGCCGGGGCCGGCGGCATCGACTTGGCCCTGCTGGTCGTCGCGGCCGACGAAGGCGTCATGCCGCAGACACGCGAGCACCTGGGCATTTTATCGCTTTTGGGCATTCAGCGCGGCGTCATCGCCATGACGAAAGTCGACTTGGTCGACGAAGAGTTTGCCGAATTGGTCGAAGATGACATTCGCGACCTCGTGGCGGGCACGTTCATGGAAAATGTGCCGCTCGTGCGCACCTCCGCCGAGACGGGCGAGGGCATCGAGGACTTGCGCCGAGTCCTCTTCGATCAGATCGCGCAGATCACGCGCCGCCGCGAACACCTCCCCTTCCGTCTCCCCGTCGACCGCGTCTTCACCTTGAGCGGTTTCGGCACCATCGTGACCGGCACGCTCATCGAGGGCACGATCCGCACGGGCGACACCGTCATGATCTATCCCGGCGAACACGAGGTTCGCGTGCGCGGCATCCAAATCCACGAACAGGAAGAAGCCCTCGCGGAACCGGGCCAACGCGTCGCGTTGAACTTGACGGGGCTCAAAAACATTGAGCTCTCGCGTGGCGACACGATCGCCGCCCCCGACAGTTTGCGCGGCTCGGATCGTCTCGACGTCGAACTGACGGCCTTGGACGATACGCGCTTCCCGATCACAAACAACATGCGCGTCCACTTTTTCCACGGCGCCCGCGAAATGCTCGGTCGCGTCATCTTGCTCGACCGCGACGTGATCGAAGCGGGCGAGACGGCGCCGGCACAAATTCGTGCCGAAGAGACCGTCTACGCAAAATACGGCGATCACTTCGTCATTCGCTTTTTCTCGCCGTTGGAGACGGTCGGCGGCGGCCGCATCGTGGATCCGCTGCCCATCCGCCGGAAACGCATGCGGGCGTCCAACACGCGCGATTTCGACGTCATGGCGGGCAACGACCCGCTCGAGCGCCTGGCGCTCGCCATCGCCCACGGCGCCGTCCACTTCGAACCGCTGTCCACGGCGTTCTACCGGGCGGGCATCGCCGAGAAAGATGCCCGCGCCATGGTCGACGAACTCGTCGATCGCGGCACCGTCATCCGCCTGAACGACCGCATCGCCATCGATCGCGACGCGCTCGACGCGTTCGCGAAACAGGCCGTGGCGATCCTCGATCGGCACCACGCGAAGCACCCCTTTGAGCCGGGCATGCGCCGAGAGGAGATGCGCACGCGTCTGCTCCCGCGCACCGACATTCAGATCTCTGACTTGGTGATCGATCGCCTGGCCGATGCCGACATCATCGACGTTGGGCAAGGCCTCGTATCCCGCCGCGGCTTCGAGGTCACGCTCTCTGAGGACCAGGAGAAGGTCGTCCGTCAATTGGAATCCATCTTCCTGTCGGAAGGGTACAGCCCGCCGGCACTGGAAGAGCTCCGCGACACCTTCGGCAAGCGCGTCCAACTCGACCAACTCGCTTCGCTCCTGATCGGACGCGGCACCCTCGTCCGTCTGACGCCTCAAATCCTGATGCACCGCGATCGCGTGGATCAGGCGTGGGCCGTCGCCCGAGAGGCGATCGAAACGGAGGGCTCCGTCACGCTCGCCGACTTCCGCGACCGCTTGCGCACGACGCGCAAGTTTGCCATCGCCCTTTTGGAATACTTTGACAAACTGAAACGGACCCAACTCGTCGACGACGCCCGCGTGTTTTATAATTGACGTGATCGACGCATCGAGCGATGCGCGCCCGATCACGGAAAGGACACCCCATGGCGACGTCTCGCGTCCAACTTTTGTATGCAACCGATCCCGATGACCTCGTACGCCGCATGTTCGAAGCGCTCACCACGCGTGAAATCGCCTGGCCCGATCGACGCGCCTTTCTGATCGTCCCCGAATTCCAAAAAGCCGACATCGAACGACGGTATCTTCGACAAGAAGACGCCGGCGGCCTCATGATGACCGAGGTTGTCTCGTTTCGCCGATTGGCCACGCGCTTGTTCGCCGAGGCCGGGGAACCGATCGCCTCGACCATTTCACGGGCGGGCAAGGCCGCGCTGATTCAGAAAGCCCTGATGGATCCCGCGTTGCACTTTCGGCAGTTCGATCGGATGGCCGGCCGACCGGGATACCTGGCCGAATGGGTCAACATCATCGGGGACTTTCGACGTTACGACGTCACGGCCGACACGCTCCAAACGATCGCATCGGAGGGGCTTGAACGGTTGGCCCGCGCCGACCGACCGTCGGCCGCGGACGAAGCGCGGCGCGCCACCTTTGATAAACTCGCCGATTTCTCATTGTTGATGCGCTCCCTGGATCGCGATTTGGAACGACGGGATGTGCTCGATCCCGACATGATCTTGGATCGACTGGCGCGGTTTCTGGAAGATCCCGACGTCGATCGAAAACTTCCGTACCTTCGAAAATCGAGCATTTGGGTGCTCGGCTTCGGCGGCGAACGCAACTTGACGTCGCAAGAAATGCGCGTCTTGGACGCGTTGGCCCGTCGCGCGGCATCGCTCACCGTGGGCGTCACGGCCGACGCCCCGCGCGACGTGCGCGATGCCGTGCATCCCGCCTTTGCGCACGGTCGGACCACCCTCACCGCCCTGCAACGGCGGTTGCCCGGCGCCGTGACGGTGCCCGTGCCGTCCGATGCCGCGGGCGTCGACGGGGTCTTGCCCTTGCGTGCCGTGCCGAAGGCGACACGGCTCGTTCGGGCAATCAACGAGCGCGAAGAGGCGTCGTACGTCGCGGGCGAAATTCGCCGTCTGCTGATGACCGATCCCGAACTTCGGCGCCGAGACATCGGCATTGCGCTCTGCGACCCCGCGGAGGCGACTCCGCGCATCCAAGCGGCCCTCGAGCTGTACGGCGTCGACGCCTTCATCGATGCGCGCACTCCCCTGATCGAAACCTCGGTCATGCGCCGCTTCGTGGCCCTGCTCCGGCTCAGCCGTTCCGGCTTCACGCTGGACGATTTCATGAACTTTTTACGCGCCGACGGCCTCCCCGTCGAAGCCGACGCCATCGACGACTTCGAAAATACGGCGCTCGCGCTGGGGTGGCGCCATGACGGCGACCTTCGAAAAGCCATCCGCACGCGCGACGATCTTGACGACGTCATCGACGAGGACGGCATCCGAGCTCGGGTGACGACCGTCCTCGAGGCGACGGAGCGTTTGTTCTATGTGATCGACGCGCTGCAACGCGCCCCGAACGGGCGCGCCAAATGCGATCGCCTGCTCGATCTCTGCTTGGAGCCCGGCCCGCTCGGCACCTCCTGGTTGCAACGCACCGAAGCGCGCCGCGATCGCCTGATGGAACACGGATCATCGGACGCGGCGGTCACCTTGGTCGCGGCGTGGAACGCCCTCATCGACTTTCTCGTCGAAGCCGGCGACTTGCTTGACTTCGAGCTCCCCCATAGGTCGTTTGTTCGCATCATGACGGCCGCCATCCTGGACCTTCGGCGTTCGACCATCCCGATCGGCGCCGATCGCGTGCGCGTCGGTTCCCTGTCGCAAATGGCGCTGTGGCCGTGCCGCGTGTTGTTCATCGTGGGGGCGCTCCCCCATGCCTTCCCGCCGGATTTCGGACACGAAGGTTTCCTAAACGACGACGAACGCGCCTGGCTCCGACACGCCACGGACCAACCGTTTCCGAACCGTCGTCAAGATGCGCCCACCACGCAATCATGGCTCGTGGAGATGTTGACGCGCCGACCGTCGGACGGTCTCTACATCTCGGTGCCGACGTTGGGCGATGACACCGCACCCGTCATGGACGCCTTGATGAACGATCCCGCGCGGGCGGGCACCGTGACCGTGACCATGGTGGATGCGCCCGACCGGCGCCCCGATGTCCGCTGGTATGCCCCGGAACCGGCCCGCCGCTTGGTGCGCTGGAATCCTCATGCGCCCGCGGCATGGCGACAGGCCGTCCGCGAACTCGCGACGCGGCCGACCGAGGCGCCCCCGCCCGCGTGGGAGCTCGCCGACGATTGGCAGGTCCCCGCCGAACGTGCGTACGATCACATGGCCGCCCGAAACACGGTCAGTGTCAGCTTGTTGCAGACGTACGCCACGTGTCCGATGCTGTGTTTCTTCGACCGCATGTTGAATGCCCGCGAGCGTCGGGTGGCCGAGGATCGGGCCAATCGACAGGGGACGCTGCTCCATGGCATGTTGGAAGTGGCCACCCACCGACTTTTGGAGGCGCTCGACGGCAACGAGGACCCCGCGACGGTCCGCCGCGTCATGGACACGTGGGCCGACCATCTGCAACGCCCCGCGGTGATGCGCGCCATTTACGAGCAGGCGGCCCGGCAAGACGACATCCCCTGGTACAACTTTCCCGATATTTCCGGCGGCGTGGGCGTCCAACTCCGCACGAGCGTCGCGAACACCCTCCTCGTCCTGCACGAAGCGTACCGCCGACTCGGCGTGCCGATCTTGCCGTGGGGCGCGGAATGGCGCTTTCCGTCGCGGACCGCCCCGTCGGGCGAGATCCTCACCCTGGACATGGAGGGCGGTCGTGCGATCCCGCTCAAAGGGTTCGTCGATCGCATCGATGTCGGCGCCGACCATGCCGTGCGCATCCTCGATTACAAACGCAAGGAAAAAGCGTTCTCGTGGATGAACCTGTATTACGGCACCGACATTCAATTGCCGATCTATAAGTTGGCGTTCGAAAAAGCGTTCCCGGACCGACACGTCACCGGCGTACACTTCATCGACATCAAGAACCCGCACACGTCCGATGCCACGGCGTTCCGCAAGCGGCAAGCATCCGTGTTCGATGAGACGGTTCGGCAGATGACGTCATCGCTCGGGTATTGGCAAGAGACTTACGCCGCAAGCCACCGCACCAAGGCGGGGGAGCTCAAAAACGATCTGGAGTTGGCCTCCACGTATGCCTTGGATCGGGCGCAACGCACCCTGGACGCCATGCTGGAAGGCCGATTCAATGCGGGCACCATCAACGACGCCCCGTGCCAATACTGTGCCTGGCGTGCCGTTTGCGGGTACGACAATCGGATTCAGCCGTATCGAAAGCCGCGGGACGTCGAACGGTTCGCCTGGCGCCAAGGCGCCGACAAGGTTGCGGAATACGTCCAAAAAAACATCACGGCGGATCGCCGTGATGTCGAGGATTCAAACGCGTCCGACGGGGGTTAGCCTCCGCGCCGATATCGCTTCCGCGAAAAGAGGCGCGACCATCGGCCGCCGACCCGCCATGCGCTTCGACGCGGTGCGCCGCACCCGCAGCCCGGTTTCATTTGTTGATATTGATTCGTGCGACATTTCAGTTCGTCGACGCTGCAGTAACCCATGCGATGCCTCCCCGTTACGGCGACGCGGCGGTCGTCGGCTCCGTGCCGATCGGATCGCTCACGGTCGTCGGCACGACCGGGCTTTGCGGGCGCTTCGGCCACGGATGCGCTCGCATGTATTCGATGTACGGCGCGTAGACCTCGGCCCAGACGTCTTCGGGCAACAAATCGCGATAGTAGTCCGAATCGATGATCAATTTCGATGTGTCGTAGCGTAATTTCACTTCGCCGCTGATTTGCTTGACGTATGCGTCGACGTCGTCGACGTGCTGGCCGTCGTGCAACGTGAAGTTACGTCCCACCGTATCGTAACGACCGATTTCCGTGATCCAGTTGCGGTGCAGGAAGATCGCCAAGGCGTCGGTATCGGAGAAGATGTCGCGCCCGGACAGCATGCGCGAATCGAACGGCACCCCCATGTAGTTGTAGATCGTCGGCAACAAGTCGAGGCTTGTGCAATATTTATCGACCACTTCGGGCTCCATGCCGTCGTGATAGAACAGCGCGCCGCTCTCGTAGATGTCGAAAATATCGTCCAGCGATTTGCCGGCCAACGCCTCGTACGCCGAATATTCTTCGAGCATCGCGTACGGGATGTGGTCGGGATTGACGACGATCAACGTGTGATCGGCGATGCCGGCCGCACGGAGCTGCTCCAGAAGCGACTTCATCGCAAGCTCCAGCTCGTAGTTGGCGGCCAAGTACGAGATCGCCGTTTCGGGGAGATCGAGGTCCTTGTAGACGTCCCAGTGGCGAACGGTCATCATGTTGCCGACGCGCGACCAACGCCCGTGCCCGCTGACCGTCAGGTAGTAGACGTGGAACGGCTCTTGGTCGATGAACTCATGGACCGTCTTCTCCATCATCTCCAAGTCGGACTCCGGCCATGTGCGCTTGACCTCCAGGCCGTGTCCCAGACCCTTGTAGTCGTAGCCGAGGTTCGGGTGCGACAAGTCGCGGCGATAGTAATCCCACGTGTGATTGTGATACGCCTTGGTCGTGTAGCCCAGGCGCTCGAAGACGCGACCGGGTACCCAGCCCAAATAATTCTTGTGGGCTTCCTTCAAGGTCCAGACGCCCTGTTTCGGGATCATGCCGCACAGACCGGCGCATTCGCCGTCAAGCGTCGACACCGTCCAGACGGGACAATAAAAATTCCTGAAGTACACGCCGTCGTGCATCATGTGCCAGAGCGTCGGCGTGATGTGTTCGTCGATGCAGTAGGGTGACCAGCTCTCCGCCGTGACAAAGATCATGTTAAAGCCCTTGCCGCGTCCGGTGTGGTCGTTCGTGTACGACGGCTCCGTCCGCGAGAAGACTTGGTCGAGGTAACGGACTTGTTGTTCGCGCGACATGCCTGAGGTCATGTCGCGGCCTTGATCCTCAACGCCGGCGAGACGATGCTCAAAGTCCACCGGCAACACTTGCGGCAGGCGAGGGATCACCGGTTCGGGGTGCTCCGTCTCCGACGGCTCGGGGGCGCCGCTCGGACCGATCGGTGCTTCGGTCGACGGCGTCGTCTGGCTCGGCAAAACCAGATCCGGATCCAAGACGGCCTCGCGCGGCACGATCAAATGGCTGATGTCGACGCCCATCGCCGTCATCAGGCCGAGCTGATGCGTGCCGAGCAAAATATCGTTTTCTTGGAAGTAATGCTCCCACGGACTGCTGTATTCGCGGTTGAACGCCATGCAGGCGATGGTGATGCCGAACGACACCAGAATCGCCACACAACAGATCAAGAGGTCGCGCCACCGGCGCCGACACCGGAACGCGCGTCGGAAATAGCGCAATTTCAGCACCGCCAAATAGACGACCAGCGGGATGCACATCACGAGGATCCACGGCAAATTGCGGAGGACCTTGAGGATGATGTCTTCCAAAAATTCGGCGAGCTGACCGCCTTCGCCGATCGAATAGAACACAAAAAAGGTGCGGAAAAACTTGTAATAGATGAGCTGCGATGAGTAGATAAACGGATAAAAGACCAACACCGCGGTCACAAAGGGATTCCGTCCGCCGGGCGGGAACAGGGCCGTGATCACCGCCAACGCGATCGATCGCGTGAAGGCGAACATCGCCATATGCAAAAGCCCGATGGCGAAGAACGGCACATCCATGTTGACGCGCAGGACGATCTCACAGACAAGTTGGGCTCCGAAAAACAAGAGCGTCAGCCACAGGCACACTTCGAAGCGCCCGCGTGCTTTGGGCGGCGGGGCCTTTGCCTCGGTCGATGCGCGACGCGAACCGGTGGGCGTCGACGCCTTGATGCGTTCCAAGCGAACGGGGGGACGCCGATGCGAACCGTCCGCCTTTGGACGGCGTGCTTGCGCCTGTATATGCGGCGAGCGAACGACCGGGTGATCCGACCCGTGCGCGTCCGTCTCAGAATTCCGTTCCATGACCAGAACCTCCTGCCCGTCGGCGTGCTCCATAAAGCCCGCGATCCGACGTCCGTCGGATCACGGGCCATGATGAAACATCATATCACAACGGGTGTCAATCCGCTGAATGCACCGACGATCAATGCGCGATCGCTTGGGCCTCGGGCGGCACGGGCACTTCGATGATTTGCATGTCATCGCCGTCCAGCATCGCCTTCAGATCCGAGACCACCGTCCGTTCGACCTCGCCGTGGAGACGCAGTTGAACCTCACGGTAATCATCGATGGACGGGCGATCGTAGAACACATCGTCGACCACATAGACAAAGTAGCGGGTCGCACGCGCCTTGTCGCCCACGCGATAAGAAGAGTGGTAAGGGATCGTCTCGGTGCAGGTGCCCTCGATGTCGACCTTATAAACAACGGCCACGAAGTTGTCGGCACGGTCGGCTTGGCGGTACCCGTACAAGATCTTGGTCACGTCGCGTCGGACGGTGTAATTCCATTGACTGACGGGGGTGCCGGGACGTTCGTCGTCGTTCCAGTAGTTGTGATCGAGGCGCACTTCGAGGTCTTCGGCGACCTCGGTTTCGATGGCTTTCAAAAGCGGCAAGACGGACACATCGTCCAAGTTGCGCGGATATTCTTTCAGGCCGCGCACGACGTATTCGCCCTTCACGGTGACCGGGATCATGCCGTGATTCTCAAACCAGCGTGCATCGTACTCCGCCGTGACTTCCACCACATCGCCGTTGGCGAGCTCCGACGACGGATTCGCCGTGTAATGCACGGGCGCGCGCCCCTGCGCATCGAGCTCCACCCAGGCAATCGGCACGCGCGTGGTGTCGAACGCCACCACGCCTTGATCGCTGATGCCCTCAAACAGGACGTTGAGATCGGCGAGCAAATCGACTTCCGTCATGTCTTCCAAACCGGACACGTCAAACGACAGCGTCGTCGCCTCGGCCACGTAACCTTGGCCGATCAAAGATGTGAGATCCGGTTCGACGCGTACATCGACCACGTCGCCGTTTGAAAGATCTTCGTGCGGCGACGCAAACGTCACGTCAAAGAACGATTCGAAACGTTTCATGTCGCCCGAGAGCGTCACCTTGGCGGCGCCGCGTCCGTTGTAACCGACGAGATCGAGATGCACGTCATGTTCGACATCGATCGTTCTCGGCGCCTCCAAGCCCTCGACTTTATAGATAAAACTTAAATTTTGGAATCTCGCGCCGGTCCCCTTCGCCAACGATTCATCGTACGTCGCACGGATTTTGACTTCGTCGCCGTTCGACAATCCCGTCGTGGTTTCCGCCGTATAGACCAGGGAGTTCAGCGCCGCTTCCAAACGGATGATCTCCACCAGCGCTTTTTCGTCGTCTTCACGGACGGTGGACGCGCGCTCTTCGATGATGGCGCGCAAGCTTTCGGCGTCCGGCTTGACCGTCAACGTCCCATAGCCGTCGGCGCCCGTCACACGGACGTCGGCCAACGCTTTGGCGTCAAACGCGTTCGATCCGCACGCAACGGCCGTCAGGGCCAGGCTCACGATCAGGATCATCAGGATGAGTTTGCGTTGCATGATGGTCACTCCTCTCATGCGGATCAAAAAAGCGTCCGCGCCCTTTATTGTCGGTTATTTCGGCATATATTTCAACCTTATTACACGTGCGTTACGCATGCACGGGTTTGGTAAGATGGCTTTGGAGAGATCCTTCGGCGCATGCCTCGCAACGCGTCGACGCATGAGAGGAAATCGGATCATGAACGAAACAACGACCGCGCCCACCCCCATTCCGTGGACATCCGAACAGGCCGCCATCCTGCGTTTTGACGCGCCGAACGATCTGTTGGTCTCGGCCGGGGCCGGCTCCGGCAAGACCTTGGTGCTGACGGAACGCATCGCTCGGCGCTTGATCGACGGGATGGATCCCGATCGCTTGCTCGTCTTGACGTTCACCGAACTGGCGGCGGAAGAGATGAAAGCGCGCATCCTGAAGCGCATCCGAACGGCCCGACAACACGCGACCGAGGCGGGGGAGATCGCGCGGCTCGATCAACTGAACCAACGGTTGCCCGCCGCCCAAATTTCGACGTTTCACGCGTTTTGCAACCGCATTTTGTCGGAACATCTGCAGGCGTTTCGCGATGAACGGGACGCCGACGCCCCGCCTTACGTGGAGCCCGGCTACCGTGTCCTCAGCGACGAACCGGAGCGCGCCCTGCGGGACGAGGCGGTCGACGACGTGTTGCGCCGATTCTATGCCGAGGTCGATCGACTCGAACAAGGCACCTTGGCCGACCCCGATGTGTGCCTCGACCTAGCCTTGCCCGACGGCACCGACCCGACCCCGTTCGTTTTGACGGCGCCGACGGTGACGCGTTCGCAGTGGTTCACCGATTTCAAGACACTCGCCACGGCCATGAGCTACGGCCGCGATGACCGAAGTTTCAAAGAGGGCATCGTCGCCATGCTGGCCCAATTGCGCAACTACCCCCATTACCCGACGATCGTTCGCCGATCGGTCGCTCCGTGGCGGGCGACGTTCGAAACCTTTCCCACTCGGGACATCGTCACCCCTTGGTGGACATCTCTGCAGACGGTTTACGCCCGCGCGGCCGATGCGCTCGCGCAATTGCGGCGCCACGATCCCGACGATGCCGACGACTACATCGTGCGGATGAACAAAAACAAACACAAGGCGTCGCCCAAGCACTACGGGCAGATGTCCGTCGCGCTGGACGCCATGGCCGACCTCATTGATCGCCTGGCGCCACTCGTCGGCATGGATGCCGCCGACGTCGACGCCGACGTGTGGGATCGCACGGTGGCCGTCGGGCGGACGTTGACGCCGTTTTCGGTTCCGAGCTATTCGCTCACGCCGGCCAAAACACGGGCCACCGATCTCAAAAATCATTTCATCGCACGCTTTTGCACGGACGTGCTGCCGCTCGCGGGCTTCTTCTCCGAGGCCATGCCCGCGGACGATCCGATGATCCGACCCGTCTTCACGCTCACCTCTGCGGAGCTCCGAGACGATTTCGAAACGACCGTCGGCCCCGTCATGCGCTTCATGGAAACGGTCTTGATCGTCGACCGCGTGTTCCAACGCAAGCGCTTCGATCAGAACGCCATCATTTACAGTGACTTCGAACACGGCGCCTTGCAAATCTTGCGGGATCCGCACATTCGCGCCCGGTATCGCGAGCGCTTTCAAGCCATTTACATCGACGAATATCAGGACACGAGCGACATTCAAGACGCGATCTTGGCGGCGCTGGGCGATGACAACATTTTCATGGTCGGCGACAGCAAACAGAGCATCTATCGGTTTCGATCCGCCAACCCGATGTTGTTTCGGCGGCGCGAAAAACAGGCGACGCCGGCCGACGCGTACGACCCCGAAACGCCCGTCGAAGGCGCGTCGTACCTGGCGCACCTGAACACCAATTTCCGAAGTCACCCCCGCATCATCGATGCGGTCAACACGTTTTTCAACGCGTTCCTGACGGATCGGGCGGGCGGCATCGAGTACGACGATCGCCATCGCCTGATCGCCGGCGTCCGGGCGGACGACGACGATGTCGCGCCGCGCCTTACGTGGGACATCGTTACGGAGATCGCCGCCCCCCTCGAGGACGACGTCGATCTGAAGGTCGATACGGACGGCATGCGCAACAAGGAGGCGATCGCGGCCGCGCGCATCATTGACGACTTGATCCGCCGAGGCGTCAAGACCTCCGACATCGCGGTGTTGCTCGCCACCAACGAAGACTGCCGAACGTACGAAAAAGTGTTCTTGCAACTCGGCATCCCGGTCGTCAGTTTTTCCGGCAACAAGCTCGGGAAGAACATGGTCATGACGCAAATCGAGGCGTTGCTTTCGACGCTCGACAATCCACACCAAGACGCCCCGCTGATCAATGTGCTGGCGGGACCGTTCGCCCCGTCGCCCTGGAACGGCGAGGATCTGCTTTCGGTCGCGGAATTCGGCGACGATGCCCGTGCCTTCCACGAGCGCTTCTTTGAGATGGCCGCGACCAAACGTCATCCGTTGGCCGACCGAGCGCGCACCTTCCTTGAAGTTGTGCGACGTTGGCGCATGATGGCCGAAGAACACACGACGCGCGACCTGCTCGAACGCATCGTCGAGGCGACCCATTACGACACGTACCTCGCGCAAACACGGTTCGGCGCGATGCATCTCGAAGATCTCGAGCGCGTCTTGGACGTGATCGAGACGCTGGAAGCGGATCGCATCCCGAGCTTGCGCGCCACCGCTCACGCCTTCTCGGACCTCATGGCCGACGATACGCCCTTGGACGACGCCGACGTCACCCAACTCCCCGACCGCGGCGTCCGCATTTTGACGCATTTCAAAAGCAAGGGTTTGGAGTGGGACCACGTCATCGTCGGTACCCTCGACAAACCGTTCGTCCGGCGCGATCGCCGCAAGGACGCGCTTGTCCATTTTTCGGAACATTACGAGCTGTCGAGTCTGACCATCGCCGACGGCGGCCTGTCCGTCTACAACAACGTGATTCACACCACCCGCATCTCGGACCACGAAGCGCGCGACTTGGCGGAACGTTGGCGCGTGCTGTACGTCATCATGACACGTGCCAAAGAACACCTGTATTTCGTGCAAACGGAAAACAAAACGTTTGGGGACAACGCGCATAACGCCGACACGATGTCGCGCGTGCGACAACGCCTGTCCCCCGCGGCCGACCGATATGCCCACGGTGCGATCCCGGCCGACGTCGCGACATCGGCCGTGAACGTCTCCGAGCTCATCTTGACGGTGTTACAGGCCCTGGCACCCCACGAGATGACGACGTTCGCTTCGGGCGATGCCGAGCGCGCATCGGACGTGCTCCGTTCGCCGAACGACGACCGGCCTCTCTGGCACCTCCGCGTCACGCCGTGGAACGCGGTGCGGCACGCCGTCGCCGCCATGGAGGAGGATCGCGCGGTGGCGCCGCCCGCACCCGATCAAGCGGACTCGTCCGATCTGTCCGACGCGGCGCTCGACACGGTGGACGCGATCAAACGGCGCTTGACCCGTGACGTCCCGCGGCGCGATGCGGCGAACGTTCCCGCAAAATTGACCGTCTCCGCCCTGCAACGCGGCATGCCGCAGGCGGACGACATCGTGGTCTCGGACGATGAACGCCCGATCGATCCGTCGTGGTCGATCGGGGATCTCCGACGCAAAGATCGCGTCGATGACGTCGCCTTATCCCTGCGCACCCGACGCGACGCCCGCCCCGAACCGTATTTCCGACTCGGCACGGCGCTGCACGCCGTCTTTCAGTTTCTGGACATTGAACAACTGCGCGGACGATCCGAAGCGGAGGCCGCGGACGCGCTGACCCGCGCGACGGAGCGCATGGTCCGCCACGGCATCCTCACGGAGGATGACCGCGATCTCGTCCTGCCGTTTGCGCCCAACGCGCTCGCATGGGCGAACAGCGATCTTGCCGGACGCATCCTTCACGCGGCCCGCACCCGCGGGCGTGTCTACCGCGAGATGCCGTTTACGCTCGCAAAACATGCCGACGCGATCGCCCCCGATCTCCCTCACGATGAGATGACGCTCGTGCAGGGCATGATCGACGTGTGGTTTGTCGACGACGATGAACGCGCCATCCTCTTGGACTTCAAATCGGATCGCTTGGATTCCAAGACGGCCGACGACGTGGTGCGCGAACGCTACCGGGTGCAGCTCGACGCGTACGCCGAAGCGATCGAACACGCCACGGCGTGGCCGGTCAAAGAGCGCTGGATTTGGCTCATTCGCAACGATCGAGCCGTGCCTTTGCATGATTAAACGCGGTTGATAAAACGGCCCCCAACCTTTAAAATACGGGATGGAGGCAGATGGGTTCTGGTGTGCCCCGCGGTCTTCAAAACCGTTGTGGGGGGTTCGGAGCCTCCCGGGTGAGTTCGATTCTCACATGTCTCCGCCATGGAGCGCGCCGAGCCACGGCTTCGGTCCAGAAGCGGGCGGCGCGTTCTTTTGCTTGCTTTCGAAAGGAGCACACATCTATGAAAAGACGTACAGGAACAACGTCTCGCGGCATTCGAACGCCGATCATCCGCAGCGGTGATCGCCTCCCCGAGATCGTTGTCGACAGCGTGATTCGCGCGGCCGAAAGCGAAGGCTTCGAACTCCACGATCGCGACGTTGTGGCCGTCACCGAATCGGTGGTGGCGCGTGCCGAGAACAATTACGCGACATGCGACGACATCGCACACGATGTCCGCCGCCTTTTTCCCGAGGGTGAGATCGGCGTCATCTTTCCGATTCTCAGCCGCAACCGTTTCGCCATCAATCTGCGCGGCATCGCCCGCGGAGCCGATCGCATCGTCCTCCAACTGAGCTATCCCGCCGATGAAGTCGGCAATGCCCTCATGGATTTGGCCGTCATGGACGACGTCGACATCAACCCGCTGCGCGACTGCCTCACCGAAGCCGAATACCGCGACCATTTCGGCGATGTGCATCACCCGTACACGGGCGTCGATTACGTCGCCTATTACCGTGAGATCATCGAAGGCGAAGGTGCGGAAGCGACGATCATTCTGGCGAACGATCCGTTGGCCATCCTCGATTACACCCCCTACGTCTTGACGTGCGACATCCACACGCGCGAACACACGAAACGGCGCCTGGAGCGCGCCGGCGCCCAACGCGTGTTGGGTTTGGACGACATCTTGGCCGCGCCCGTCAACGGCAGCGGATACAACGAACGATACGGTTTGCTCGGCAGCAATAAAGCGAGCGAAGAAAAAATCAAGCTTTTCCCGCGCGGCGGGGACGCGTTCGTCCGACAAACGGCCGAACGCTTTGCGGAGCGCACCGGCAAGGCCATCGAAGTGATGGTTTACGGCGACGGCGCGTTCAAAGACCCGACCGCGAAGATTTGGGAGCTGGCCGACCCCGTGGTGTCCCCCGCGTCGACGCCCGGGCTTCAAGGCCGCCCAAACGAATTGAAACTGAAATATTTGGCCGACAATGAGTTCGCCGATCTGAACGGCGCCGAACTGGAGGCGGCCGTCGTCGATGCCATCGAGCACAAACCGAGCGGCGTCATGGGCGATTCGACGGAAGGCACAACGCCGCGTCACCTGACCGATCTGCTCGGCTCGCTCGCCGACCTGACGTCCGGGAGCGGCGACAAAGGCACACCGGTCGTTCTCATCCAAGGCTATTTTGATTCGTTGGCGGACGCGTGATGTTCGACCGTCAACCGCTGTGAAGGCTTAAAGGAGTCTGCCATGAACCTCACCGTTCTGATGCGCGGTGGCGGGGATCTCGCTTCCGCGGTCATTCAAAAACTTTACAACACGGGCTGCCGCGTCATCGTCTGTGACCTCGAGCATCCGTCGTGTGTGCGCCGCACCGTGGCGTTCTGCAACGCCGTCTACGAGGGCGAATGGACCATTGAAGGCATCACGGCCCGCCGCGTCGACACCCTCGACGCCATCGAGCCGACCCTTACGGAAGGCATCGTTCCGGTCACCACGCTTCCCGACCGAGACGTTCGCGACGCCGTCAAGCCCGACGTCTTTATCGACGCGACGATCTCGAAGCGCGATCCGGACTACGATCGGTCCTGGGCGCCGCTCGTCATCGGGCTCGGCCCCGCCATCGAAGCGGGACGGCACGCGCACGTCGTGATCGAGACGAAGCGCGGCCACCATCTGGGACGCCTCATCCGCGAAGGCTACGCGACGCCCAACACGGGCATCCCCGGCACGATCATCGGCTTCAACAAAGAGCGCGTGTTGCGCGCCCCCCATGCCGGGACCGTGACCCATATTCGTGAGATCGGCGATCACGTCGAACAAGGCGATCCGATCCTCAAGGTCGACGAGACGCCCGTCACGGCCAAGATTCCCGGCATCGTCCGCGGCCTGATCGCGGCGGGCTATGCCGCCCGCGAGGGTCAGAAAGTCGGCGACGTCGATCCCCGCAACGAGGAAATCGCCTGTCGGACCATCAGCGACAAGGGGCGCAACATCGCCGGCGGCGTCCTCGAAGCGATCGTGACCCATTTCTTCCACGACGGATGCCCCGCCCATGAAGGCTGACGCCGTGACGGGCGCGTTGACCCTTGCCGATTGGATTGAACACGATGCCGGCGGTCGCCGCCTGCCTTCGCCGTACGTCGTCGGCGCCGTGGGCGGCGGCGGCAAAACAACCACCCTCATCGAACTGTTTCGCGCGGCGTTGCGCCCGCGCATGATCCTCACCACCACCACGGCCATGATGGCGCCCACCTTGCCGGGGCATCCTTTTTTGCCCCTGCCCCTTCACCTCGAGACGATCCACACCGAACCGCCGGCGACCTCCGGCGTCTGGTTCGGCTCGCCGTTTGACGGCATCACGAACAAATACCGCGGTGTGGGGCGCGACGAACTCGACCGCTGGGTGCGCGCGTGGCGCCGTCACGGCGACCGTGACACCATGATTTTATGCGAAGCCGACGGCTCCAAGCGCAAGCCGCTGAAAACCCATGCGGATCACGAGCCGGTGCTCCCCGAAACGACCGACGTGACCGTCATTTTCTTCGGGCTGTCGGGACTGGGGCGCCCGATGGGTGACGACGTCGTCCATCGAAGCGAGCGCTTCATGGCACAATCGGGCCTCGCTTTGGGCGAACCGATCGCCTTCGAGCATCTGCTGCGCGTCTTGCGATCGGGCGGGCTGTGCCGCGGCATTCCCCGCACAAGTCGAGTCGCCGTCGTCTTCAATCAAGTCGATGTCCTCGACGAGCCCGCGACGACGATCGCCCGTTGGGGCGATGCGACCCTTGAACTTCCGCGCATCGACGCCGTCTTTTTTCAGGGTGCGCGGAACGGACGTCCCCACGTGGCGTACGGGCGGGCGGCCGACCGATCGAAGCGCCCGCGTTTTTCGGCGGTGCTGATGGCGGCCGGTACGTCGAGCCGGATGGGCGACAATAAACTCTTGCTGCCCGTCGACGGCGAACCGATGGTCGTACGCTCGCTGAGACATCTTTTGCGGACGGACGTCGACGAGATCGTCGTCGTCACGGGACACGAACACACACGCGTGATGCATGCGATCGCGCCGTGGACCGCGCGCGACGCTCGTGTGAAATGCGTGGTCAACGACCGTTACCGCGAGGGTCAGGGCACCTCGGTGGCGGCCGGAGCGCGCACGATCGATCCCGAAAGCGCCGCCTGCTTCTTTGTGCCGGCGGATCAACCGCTGATCGATCCCGCGATTTTCCGTCGTCTGGCGGAAGCGTCCGCGCCGAACACGATTTTGTTGCCGTCGATCGAGGGACACCGCGCCACGCCGTCGCTCTTCGATCGCGCGT
Source organism: Saccharofermentanales bacterium (assembly GCA_050945495.1). GTDB lineage: Bacteria > Bacillota > Clostridia > Saccharofermentanales > DTU023 > UBA4923. Next base: position 155,536 of record JBMNTA010000001.1, read on the forward strand.
ATTTTGATGAATTGGCATCGTTGGACGGCGATCGCGGCGGACGCCAGGTGCTCGACCGGCACCCGGACCGGATCCGCGAGATTCCGTGGTCCGACCGTTGGACGTCGTTCGATGTCGATACGCCCGAAGCGTACGATGCGCTTCTGGATCACATGGACCCACGCTGAATGTTCTCTTTAAGAAAGGACCCACCCCATGCATCTCTTTGTCTGTTACCCGAAATGCTCGACCTGCAAAAAAGCCATGCGCTATTTGGATGACCACGGCATCGAATACACATTCCGTGACATCAAGGAAGATCGCCCGACCGCCGAAGAGCTCGCGCGATGGATTCAAAAAAGCGGGCTCCCCGCCCGCCGTTTTTTCAATACGAGCGGCATGAAGTACCGCGAGCTGAAGCTCAAAGACAAAGTGGATCAAATGTCCGACGAGGAAAAGATCGAGCTCTTGGCGACGGACGGCATGCTCGTGAAGCGCCCGATCCTCGTGACCGACGCGACGGTTTTGGTGGGCTTTCGCGAAGCGGATTACGACGACGCCTTAGCTTAAATCTTCGGGGGACCCTTCGCCCTCAATCTCGATGTGGCACATCTTCATCGCGTCCAGCGCCGTCCGATGGCTTTCGGGCGTGACGCCGGCACATCCGCGGGCATCGACGATGATGTCGATCTCCGGCAGATAGGCCTTGATCATGAGCGCGTTCGAGATGACGCAGATGTCGGTACACAATCCGATGAGCGTCACGGACGCGATCGGCGTTGCGTCGTTCATCGCCAAGAGCCGGTCGATCAGATCGCGTGACCCGAAGGTCTCCTTTTCGATCGGCGCCTCCTCGATGAACGGTTCGAGCGCCGAAATCACCTTCCATCCGTCCGTCCCGCGAATGCAATGTTCGACGGGCAGATGACGCCCCTCCGTCGTCTCAAGGTAATTTTTTTCGTGCGTGTCCTGCGTAAACAGCACCGGCCCCTCGAATTGACGAATTTTTTCGGCGACGTACGGCACGATCGCTTGGGCTTCTTCGGTGCCGAGCGCACCGTCGACAAAATCATTTTGCATGTCAACCACGATTAAAATGTTTTGTTGTTCGGAATCCATCACGAACCTCCTTCGTCCTCATCGTCACCTTTTCATTCTACCAAGCAAAAGCGCCCCGGACATCCGAGGCGCTTCTTTTCAGCTTGCGTTCGATGTGAGTAAGATTACTCAATCACCTTGACGACGGTGCCGGAACCGACCGTACGGCCGCCTTCGCGGATAGCGAATTTCAGGCCTTTTTCGATGGCGATCGGTGTGATCAATTCAACGTTGATCTCGACGTGGTCGCCCGGCATGCACATCTCAACGCCCTCGGGCAGATGCGCGACACCGGTCACGTCCGTGGTACGGAAGTAGAATTGCGGACGGTAACCGTCGAAGAACGGTTTATGACGACCGCCTTCATCCTTCGTCAGGACGTAGACTTGGCCCACGAATTTCGTGTGCGGCTTAATGGAGCCGGGCTCGGCAACGACTTGACCGCGGCGAACTTCGTCGCGGTTGACGCCACGGAGCAGCAGGCCGACGTTGTCGCCCGCTTCGGCGTGATCGAGCATCTTGCGGAACATCTCGATGCCGGTGACCACCGTCTTGCGAGGTTGATCGGCGAGGCCGACAATCTCGACGGGGCGGTTCAGTTCGATCCGACCGCGCTCAACACGACCGGTGACCACGGTGCCACGGCCGGTGATCGTCATGACGTCCTCGATCGGGCACGCAAACGGCTGATCGGTCGGACGCTCGGGCGTCGGGATGAATTCATCGACGGCTTCCATCAAGTCGAGGATCGGTTTGTAGACCGGATCGTTCGGGTCCGTGCTTTCGGACTGAAGCGCCTCGAGGGCGGAGCCGCGGATGATCGGCGTATCGTCGCCGGGGAATTCATATTCGTCCAAGAGCTCGCGGATTTCCATCTCAACGAGTTCGAGCAACTCTTCGTCATCGACTTGGTCGCATTTGTTCATGAAAACAACGATCGCGGGGACGCCGACCTGACGGGCGAGCAGGATGTGCTCACGCGTTTGGGGCATCGGGCCGTCGGCGGCGGACACGACGAGAATCGCGCCGTCCATCTGGGCCGCACCGGTGATCATGTTCTTGATGTAGTCGGCGTGTCCGGGGCAGTCAACGTGCGCGTAGTGGCGGTTGGCCGTCTCGTACTCGACGTGCGACGCGTTGATTGTGATGCCGCGTGCGCGCTCTTCGGGAGCTTTGTCGATGGCGCCGTAGTCGGTAAAGCTGGCGAGCTCTTCCGAGGCGAGCACTTTCGTGATGGCCGCCGTGAGCGTCGTTTTACCGTGGTCAACGTGGCCGATCGTGCCGACGTTTACGTGTGGTTTGGTTCTTTCAAATTTTTGTTTACCCATTTCCAGTTTTCCTCCTGCTGGTGATCAATGAGCTGGATCTATATTTTATTCAATGCTTCCTTATGTTCTCATAAATCCGCCGGAGACGCAATGCGCGCCCGTTTGAGCGGATCTAGCGATAACGGACGATGCGATCACGAATGCTGTCAGGCACTTGCTCAAAGTGGCTGATCTGCATGGTAAAGACGCCACGTCCTTGGGTGCGGGAACGCAGGGCCGTCGCGTACCCGAACATTTCCGAGAGAGCGATGTAGGCTTCGACAACTTGCGCGTTGTTTTCGGCTTCCATGCCCTGTATCTGTCCGCGTCGAGCGCTGATGTCGGCCAACACATCGCCCAAGTATTCACTCGGCACAATGATGTCGACCTTCATGATCGGCTCCATCAAAATCGGATCCGCCTTTTCGAGCGCATCGCGCAACGCCATGGAACCGGCGATGCGGAAGGCGATTTCGGTCGAATCGACATCGTGGGCCGAGCCGTCAACGAGGGTCGCTTTGATGTCCACGACGGGATACCCGGCGACCACGCCGCCGTTCAAGGCGTCGCGAATGCCGGCCTCGACGGACGGAATGAAGTCTTTCGGCACCACGCCGCCGACCGTCTTGTCCTCAAACACGAACCCTTCGCCGGATTCCAGCGGTTCCACCTCGATCACGACGTGGCCGTACTGGCCGCGACCGCCCGTCTGACGAACGAATCGTCCTTCGCCGCGCGCGCTCGACGTAATCGTCTCACGGTACGCGACTTGCGGTTGGCCGACGTTGGCTTCGACTTTGAATTCACGGAAGAGGCGATCCACGATGATGGCCAGGTGGAGTTCGCCCATCCCCGAGACAATCATCTGACCGGTCTCCGGGTCGACGTGGGTGCGGAACGTGGGATCCTCATCACCGAGTTTCTGCAGTGCCGCATCCAGTTTTTCCTGGCTCGCTTTCGATTTCGGCTCGATCGCGACGGAGATGACGGGCTCGGGAAAGTCCATGCTCTCCAAGACGACGGGCGCTTCCTGCACGCACAGGGTATCCCCCGTGGTCGTGTTGCGCAGACCGATCGCCGCGGCGATATCGCCGGCGTACACGGCATCCACATCCGAACGGTGGTTGGCGTGCATCATGAGGATGCGCCCCACCCGCTCGCGCTTGTCCTTCGTCGCGTTCATCACGTACGACCCCGCTTTGAGGGTGCCGCTGTAAACGCGGAAGAAGCAGAGCTGGTTGACGTGTTCGTCCGCCATCACTTTGAAGGCGAGCGCGGAGAACGGCGCGTTGTCGTCGGCTTCGCGCGTCACTTCTTCGCCGGTCTTCGGATTGACGCCCTTGATCGGGGGAATGTCAACCGGCGACGGCAAATAATCCACCATGGCGTCGAGCAACATTTGCACGCCCTTGTTCTTGTACGAGGAACCGCACAGGACCGGCGTGATCTCGGTGGCGATGGTCGCACGACGCAAAGCCTCTTTCAATTCGTCCACCGTGATGGCTTCATCGCAGAGGAATTTATCGGTCAGCCGATCGTCGGTCTCGCAGATGGCTTCCACCATTTGGGCGCGCCACGCTTCCGCCTCTTCACGCTGATCCTCCGGAATGTCCCCTTCGGTGATCGTGACCCCAAGGTCTTCTTGGTCGTAAACTTCTGCTTTCATCGTCATCAAATCAATGATGCCGATGAAGGTATCTTCTTTGCCGATGGGCAGTTGAATCGGCACGGCATTCGTCCCGAGCCGATCCCCCATCATTCGGACGACACGGAAGAAGTCCGCGCCCGTGATGTCCATCTTGTTGACATACGCGATGCGCGGAACACCGTACGTGTTGGCCTGCCGCCAGACCGTCTCGGTCTGCGGTTCAACGCCGCTTTTGGCGCACAGAACGGTGACCGCTCCGTCCAAAACACGAAGCGACCGCTCCACCTCGACGGTGAAGTCGACATGGCCGGGCGTGTCGATGATGTTGATCCGGCATCCTTTCCATGTCGCGGTCGTCGCGGCCGACGTGATGGTGATTCCGCGATCCTGCTCTTCCGGCATCCAGTCCATCGTCGCGGCGCCCTCGTGGGTCTCTCCGAGACGGTGAATGCGACCGGTGTAATAGAGGATGCGTTCCGTCGTCGTCGTTTTGCCGGCGTCGATATGGGCCATGATGCCGATGTTTCTCGTATCTGCGAGAGAAAATTCTCTTGGCATCCGTAGGTTCTCCTTACACTTATCGTTTCGTTCGTATGTTTACCACCGGTAGTGGGCGAAAGCGCGGTTGGCTTCAGCCATGCGGTGGATCTCTTCCTTGCGTCGATACGCCGATCCGGTTTGGTTCGAGGCGTCGATCAACTCGTTGGCGAGTCGTTCACGCATCGTGCGTTCGCTGCGGGCGCGGGCGGCCTGCACAATCCAGCGCAGGGCCAGCGTTTGACGGCGTTCGGGACGTACTTCGATCGGGACTTGATAGTTCGAGCCACCGACGCGGCGCGCCTTGACTTCCAGCACCGGCATCACCGAGTCCATGGCTTTGTTAAAGACTTCCAGAGGGGGCTGCCCGACGCGTTCTTCCATCAAATCAAACGCACCGTAGACGATGGTCTGGGCAAGTTCTTTCTTACCGTCCAGCATCACGTTGTTGATCAGCTTCGCCACGCGTACGTCGTTATACACGGGATCCGGCAGCACTTCTCTCTTGGGTATATGGCCTTTCCTTGGCAATGGTCTTCCCTCCTTTCATGATTATGCGAGTTCAATTGGGAACCCGAAACCATAGGTACTCACGATATGGACACGTGTCATGCTCAAAAAACAGGCCTAAAAACAGAAGGCGTGTTCTTCCTGCATGTTTGTCCAACCGCTGGTTACTTGGTCTTCGCTTGCTTCGGACGCTTCGCGCCGTACTTCGAACGACTCTGTCTGCGTTCGCTGACGCCCGCGGTATCGAGCGTGCCACGAATAATGTGATAACGAACACCCGGCAGGTCTCTGACACGGCCGCCACGGATCAGGACCACACTGTGCTCCTGCAGGTTATGACCGATTCCGGGAATGTACGCGAAAACCTCGTGCTGATTCGTCAGGCGGACGCGAGCGACCTTGCGCAAGGCTGAGTTAGGCTTCTTCGGCGTCGTGGTTTTCACAACGGTGCACACACCGCGCTTCTGAGGCGACGGGTAGTACGAAGGACGCCGTTTCAGCGTATTGCGACCGACGGCGAGCGCCGGCACGTGGGTCTTTTCTTTCTTCGTCTTCCGACCTTTTCGCACCAACTGGTTGAACGTAGGCATTCACACACCTCCTTTCATGAATGTTTGCTCAAAAAGCAACCCGCTGCGGCGGGTCACCAAGGTCAAATGATATCAATAGAATCTTTATTTGTCTAGTGGAAGGGCAAAAATCGCCTCGGTGCCGCCGTCACGACGTGGGCGGCACCGAGGATGGTAACACACGTTCGAATCACAAGATCGGTCGTTTAACGCGCGCGACGCCGTGTGCGGACGTCAAACGCGACGGCGACGACGAAGATCAATCCCTTGACAATGTACTGGATCGAGTTGTCGACGCCCAACAAGTTCATGCCGTTCGTCAGCGAAATGATGACCAACGTACCGATGATGGTGTTCGTCACCTTGCCGATGCCGCCGGAGACGGCGACGCCGCCGATGTACGCGGACGCGATCGCGTCCAATTCAAAGCCGATGCCGGCTTGCGGCGTGGCGGAGCGCATGCGCGACGTGAACAAGATGCCGGCCAGAGCCGCCATGAAGCTCATCGAAATAAACACAAAATGCGTGACGTTCTTGACATTGATGCCCGAGAGCTCCGCGGCTTGTTCGTTGCCACCGATGGCGTAGATGTGACGTCCGAGGCGTGTATGGCTCAGCATGTGATGGTAGATGAGCAAGAACACGGTGACGATCACGGCCGACCAAGGAATGCCCTTGTACGTCGCCAAGAGCCAGAACATCAAGAAGATGACGACCGCCATGATGACCAACTTGACCACAAAGACGGCCATCGAACTGACCTTGAAGTCATACGCCAAGTTGTGTTTGCGCTGGCGGATCGAATTGATGATCAACAAAACAATCATCAGGATGCCCAAGATCATCGTGACGAGGTGCACGTTTTGTACGGTCCCCCCGATGGTGATCGGGAAGCCCCCCTCCCGGAAGTCGGGAATGAAATCGTTGCACAACGCGTTGAAGAACGGGTCACTGATGATGATCGTGCCGGTTTTCTGCAGGCTCAAGGCCAACAGGCCGCGGAAGATGAACATGCCGGCCAAGGTGGTGACAAACGCCGGCACGCCGACCCGCGTGACGAGAAAGCCCTGATAGAATCCAATGGCCACACCGAGCAACAAACAGATCAGGATGGTGGGAACGACGTGGACCCCTTTCATCAGCAGAATCGACGCGATCGCGCCGGTGAATCCGGCCACGAATCCGACCGACAAGTCGATGTGTTTCAAAATCAAAATCAGCGTCATGCCGATGGCCAGGACGGCCACATAAGCGGCCTGGTTGAACAAGTCGCTGATGTTGCGCGCCTGCATGAACAGTCCGTTCGTGCGGATCGTGAAGTACAAAATGATCACGACCAGCGCGATGTACATCATGTAGTCGCGGGCATTGCGTTTGACGGTATCCCACGCGCTGTGCCCTGCCGCGGGCGGCGGGGTCGCGGGGTCCGGTTGCGCGTTTACTTTTTTATCTGGATCAGCTGTCATCCTACTACCTCTCCTTCAGGAAGCCGCGTCCTGCCGCTGACGGCCAGCTTCATGACGTTCTCCTCCGTCGCTTCGGATCCTTTGAGTTCGCCGGCGATCCGACCTTCCGACATGACGTAAATGCGATCGCTCATGCCGAGAATCTCCGGCAACTCCGACGAGATCATGATGATCCCCATTCCTTGCGCCGCAAGTTCCAACATGATGTTGTAAATCTCGTACTTCGCGCCGACGTCGATGCCGCGCGTCGGCTCATCCATGATGAGCAGGCGCGGATGGCTGAAGAGCCATTTGGCCACCTGCACCTTCTGCTGGTTGCCGCCCGACAAATTGACGACGAGCTGCTCCACCGAGGGGGTGCGAATGTTCAATTGCTTGCGGTAATCTTCGGTCATGACGATCTCTTTGTTCTCGTCCAACCGCATGCCGCGCAGCAATTCGGTCAAGTTCGCGAGCGATATGTTGAATTTAACGTCCTGTATCTCGATTAATCCCTTGCCTTTGCGATCTTCGGAGACGTACGCGACGCCCGACTCGATCGCTTGACCGGGTGTTTTCCAAACATGTTCTTGTCCGTCCAGCTTGACGGTGCCCGACACCAGCCGATATTTCGGCGTGTTGCCGAAGACGCTCAGCGCGAATTCCGTGCGGCCCGCGCCCATCAGCCCCTGAAGACCGACGATCTCGCCGGCATGCACTTTCAAGGACACGTCCTCCAGGATGTTGCGCTCCAGCGCCGGCTCGTACACGGTCCAGTTGTCCACTTCGAAGACCACGTCATCGGAGGGCTCATAGTCGCGATCGGGATAGATCGCGTCGATGGAGCGCCCGACCATGTTGCGAATGATGAACGGCTCATTGATGTCGCCCGAAGCGCGGTCGACGGTGCAGATCGTTTTGCCGTCCCGCAATACGGTCACGGCGTCGGCGATGTCGATGACTTCGCGCAGTTTGTGCGAAATCATGATGCACGTCACCCCCTGCGTTTTCAGGTCGCGGATCAGGCGCAGCAGGTTCTGGCTGTCTTCCTCATTGATGGCGGACGTCGGTTCGTCCAAAATCAACAGGCGAATATCCTTGCTCAATGCTTTGGCGATTTCGACGAGTTGTTGCTGTCCGACGCCCAGTAATCCGACGGGCGTTGACGGATCGACGTCCAAGCCGACCATGTCCAAGTACTTTCGCGATTGGACGATCGTCTCGCGCCAGTTGATCCGTTTGCCGTTCATGATCTCGTGGCCGAGGAAAATGTTTTCATAAATGGAAAGAGCCGGAACCAGGGCCAGCTCTTGATAAATGATGGCGATGCCTTTGTCTTCGCTGTCCGCGATGCCGCGAAACGCCTGCACTTCGCCGTCGTAATAAATTTCACCTTCATAGCTCCCGTGCGGGTACACGCCCGAGAGCACTTTCATTAATGTGCTTTTGCCGGCGCCGTTTTCGCCCACCAAACAGTGAATCTCACCGCGCTTGACGGAAAAATTGACGTCATCCAACGCGCGAACACCGGGAAAAACCTTGGTGATGTGCCTCATTTCAAGAATCGTATCAGCCAACACGCCACCTCTTCTATCTCACAATGTAAGGCGGAGCCGGCCCCTTCGGAAAGGAGCCGGCTTCACCATGATCCTTACGTTTCAGATCGGTTTTTGACGGTCAAAGCAATGACTTAGTCGAGACCGGTGAAATCGCCGGCTTCGTAGTAGCCGGAATCGATCAACACGGGTTTCACCTTGTCTTTGGTGACGACAATGACTTCGGTCTGGATGGACGGAACGTCAATCTTGCCGTTGTTGTACGTGGCGTCGGTCGACGGCTTCTCGCCGCCCAGAATCTTCTTCGCGAGATCGACGGAGTCGGACGCGAGGATGCGGGTGTCTTTAAAGACCGTCATCGACTGTTTGCCGTCGATGATGTACTGGACCGAAGCTTTCTCGGCGTCTTGGCCGGAGATTTCGTAGCTTGTGACGGCGGCATCGGACTCAAAGGTGTCCGCGATCGCACGCGCGGTACCATCGTTCGGTGCGAGGATGGCCACGTCGCCCTTCAGATCGTCGCCGACGGCCGACAGGTTGGCTTCGGCTTTCGACTTCGCAACGTTGAAGTCCCAGTTCGTGGTGACCTGACCGATGATCTTGGCGATCTCGTCGCGCTCGAGGTCTTTCTTGCTCGCCAGCGCTTCGGCTTCGGACGAGTTGGCGATCACGAAGTTGCCCGCGGCGATTTCAGGCTGCAGGACTTCCCAAGCGCCTTGGAAGAACAGGAACGCATTGTTATCGGTGTCGGCACCGGCGTACAGGTACAGCGGTTCACCGTCTTGTTTGCGGGTGTCGATCAGGTACTGGCCTTGGGCCTTACCGACTTCGACACTGTCAAACGTGACGTAGTAGTCGACGGCATCCGTGCCCGTGATCAAGCGGTCGTACGCGATGACCGTCACGCCCGCGTCGCGGGCCGCTTCGGCCGATGCGGCGGCGGCGTCGCCGTCGTGCGCGCAGATGATCAGAACTTTGATGCCTTGGTTGATCAAGGTTTCAACGTTGGTTTTCTCGGTGGCGGGAGAACCTTGGCTAAACAGAACGGAGCTGGTGAATCCGGCATCGCCGAGCAGCTTTTCGAACTGTGCCTGGTCTTGCAACCATCTCGGTTCGTCTTTCGTCGGCAAAACGATACCGACTTCGACGTCTTGTTTGGGACCGCATGCCGCAACGAGCGTCAGCAGAAGCGCCAACACAGCGAGCAGAGCAATCAATTTCTTTTTCATGATTTCCTCCAAATTGTGTTTCTGGGTCTGTGCAATTTCGTGGTCATTGACAGACTGGTATTCATAATCCTGTCTCCACGCAGGATCTGACCTGTGGGATGCGAGAACGTCGTTTGTCATCCTTCGATCGGTACACGCTCGACGCTCAAGCGCCTTTGACTCGCAAACACGCGACGGAATATTGAATTCATCCCCGTCGCGCATTGTTGAATCCCTACTTATTGTGACGTTTTATGAAAAAGACTCCTAAAACGCACGCAATATATAGCTATTTGCATAAAGAGTTTAGCATCGTCCATCCTGAACGTCAACCGTTTAATCGGCGCTCAACCGACGTTTCCGCGCCCTTTTTTCGTCCGAATCAACGGTCGGAAGACGGTACCGATCACCCTGCAAATGCCTTAGGGCGCGGGCGGTTCCGCGTCCTTTTTATCCACCTCCGGGCGTTCGCGGCCCGGCCCCGCGATGGCCTTGGTGATCAGGCCGACGATCAGGGCCGCCGCCAGCGCCGTGATCTCGAACACCGGCCCGCCCGTCACATCGCTATGCCCGAAACGGAACGACAACCCGCCGATGCCGGAGACCAGGATCGCGCTCACAACGTACAGGTTGCGGTGATCGTTCAGATCGACGAAGCGCAACATGTTGAGCCCCGACACGGCGATGAAGCCGTACAGCGCGATGCAGGCCCCGCCCATGACGGCAAAGGGAATGCTGTTCACCACCGCCACAAACGGCGCCACAAACGCGAGCAACATGCACCCGAAGCTCGCGACCACGATCGAAACGATCGAGGCATTGCCCGTCAGCGCGACGCACCCGATCGATTCGCCGTACGTCGTGTTGGCGCATCCGCCGAAGAACGCGCCGACGGCCGAACCGACGCCGTCGCCCACGAGCGTTCGCGTGAGGCCCGGATCTTCGATCAAGTCGCGGCTGACGATGAAGCCCAAATTCTTGTGGTCGGCGATGTGCTGCGCCAACTCGACCACCGCGATCGGCATGTAGAGCAGCGCGATGTTCGCGATCGCCGTCCCGTTCAGAGGGTATTGCCCCGCCGTCTGCAGGGCGCGCACAAAGGTGAATTCGGGGACATCGAAAATACTGCGAATCGTGAACGGCACGAACGTGGCCTCAAAGGCGGCAAAGCTCATGATTTGCATGGCGTCGTTGCCGACCGCCCGTCCGATCAACGTGAGAACCAAGGCAAGCACGTAGCCGCCCCCGATGCCCAGAATGAACGGAATCAGGCGCATCATTTTGCTGCCTTTGACCGAGACGATGACGATCAGAAGAAAGGTCGCGATGCCGACGACGATCGACCAGCCGTTGTAGTCGGCGCCGTTCGTCGCCACCCAATCGATCGCCGTGCCCGACAGGCTCAGACCGATCAGCGAGACAATCGGGCCGATGATGACGGGCGGCATCAAGCGATTGACCCACGACGCGCCGGACCAATGGACGATCGCCGCGATCAACACGTAGACGAGTCCGGCAAAGGCGCAGCCGATGATCAGTCCCCAGTAGCCGTAATTCATCGCGACGGCGGCGGACATCGCCCCGATGAAGGTGAAGGAACTGCCCAAAAACACGGGCGAACGCTTGCGCGTGAAAAAGATATAGAAGAGGGTGCCCGCACCGGCGCCGAAGAGCGCCGCGGCAGGATCCATGGCAAGCCCCATCCCACTGATGATCATCGGCACCAAGAGTGTGGCCGCCATGATGGCCACCATGTGCTGCAGCGCGAAGACGATCGTTTGACCGCGCGGCGGGCGCGCGTCGATGTCGTACGTAAGTTTCATGCCATGCCTCCCGTAAAAGACGATCGGCATGTACGCGAACGCTTTATCGCTTATTCCTCGAATTGGCTCTGATAAAGGTACGCGTACGCGCCATTCATCGCCATTAGCTCCTCATGCGTTCCACGCTCCGCGATGCCCTCGTCCGACAGGACCAGGATCTCGTCGGCGTTGCGAATCGTCGACAGACGGTGCGCGATGACGAGCGTCGTCCGATCGCGCGACAACTCGTCCAAGGCGACTTGGATCGCCCGTTCGCTGATGTTGTCGAGCGAACTCGTCGCCTCGTCCAAAATCAAAATCGGCGGATTGCGCAAGAACGCCCGCGCAATCGACATGCGCTGGCGCTCGCCGCCGGAGAATCGCACGCCGCGTTCCCCGACCACCGTGTCGTAGCCGCGCGGCAGCGACTCGATAAATTCATGAATGTTGGCGCGCCGTGCGGCCTCGCGGATCTCTTCCTCCGACGCGGCGCGGTCGCCGTAGCTGATGTTGTCGCGGACGGTGCCGTTAAAGATGTAGACATCTTGCTGAACGACCGCGATGTTGCTTCGAAGCGATGTCAACGTGTAATCGCGCACATCGACGCCGTCGACCAGAATACGGCCGCCCGTCACGTCGTAAAAGCGCGGAATCAAAGAACAGATCGTCGTTTTTCCGACGCCGGACGGACCGACCAAGGCGACCGTCTTGCCCGCCGGAATGCACAACGTCAAGTCTTTCAAAACATATTCCTTGTCGTCCGATTCGTCGTACGCAAACGACACGTGATCGAACGTGATGTCGCCCTTTAAGACGCCGGCCTCCCGCGCATCGGGACGATCGACAATCTCCGGCTCCGTATCGAGGACTTGCGTCATCCGTTTAAAGCCGGTCATGCCCTTTTGCAACTGCTCGTTGAACATGATCAAGGTGCGAAGCGGCGCCAGAAACATGTTGATGTAGAGCACGTACGCGATGACATCGCCCGGCTGAATCTTGCCGTGCATGACGAAGATGCCGCCCGCGATCAAGGTCGAAAGGTACAGCATGCCCTGCATGAAACGGTTGAGCGAAAAATAGCGACCCATGACAAAGTAGGTTCGCTTTTTGGATGAATAGAAGGCTTCGTTCCCGCGATGGAATTTTTCCATCTCGATCTCTTCGTTCGAGAACGACTGCACGGTGCGGATGCCGGACAGGCTGTCCTGCACGATGGCGTTGACGTCCGCGATCTTCGAGCGGTTGTCCATGAAAGCGCTCGTCATTTTTTTACGGAATCCGAAGACGACAATGATCATCAGGATCGTGAAGAACAAGAGAATCAGCGTCAGCGGAACATGGATCGTCGCCAAAATGACGAACGACCCGATCAGCTTGATGCACGAAATAAAGATGTTTTCCGGACCGTGGTGCGCAAGTTCCGTGATGTCGGACAAGTCCGTGATGAGGCGCGACACCATCTTGCCGGTCGGCATGTTGTCATAAAAGGAAAAGGACAGCTTCTCCATGTGCGAGAACAAATCTCGACGCATGTCGGTCTCGAGACGGGCCCCCAGAATATGCCCCCACGACGACACGAAGTGCGTGGCGATCGCTTCCACGACGTACAAAACAAACATCAGGATCGACGTTCGAAGCAAAATCGGGCCGATCAACGACGTGTCGGAGAGCGTGAAGACGTCGTTGATCAGATAACGGATCAACGACGGGAACGCGAGTCCGGCGGCCCCTTGCACCGCCGCAAAGAACAAGTCGGCGAGAAAAAGTCCGAGGTACGGCCTGTAGTAAGATGCGAATCGTCGAACGAGGGACGGTTGTTTTTTATGTTGATTCATGTTCGGGCGTATAACTCCTGCCATAAAATAGCAATTTTTTCACATATAACCATCTCAAAGCTACCACAAATGCGGATCCCCGTGCACCGATTATGTGACTGTCGCCCGGGGACGCCCGAAAAGTGTACACTGGGGTTACATGTATAAAGGAGACCGTACCTCATGGATATTCAAAAGATTTTAAACGCGACCGATCACACCTTGCTGCGTCCGACGGCCACATGGGACGAGATTAAGGAACTCCTCGACGAAGGCATCGAATTTCACTGCGCATCCTGCTGCATCCCGCCGTCGTACGTCCGCGAAGCCGTCGACTACGTCGGCGACGATCTTCCGATCTGCACCGTCATCGGTTTTCCGCACGGGTGCCACACCACGGGCACCAAATTGTTCGAGACGGAAGACGCCCTCGAGAACGGCGCGGCCGAGATCGACATGGTCATCAACCTCGGCTGGGTCAAAGACGGGCTCTGGGACTTGATCGGCGATGAGATCGAACAAATTCGCGACCTCTGCGACGACGCCATCTTGAAGGTCATCATCGAGACGTCGGAATTGACGGAACGCGAAAAAATTCACATGTGCGACATCGTCACCGCGTGTGAGGCCGACTTCATCAAGACCTCGACGGGCTTTGCCTCCGGCGGGGCGACCCCCGAAGACGTCGACCTCTTGCGCCGTCACATCGGCCCGCACATCCGTGTCAAGGCCTCCGGCGGCATCCGCACGTTCGAAGATGCCCAACGCATGATGGAGCTCGGCGCCGACCGCATCGGCGCGTCTCGCCTGGTCGGGCTCGCACGCGAACGCGGATAAGGGACGTCCGCGTCGGGTGATTATAGGTTTTTGAGGTCGAAGATCAAATACCGCATGTGATAGCGGCGGTGTTTTTTCAGCTTCTTCTTGTATTCGATCGCTTCGCGTTGGCAGCCGGCGATGCACGCCATGCAGTGCGTGCATCGGTCGCCCCACACCGGACGATCGTCCACCATCGTGATGTTGTTCATCGGGCACATCGCCACGCATTTCGCGCAGCCGTTGCACCGTTTGTTGGTGTAAAAGCCTTTCGCGCTGATAATGAATCGATAAAAGAATCGGTTGACGGCTCCGCTTAAAAACCGGTGTTTGCCTTTAAACGGCTCGAACGGGCGGCCCTCGGCGATGCGATCCCCCAAATCATCGATGATCGGCAGCGCTTTTTTCACAATCTCGAGCGCCTCGCCGTGCGACGGCACTTTAAACATCGCGACGTAGTTTTCCGGCATGACGATCGGCGCGAAGCCCTTGAAATTCCAGCCGTGTTTTTCAAAGAATCGTTGCGCATATCCGACGGCGTTGCCCGTGCTCGTCCCACAGGTCAAGATGACGTAGACATCGCGCGATCCCTTGAATTCGCACGCATCGATCCAATCGGTCACGACCCGCGGCATCCGCCACGCATAGGTCGGCGTGACAAACACGTAGGGCTTCTCCGAGGTAAACACGGTGGGCGTCCCCGCCTTCATGGCCTCGTTGATGGAAACGGCCTCGTCGTCGACCCGCTCCGCGATCCTCTTGGCAACGTATTCGCTGTTGCCGGTTCCGGAAAAATGAAAAATCATAATCGCTCCTTAAACATGGTTGGGCACGTGCCACATATCGCCCATCGTCATGAGGTCCACATCGTCCATGGGCCATGTGACGGTTCGACCCTCTCGGCCGGCGCGCACCAGCGCCAGCGTATGATCGAGGGACGTGACGCCGGCCGCACACGGCGCGATCGGATCGCGGCCGCGTTCGATGGCGTCCATAACATCATCGTACAAGAAGGTGTACGGATTGGAAAGGTGCCGGAGCGCACCGATTCCCAAGTGACGGATATGGCGCTTGAGCGTCGCCCATGCGAGGGCGCGTTCATGGCGTCGCCCGTCGTCGTCCGTTATCTGCACGTCGAGCGCGCCGTTCAAGATCGAGGCCCGCACGGTGCCGTGCTCCAATCGCAAGAAAAAGGCGGCTTCGTGTCGGTCGGGATCCGTGTTGGTCGTCCCCTCCACCTGCAGATAGCGGTTGCCCTTCAGCGTCAAGACGCCGAGGCTCAGATCGGCGGCGTCCATCTCGTGCGCCTGACGTGCCAAGACGGCCGTCGCGGCGATCGGTTCGGCATCCATGAGCCACGTCATCAGGTCGATGGCGTGAATCGTCTGGTTCAAAAGCGCGCCGCCTTCGCCCGTCCATGTGCCGAGCCACGGGGCGCGGTCGTAGTACGCCTGATCGTGCCCCCATCGCACGGCGGCGGTGCCGTACAGCGGGGGGCCGAATCGCCCGCTTTGAATCCACCGTCGGAGTTCGTCGACGCCGAAGATGTAGCGATATTTCAATCCCACTGCCAGCGTCCGTCCCTGCGCGGCGGCGCGTTCGCAGAGGTCACGCGCGTCGGCCATATTCAAGGTCATCGGCTTTTCGACGATGACGTGGGCGCCCGCATCCATCGCCGCCGACGCCAAGGCATGGTGCGTCGCGGGGGGCGTCGCGATGACGACGAGATCGAAGGCGCGCTGCGTCAAAAGGTCACGGAGATCGTCGGCACAGAGCGGCGAATCCGCATGCCGCCCCGTCGCGACCACGCGTTCGACGGCCGCTCGGTCACGGTCGACGATGCCTTCCAGACGCAAGCGTCCGCGTTTTTCGTAGTATCGAAGCGCGCGAACGTGATCTTTCGACGCCCGACCGCACCCGACCAACGCCACGGCATACGGTGAGCTCACAGCGCACACCCCGCCAGATGGCCGGCCATCGCGGCTTCGGCGATCGACCCCGGACGGGCGCCGTCGCCGACCAGGAACAACTCCGGCGCGACCGACGCATCGTTCAGCAGCTTGTAAAACGACAGATCGGACGCCCGATCGCCGGCGAGGACGATGAGGTCGGCTTGGAACCCCTCCATGTCATCCAACAGGCGAATGCCCCGGCGCTCCATGATGCCGCGCCAACGGGCCGCGCGTTCTTCGAGATCGGCCGTCGCGGGCGTCGCCGTCACGACGGCGACGTGGGCGTCGTGTTCATCGACCAACCAGTAGGCCACATGAAAACCGTCCAAGGCGTCGCCGATGACGATGATGTTGTCATGTCCGTCCAAAAGCGATGGATCCATCAGAAGCGCATCGGCCGCGACAAACCGATCGCGTTCCCCGTCCGGCAAGTCGAGCCGACGCGCGCCGGTCGCGCAGACGACAGCGTCGTATTGACCGTCGGCCAACATCGTGAGCGTGGCCACCGTATCGAGGTGAACCGCCAAGCGCTCGCCGGCCATAAGTCGGGCGTGTTCGAGCGTTCGTTCCATCCAGCAAAGGTAATTGCGGACGTCGTGCCGATGGCGCGGGACGGCCACCCATTGCGCGGTCCCGCCGACGTTCGGTTGGTTGTCGAACAAGTGCACCGTGTGGCCGCGTTCGAGGGCCGTCATGGCGCACTCGAAGCCCGCGGGACCGGCGCCGACCACCGCCACGGTTTTGGGCGACGACGCGCGCACCGCACAAAACGGTCGCGCCATCTCCCCCAACCGGCGATCATCTTCGACCGCATCGTTTAAGCACGGACGGATCGATTCGACGCGTCCGGCGTAAGCTTTCCTCGCCCAATCGGGATCGGCCAACAGCGCCCGATCGAGCGCGACGGCGTCGCACATGTCTTCGGCGACGGCCTGTTCCGCCAGATCGGGATAGCCGAGCTTGCCGGCCGCCACGATCGCGACGGGATGCCCCTGAAGGGTGGGATGTTCACCCTCGGAAAAGTAATGTTTGACGATGCGGCACGCGTCCAAAGCCAGTCCCGGCTTTTCCACCGCGCGCGGGACGGCCGACGTCACCTCGACCACAAAGCCGTCGACCCCGGCCGCCACCAAGCAGGCCATGTCGTCGAGGACGGCATCGATGTCTTCCTCGCTCTGAAGGTCGAACCCGATGCGGTACAAGATCGGCACATCGTGCCCGATCGCCCGGCGCACGGCACGCACCGCGGCAAGCCCCAAGGGACGATCGCCGTCGTCATCTTTTTTCCACGAAAGTCGACTCACCTGCAGACGCGCCAACGCCGTCTTGGGTCGACCGTCCAGCACCACGCCGTCCACCGATGCGCGTCGGGCCTTTTGCGCCGACGACGCGATCGCCTCCACGACGGCACGCACCCGCCACGGCGCCCCGTGCCACCGGGGGAAATCGGCCGTCAAAGCCACCATATAGCGCGCGCCCGCGGCGTGCACGCTTTGCGCGACCCGGCGCCAATGCTCGGGCGCCACGCGTTCCGAAACGATCAAGCCGGCGCCGCCTTGGGCGCGACGGGCGTAAAACGCGGCCCATTGTTCCGCGGTGCGATCGCGCGCGACATCGGCCGAGGTCGCCTCGGCCGGCATCATGATCACGCGATTGATCAGGGTCATGTCGTTCAGTTGCAGCGGCGAAAACAGTGATTTGAACGGAAAGAGAAATCCCGTCATGCGTCCCCCGGCTTCATCGGCGGCTTCAAACAACCCGCCGTTCGCCGCTTCGCGCCATGCGTTCCACGCGGCATGGAAATCCATTGATGTCGTACCCATAAATGCCGTCCTTTCACCAGTTCATCATACCACGGACCTATGGTAAAATAGTGGCATTCAACCACTTCTCACGACATGCAATTTCACACGATCGCTCGCGGAGCTTGCCGCCGAATATACAGGAGGTCGCTTATGGCAGACGGCATCTCAACCGCGTCCGTTGAATTGTTGCGCTTGACATCTTTGCAACATGAAGACGTTCCGAAACTCATGGCTATTTATCGGGAGAGTGATCGCTACAATGCGAACGTGCTCTTCCCTCATCTCGACCCCGCCGAAGCGTACCGACGCGCCGAAACACGCCTTGTCGAATTTCTCAATGAACGCTTTTTCACCGCTCCGGGGCGCGTTCTGGCCGTGCTCGTCCAAGATGACGAGTGGATCTGCGCGCTGCGCTACACGGTGCTTGACGATCAGTGGTTCATCGAAGGCGTCGAAACGCGCCCCGACCGGCGACGCGAACGCGCGGCCACCCGCATGTTTCAAAAGTTGATCGAGACGATCGATCATCCGACGGAACTGCGACTCTTTGTTCCGAAGACCAATAATCGTTCGCTTTGTTTTCATCGGTCGCTTGGATTCGAGATCGTGGCAACCTCCCCTGTTCATCCGGTGCTCGGTACCGTGAGTGAAGGACGCTACGACATGCGCCTCCGAATCGATCCGGAAAACATGTCAATATAGCGCGCGGCACGCTCGCGCGCCTTATTCTCACGCGACTCTATGAACGTGTAATTATACATTTCATCTTTATCCGCCCATTCGGACGCAGGGTACGTGTCGGCACCAAAGCTGCGCAAGCATGTCGTTTGTCGCACTTTTGACCCCGGAGGATGAACATGCGACTTTTTGCCGCGCGAATAATTAGGAAACGAAATTAAATCTTTTTTCAAAAACCTTTCGTTAAAACGCCTGAAATGCAGTCCC
>JBMNTA010000002.1:0-94505 GCA_050945495.1 Saccharofermentanales bacterium
CGGTCAAGATAATCTTTCAGGAGATGGGGCGGCAAGCTCGTCGGCGTGCCCCCGCCGTAATAGACCGCCGCGATGTCGTACGAAAACGGCGGCCGAAACAGGCCCTGCGCCTCGGCGATGACCGTCTCGACGTAGCGGCCCAAGTGCACCCGCTGCCGATCGGCATCCTGCGTGATGAAGCTACAGTAAGCGCATCGCGTCGGACAAAACGGGATCCCGACGTACAGCAAGGCCTCGCGGGACGCATCGATCCCTTCGAGGATCGCCGCTTCCGCCAAGGCCGTCTCCACCGCCAACGCCGCTTTCGTCTCCGAGACAAACGCACGCTCCATGAGGCGGGCCGTCGCCGCCGCGGCGGGATCGGCCGCATCGCGGGCCTCCATGAGGTATTGATGGGCAACGTTGGTCGGTCGGACGCCCGTCAACGCCCCCCATGGGAAGCGGATGCCCGTGGCGTCGGAGAGCACGTCGTAGAGCGTACGACGGATTTCGCGACGGATGTCATGGAGCGGCACGGCGGTCGCCACGGACCGCGCACCGCACGTCGTTTCGATGGCGATCGTCTCGTCGGATGTCCCGCGGCGCGACGCAGCACGGGCCGTGGCGGGATCGACCGGCGGCGTCACGCGCACGGTCACCGTCGCATCCGTCTCGGACGGCGCGCGCAAGGCCGCTTTTTCACGTTCAACGTGGCCGAAAAAGAGCCGCGCCATGTCGGCCATGGCGTCCCATTCGCCGTGATCGATCGGCCGCAGCGTCACCGTCATCCGATCCACCCCCATCGCATCGCCAACGTCAACACCCCGAAGATCACGGGCTGGTGGAGGATGTAAATCCACAGCGCATGGCGACCCATCCAGGCGAACGGCCGCAGCCACCGGACGCCGGCGCCGTCGGATCGCAAAAGCGATCGCTCATCATCGTACACGGTGTGCCCCAGCGCGGCCCCCAAAAAGTAAAAGCCCACGATCGGAAACAGCGCCATGGAGTCGGCCATGGCGTACCCCGTCACGCGCTGACCGAACAAGATATGGATTCCCAAA
Source organism: Saccharofermentanales bacterium (assembly GCA_050945495.1). GTDB lineage: Bacteria > Bacillota > Clostridia > Saccharofermentanales > DTU023 > UBA4923. The sequence goes on from JBMNTA010000002.1 coordinate 1,044, forward strand.
TGCCGCGTCACCTCCGGCAGCAGCATCCGTCCCAGCGCACCGGCCACGAGCGATGCGGCGCCGATCGCGATCGATCGGGCCACCAACCGAGTTCGGGTCGCACAAAAACGTTCGAGCAGCGCGAAGGCGAGCGTCGCCGTCGCGATCACGTGGAGCACATTGAAATAGATGATCCCGAAATGGAGCCAATGGTCGAGCGCCCACGAGATCAACGATAAAGCGATCGCGAAGCCCGCCATGCGGAGCCCGCGTTTTGCGTTGCTGCGGGAAAAACGCGTGCTGATGCCGGAGACCAAAAGAAAGATCGCGATGACGAGCGGACGGCCGAGGCCGATGAACCAATACGCGTCCTGAAACGCGCAGCAATCAAGTCCGAAGATGTAGCGCAGATCGAAGATCGTGTGGTGGAACACCATCAACAAAAGCGCGACGCCGCGCACGGCGTCAAGCTCGGGAATGCGCTTTTGAATCACGTCCGAACTCACCCGAGGGGTCTCCTTCTCTTTAAAAACGTCCGGCGAAAGCCGAAGCCTTCGCCGGACGTCACAATGGTCATGTCACATGCGATTAACGCTGTGTTTTCGGATGGCGAAGCGCCGATTGCGCCGCCGCCAAGCGGGCGATCGGTACGCGGTACGGAGAGCACGACACGTAGTCGAGTCCCAAGATCTGGCAGAACTCAATCGACGAAGGATCGCCGCCGTGTTCGCCGCAGATGCCGAGTTCGAGCTCGGGGTTCGCGTGGCGACCGAGTTCGACGGCCATCCGCATCAGGGAGCCGACGCCGAGGCGGTCGAGACGCGCCGTCGGATCGACGTCGTAGATGCCGGCATCGTAGTAATCGGACAGAATCGGGCCGGCGTCGTCACGCGACAGACCGTACGTCATCTGCGTCAAGTCGTTCGTGCCGAAGCTGAAGAAGTCGGCCTCTTTCGCGATGAGGTCGGCGGTCAGGCAGGCCCGCGGGATCTCGATCATCGTGCCGACCATGTAGGACAGGGCCCGGCCCGATTCGGCGATCACGCGATCGGCCGTCTCGCGCACCACGCGATCGACAAATTGATATTCTTTCACTTCGCCCACGAGCGGGATCATGATCTCGGGGATCACGGTCACGCCCTCAGCCTGCGCTTCGAGCGCCGCGCCGATGATGGCTTCCGTCTGCATCTCCGCGATTTCCGGGAAGCTCACGGCCAAGCGGCAGCCGCGATGGCCGAGCATGGGGTTCAGTTCGTGCAGTTCTTCGACCACGCCCCGCAGACGCGCTTCCGTGATGTCGAGTTCGTTCGCAAGTTCCGCGATATCCTCGTCCGTCGACGGCAGGAATTCGTGCAGCGGCGGGTCGAGCAGGCGAATGATGACGGGCAGGCCGTCCATCGCGCGGAACAATCCGACAAAGTCTTCCTGTTGCATCGGCTTGATCTTCGCCAACGCCTTCCGGCGCGCTTCTTCGTCGCGCGCCACGATCATCTGGCGGAACGCAAACACGCGATCTTCTTCGAAGAACATGTGTTCGGTTCGGGTAAGCCCGATGCCCACGGCGCCCAAATCACGCGCCGTCTTCGCGTCTTTCGGCGTATCGGCGTTGGTGCGGACGCGCATGTCGCTGATCTCGTCGGCCCACTCCATGATCGTCTGGAAGTTGCCCGACATCTCGGCGGGACGCGTCTCGATCCGGCCGGCATAGACGCCGCCGGTCGAACCGTCGAGCGAGATGTAATCGTCTTTCGTGTAGACCTTGCCGTGGATGGTCATGGTACCCTTGTCGGCATCGATCAACGCCGCGGAGCAGCCGGACACGCAGCACTTGCCCATGCCGCGGGCGACCACGGCGGCGTGCGAGGTCATGCCCCCGCGGGCCGTCAGGATGCCTTCGGCGGCGGACATGCCGCGGATATCTTCGGGCGACGTCTCCTCGCGAACGAGGATGACGGGGCGCTTGGCTTCTTTCGCTTCCATCGCCTGGTCGGCGGTGAAGACGATTTGGCCCGTGGCCGCGCCGGGCGAGGCCGGCAAGCCCTTGGTGACCGCGGTCGCCTCAGCCAGCGCGTCGGGATCAAATCCCGGGTGCAAGAGCGTATCGAGCGTCTGCGGATCGATCTTCAAAAGCGCCTCTTCGCGCGAGATGATGCCCTCGGCGACGAGGTCCACGGCGATTTGCAGAGCCGCGGTGGCGGTGCGTTTGCCGTTACGCGTCTGCAGGATGAACAACTTGCCGTCTTCGATCGTGAACTCGAGGTCTTGCATGTCGCCGTAATGGCGTTCGAGCGCATGGGCGATCTCGGAGAATTGTCGATAGACCTCCGGCATCTGCTCTTCGAGGTGGTCGATGGTGAACGGCGTGCGGACGCCGGCCACGACGTCTTCGCCTTGCGCGTTCATCAGATATTCGCCGTACAATTTATTTTCACCGGTCGCGGGGTTGCGCGAGAACGCGACACCGGTGCCGGAGTTCTCACCCATGTTGCCGTACACCATCTCTTGGACGTTGACGGCCGTGCCCCAATGACTCGGGATGTGATTCATTTTGCGGTAATAGATCGCGCGCTCGGTGTTCCACGAACGGAAGACGGCCTCGATCGACAAGATCAATTGCTCATGGACGTCTTGCGGAAATGCTTCGCCGCGCGCTTGCTTGTAAATCGCCTTGAAGCTTTCCACGATGCCCTCGAGGTCATCGGCGGTGAGATCCAAGTCGTTCTCCGTGCCGCGTTTGGCCTTGGCTTCATCGAATGCTTCCTCAAACAACGCGCGGGGCATGCCCAACACGACGTCCGAGAACATCATGATGAATCGGCGGTAACTGTCGTAGACGAACCGGCGATTGTCGGTCAATTCGACGAGCCCTTTGGCGACTTCGTCGTTGAAGCCGAGGTTCAAAATCGTGTCCATCATGCCGGGCATCGACGCGCGGGCGCCGGAACGGACGGACAAGAGCAGCGGGCGCTTCGGATCGCCGAAGACTTTGCCGGACGCTTCTTCCATCGCTTTCAGCGCGGCCATGATTTCGTCTTGAATCGCCGGCGCGATGGTCTCACCATCGCTGTAATAGCGATTGCAGGCTTCCGTCGTGACGGTAAAACCGGTCGGGACCGGCAACCCCAGCGAAACCATCTCCGCCAGGTTGGCACCTTTCCCGCCCAACAGTTCACGCATGGTGGCGTTACCCTCATCAAACGCGTATACGTACTTTGTCATAAATGGTCCTCTCCATTAAGTGTGATCGCAAGCGATCGTCAAGTGGAGGCCATCGAGCATCGATGGCCGTTACGGTAGATCGAATTTCCCTTGGAAATAGGCCTCAAGTTCTTCGATGGGCAGGCGTACCTGCTCCATGGAGTCGCGTTCGCGCACGGTGACGGCGCCATCATCCAACGACTCAAAGTCAAACGTCACGCAATACGGCGTGCCGATTTCATCTTGGCGACGGTACCGGCGACCGATCGACTGACGCTCGTCGTATTCGCAGACGTAACGTCGGATCAGCCGCAAGTACACTTCGTAGGCTTGCTCGGACAGTTTCTTCGAAAGCGGCAACACCGCGATCTGCACGGGCGCGAGGCTCGCGGGGAACCGGAGCACGGTCCGCGTCTCGCCGTCCTCGAGCATTTCTTCGTCGTAGGCCTCGCACATGACGGCGAGCACCAGGCGGTCGACGCCCAGGGAGGGCTCCACCACGTACGGCGTGTATTTTTTTTCTTTTTCGGGATCAAAGTACTGCATGTCTTCTTTGGCATGCTCCATGTGCTGGGTCAAGTCGTAATCGGTGCGATCCGCAATGCCCCACAACTCGCCCCAACCGAACGGATACAGGTATTCGATGTCGGTCGTCGCCAGCGAATAGAACGACAACTCTTCTTTGGAGTGATCGCGCATGCGCAGGTTCTCCCGGTCGAAGCCGAGATCGCACAGCCAATCGATGCAGTACGTGCGCCAGTACTCAAACCATTCGAGGTCGGTGCCGGGCTCACAGAAAAACTCGAGTTCCATCTGCTCGAACTCGCGTGTCCTGAAAATAAAGTTGCCGGGCGTGATCTCGTTGCGGAACGCCTTGCCGATCTGGGCGATGCCGAACGGAATTTTGCGGCGCGTGGTGCGCTGCACGTTGCGGAAGTTGACGAAAATGCCTTGCGCCGTCTCGGGACGAAGATACAATTCCGACAAATTGTCTTCCGTGACGCCTTGATACGTCTTGAACATCAAGTTGAACTGACGGACATCGGTCCACGCCTTGCCGCCGCATTTCGGACAGGGAATTTCGTTTTCCAAAATGTACGAAATATACGCATCGTTGGACCAACCGTCGACCGTGACGTCGATGCCGAGCTCCGCGTTCCAATCTTCGATCAATTGGTCGGCGCGGGCGCGCGCACGGCATTGTTTGCAGTCGATCATGGGGTCGGAGAAACTCGCGACGTGACCGGATGCCACCCACACTTCGGGATTCATCAAAATGGCGGCATCCAAACCGACGTTCAAGGGGCACGTTTCCACGAAACGACGCCACCACGCCGCTTTGATGCGATTCTTGAGCGTTACGCCGTACGGACCGTAGTCCCACGAATTGGCGAGACCGCCGTAAATGTCCGAACCCGGGAAAATAAATCCGCGGTTGCCCGCGAGCGCGACGATGTTTGCCAGCGCATGTCCTTTTTGTGCCATAAACTCCTCAACTTTTCTCGATGGTGCATCGTGTGGCGATCGTTACGCTTCCTCGGTATCGACCGCATCGTCTCCGTCTTCTTCGGCGGCCAAGCGCTCTTCTTTTTCGAGCTGTTCGACGTGGCTGATGAGCCGCTCGGCGATGAGCGACGCATCTTGCGCCGAAATGCCGGCCGATTCGAACACATTTTCTTCTTGGCGACGTTCGACATGACGCGTGACGCGCGACTGCTCTTCGAGGCGCTCCTCTTCTTCTTTGGCGCGCGCTTCACGTTGAGCGGCTTCGCGTTCCGCGATGATGGCCGGATGCTCCGGAATGACGATATCCAATTTGCCGTAGCGATACGCAATCGCGCCTTCCCCGATTTCTTCACTCGCCAAGGTGACGTTGTTCGGCGTGTCCGACGCGATGGCCGGGCGGGCCCCCGCCGTCAGTTGGCGTGCGCGACGGGCCGTCAACATGGCAAGCACGTAACGGTTCTCGGCGCGTGGCAATAATGATTCTGTTGAGGGATAAGTCAACATGTGCAAACTCCTATTCTGATCGAACGATCTTCACGTAGCGACAAAAAGCCGCAACGCATTGAATTATACAGGTTTCAAGGGCATATCGTCAACGAAAAGCCTTGAAATACGGTGCTTTTCGGCATCGATGATGGCATTGACGCGCCGGGCGGCATCGTCCACGACATCGTTCAGCACCCAGTAGTCGAATTCACGCATGGCGCGAAATTCATCGCGTGCCTTCAAAATGCGGCGTCGGACGACGTCGGGCGGCTCCGTGCCGCGCGTCGTCAAGCGCTCGGTCAGGGCCGCTTCCGACGGTGGCAACACAAAGATGATGACGGCGTTCGGACACGTCTGTTTCAAGGCCAGCGCGCCCTTCACGGTCAAGTCGAGCAAGACGTCGATGTTGTCCCGGTTCATGGCGTCGATGGGACGCCGCGGGGTGCCGTAATACGCCCCGCAATATTCGTCGCATTCAAGCATGTCGCCCTGTTCGATCAACGCTTCGAAACGGGCTTTCGTCGTGAAGTGGTACGCGACGCCGTCCACCTCCCCCGCCCGCGGGGCGCGGGTCGTCATCGAGACGGAGTGCACCGTCCGCTCGCGCATCTCGCGCACGCGATCGATGATGGAATTTTTGCCGACGCCGGACGGACCGCTCAAAACGATGAGCAATCCGCGCGTGTCGTGGACCTTCTCCAATGGATCGGCCATGTCATACCTCCTCGTCATTCGACGGCGTCCCGTGATCGACGGCAATCGCCTCCGGCGCCATCGCCGAGAGCACGACGTGGTCGCTGTCCGTGATCAAAACGGATCGCGTCTTGCGTCCGCCCGTCGCATCGATCAGCGCCAACCGATCGCGCGCGTCTTGGATCAGTCGCCGCGCCGGCGCCGAATCGGATGTCACCACGGCAATCAGGCGCGCGCGGGCGACGTAGTTGCCATACCCGATGGGGATCATATCGTAAGCCATGGTCGCCCCCTATTCAAGGTTCTGCACTTGCTCGCGAATCTGCTCCACGATCGTCTTCATCGCGACCACGTGTTGCGTGATGTCGAGGTCGTTGGCCTTCGAACCGATCGTGTTGACTTCGCGAACGATTTCCTGCAATAAAAAGTCGAGTTGACGTCCCACGGCGTCGTCGGCGACGAGCGCCGCCTTGAGCGCCTCGATGTGCGCGCCGAGCCGCGTGACTTCTTCGTCGATGGACGCGCGGTCGGCAAACACGGCCGTCTCGGCAAACAGGCGCTGATCGTCGTACCATTCCGGGCGCCGATCTTCGAAGAGTTCTTCGGCCCGCAAAAGCAACCGCTCTCGGTACAGCTTCGGGACCTCCGGCGCACGCGCCATGACGTCGTCTTTGAGGCGGGCAAGCTCATCCGCCTTCGAGAGCAAATCTTCGGCGAGGTGTTGCCCCTCGACGGCACGCGCCGCATTGAGCGCCTCCATGGCCTCGTTTACGGCCTCCGTCAACGCCTCTTCGAGCGACGCTTCGTCGGCGACCGTTTCGTCGACCGTGAGCACGCCCGACTGGCGGGCGATCAAGCCCACGGGATCGGCGGCGCGCTCCCCGATTTCGCTTTCGAGCGCTTCCAAAGCCCGTCGATAGGAGGTCGCCAACGCCCGATCCAAGGTCACGGTGCGCGTCGAGGCGGAACCGCCTTCGACGGTGACGCGGACTTCCACGCGTCCGCGCGTCGCCTGCGCTTGCACGAGCGAGCGGATCAAGGGCTCGTACGCAAATAAAATCGACGGCATGCGCACCGATACGTCGAGGTAGCGGTGATTGACCGATCGACACTCCACGCGAATCGCGTAGGCATCCCCGTCCGAGGCGCCCATGCCATAACCTGTCATGCTTTTAGGCATCGTTTGATTCCTCCTGAAATTGTCCGTTTTCGCCGACCAGATACGGCCGAAAACCCAATTGGTCGGACGAGACCATCACGTAGCGGATGCCATCGACCGACGGTCGTGATTGATAATACGGCGCACGGTGATGGATGTGACCGAAGCAACACACATCGACCGATGCGTCGACCAGTTTTTCGCTGGCAAGCGACGGCGCCCCCGCCTCGGAAATCGGCGGATAATGCGTCAAGGCGATCGTGGGACGGATCCCGTCCCGCTTTCGAAGCGCCTCGAGCGAGGCGATCGACAGGTCCAACCGAATCAATTCGCGTCGGTAGACTTTCGCGTCATCCACGGTGAACCCGTCGTCGGTGGGTAAGAGCCAACCGCGCGCGTGACAGACATGAAATCCCGTGAGCGCCACCGCGTCGTTGCGAAGGAAATGCAGGGTCGTCAAATCGTGGGCCTCACATACATCCGTCAATTTGCGAAGCGTCGTCCACCAATAGTCGTGGTTGCCGCGAATCATGTATTTGATGCCGGGCAGCCGATCGATCCATTGCAAGTCCGGCACAACCTCGTCGAGCGAAGAGGCCCACGAGTTGTCGCCGCCGAGGAGCACGAGGTCGTCCTCGCCGACCGTCGCCCGCCAGCCTTTTTCCAGGCGTTCCACATGGTTCTCCCAGCGCTCGCCGAAGACGTCCATCGGCTTGTCGACGGCATGGCCGAGATGCAGGTCCGCGATCGCCCACAATTTCATTCGATCGCCTCCTCCGCCTGCGGGTGAAAGTGCTCGTAGACGCGATGCGCCACATCCTCGGGGAGCCCTTCGACGTTCAGCAAGTCCGCAAGCGATGCCTCCGAGACGCCCTTGCTGGTCTTAAAGGTCCGCAAAAGGCGCTTCCGGCGCGCCGGCCCGACGCCGTCGATTTGCTCCAGCGTGTAACGCGTCGCGCGCTTGTGATGCCGCTTTTCCAAGTGACGACGCGCAAAGCGGTGCGCCTCGTCTTGGATCGACGTCAGCAGATGGAGCAGCCCCAAGCGGGCGGCCCGTGCCTCATCGTCTTCCACCGGCGGCGGCTTGGACAGCTCGACCGTCTTCCCCGACGACGTCACCAATCCGCGGGTACGGTGACGCGCATCCTTGACCATGCCCGCCACGGGGATGCCCGCCCCATCGGTCAGATCGCGGACGGCCGACACATGCCCGACGCCGCCGTCGACCAAGATGACATCGGGCGGCAGGCCGAAGGCCTTGTCGTCCAGATGATTCAGACGGCGTGCGATGACTTCGCGCATGGCGCGGTAATCGTCGATGCCCTCGAATCCTTTGATTTTAAAATGACGATACGATGCGCGTTCGCGCTTGCCGTTCACGAAGACCACCATAGAGGCGACGCGATCGCCCTCGCCGAAGTGCGAGATGTCGTACGCTTCGATCCGCGTCGGCAAAAAGTCGAGCCCCATGTGGTCGGCCAACGACATCAGGTTCGCTTCGATCGCCAAGGGGTCGGCGCCGCGCGTGCGCGCCCGGCGCCACAGCGCGTTTTTCGCGTTCTTTTCGGCCATTTCGACGAGCGCGCGTTTGGCTCCGCGCTGCGGTCGATGCAGACGCACCGCACCGTCGCGGTACGAGGCCAAAAACGAGGCCATCAAGTCGTGGTCGTCCAAGGGGGATGCGACGAGCACTTCGCGCGGCACTTTCCAGGCCGCCGAGTACTGCTCGCGCATCAACGACGACAAATAGTCGGCGTCGTCGCCGCCCATGTCGTCGGTAAAAATATGGCTGCACCCGGTGACGCGCCCGTCGCGCACTTCCAAGCGCGCCAAGGCGACTTCGAACCCATTGCGCGCAATCGCCAACGCATCGCGGTCGCCGCCCTTTTGGTCGACGACGCGCTGGCCCTCACGCAAGCGCTTGAGCGCCATCCATTTTTCGCGCAGCGAGGCCGCGCGCTCAAATTCCAAATCGTCGGCCGCCCGATGCATGTCGCGCTCAAACCGATCGATCAGGTCATCGGTGCGCCCCTCCAAAAAATCGCAGACCTCTTCGGCCATGGCTCGGTACGTCGCTTCGTCGACGTTGCCGGAACACGGCGCCAGACAAAGCCCCATGTCGTGGTAGAGGCACGGGCGCGATTGCCCGATCTGGCGCGGGAGATCGAGGGAACAGCGGCGCAACGGAAACATGGTTCCCAGCGCTTTCAGCGCGCGATGGATGTCGCCGGCAAGCCAAGGGCCGTAATAGCGGGCGCCCTCCTCGACGTCGGGACCGACGTGAAACGCCTTCATGACGCGCGGAAACGGCTCGTTCATCGTCACGCGGATGTACGGGTATTCCTTGTCGTCGCGCATCAAAATGTTGTACGGCGAACGGTAACGTTTGATTAAATTGGATTCCAAAATCAGCGCCTCGAGTTCGTTGGCGCAAAGGATCGTCTCAAAGGTATCGATCTTGTCGATCATCGCCGCGATGCGGCGGTCGACATCGGGATGGGGGGTGAAATAATGGCGGAGGCGTTGTCGAAGATTGATGGCCTTGCCGACGTACAGGACGTGCCCGTCGCGATCGCGCATCAAATAGACGCCGGGTTCTTCCGGGACACCGTCAAGTTGCGCATTCAATCGGGCGATGTGTCGGTCATGAGCCTCCATATCGGGCGGTGCGAGCGATCGGTCGACGCGATCTATGCGTCATGGTCATCTTCGCCCATGTACGCGACGAGTGCGTCGATGGCTTCGGCCCCGTCGACGCCGTTGGCCGTGAGCTCAATCTCATCGCCGTCGTTGATGCCCAGCGACAAGACGCCGAGCATGCTCTTGGCGTTGGCACGGCGACCATCTTTCGTGATGTAAAGGCTCGAATGAAATTTGGACGCGATCTGTATGAGCATCGCGATGGCCTTCATCTGAGTCTGCTCTTTACAGTGAAAGGTGACGATACGACTCAACATATGGATCCTCCGTTCGACGGCACCCAAAAACGGCGCCGACACTATTAACAAGTATAATAAGGGGCCCCGATCCGTGTCAATTGGACAAGCTCCACAGAAACCCGCGTCACGGGGTGCCCGTCGGATGATCAATCCACGGCAACGGCGGACGCCCGGTCATCAAGATCGCGTCTTCCGTCGGGTGTCGGTAGTAATCGGGACGGCGCCCCACGTCGACGTAGCCCAATTGTCGGTAGAGGGCGCGCGCCGCCGTGTTCCCCTCGCGCACTTCCAAAAGCCAGGTCGTGCAGCCGCGTCGCGCGGCCGCTTCGAGCGCTCCCGTCATGAGGGCGCGGCCGAGACCGCGACGTCGGAAGGCGGGACGAACCGCGATGTTGATCACTTCCCAGGCGTCGATGATGTCGCGCGCCATCAAAAACGCCACGACCTCCCCCGTCCCCTCGGACGCCATCACATGCGTTTGCACGACCGACGTCGGCGCGAGCGCGTCTTCCATGGATGTGCGCGACCACGGATCGGCGAAGACCTCGCGCTCGATCGCCAAGAGAGCGTCGAGATCGTCGGCCTCGGCCGAACGCATCGCCCACACGGTGCCGTCGCGATCACGCACGTGACGCACGTTCTTGTTGGGCGCGCTCCGCGGAGGACAGGGAGATGTAGCGCGCTTCCAGCCGGAACGGATCGGTCTCGGCAACGCCGTTTGCAAGGTCCTCCAGGGCGAGGGCCATCACGGCCGAGGCACGGAGCCAACGTTGATCTCGGGGCGCGAAGATCATGGTGTCGGCCACCTCGATCTCGGCGCGTTCGATCACGGGGATGCCGTCGCCCACCACATAGATGCGCTCGCCCGGCGCCGCGACGTCACGCACGGCGTCAAACCATTCGGGCAGGGTCCGCGGCGCTTCCGGCAACACTTCGACGCCGTCGCGGTAAAGCGCCGAATAGACGCGTTCGGCCCGCGCATCCAAGACGGGGGCGACCAACGAACATGCGGTCCCCGTCGAGCGCGCCAACGCCCGCAACGACGATATGCCGACGGCATCGGCGCCGACGGCATAGGCCATGGTTTTGACGGCGGCGATGCCGATGCGGATGCCGGTGAAAGATCCGGGGCCCGTGGCGACGGCAAAACAATCGACGTCGGCCAGCGTCCATCCGCAGCGTTCGAGCACCCGATCAATCGTCGACTGACACGTGACGGCGTGGCGCCGTCCCATGGCTTCGACGTATTCGGCGCGCACGCCCTCGGCGTCGCCCGCCGCGACGGACAACGTGCGTCCCGACGTGTCGACTCCCAAAACAATCATTCAGGCCTCCTCCGCTTCAAAAAAAATGCCGCCCGTCCGGCGCATGGACGGTCAGCACGCGTTCGTTCGGTCGGTCCCCGTACGTAAGCGACACTTCGATGACCTCGTCGGGCAAGGCGTCGCGGACGCGATCGCCCCATTCGATGACGGAAATCGACCCGTCGAAGATGTACTCGTCCAACCCTTGATTCCAAAAGTCGTCGGCGTCGTTCAGACGATAGACATCGTAATGGCAAAAGATGCGATCACGTTCAGCCGGCACATCGTGCACATGCAAGGTCGTGAACGTCGGACTCGAGACGTCGCTTGCCGCCCCCAGCCCGCGCGCGATGCCGCGCGTGAGGCATGTTTTGCCCGCGCCCAATTGACCGGTCAGCAAAACGACGTCGCCCCAACGCAAGTCGCGGGCCAACGCTTCGCCGATCGCCGCCGTCTGATCGGGCGAGGTCGAAATACGTTCGTAGACCATGGCGTCGCACCTCTTTTTCGGTGGCAAAAGCCCCATCCATCGGACGGGGCTTCGAACCATCGAGTTGTCTGAACTTAACGTTTCGAGAATTGAGACGCTTTTCTCGCCTTCTTGAGGCCCGGCTTTTTGCGTTCCTTGGCGCGTGCGTCGCGCGTGAGGAAGCCCGCCTTTTTCAGCGTCGCTTTGAATTGTTCGGCGTCCGCGTCGACCAAGGCGCGCGCGATGCCGTGACGGACGGCGCCGGCTTGACCGGAAATGCCGCCGCCGCGAACGTTCACGACGACGTCGTAGCGGTCTTCGGAGTTCGTCGCCTGCATGGGCTGACGGACGATGGCGCGCAGTGTCTCGAGCGGGAAATAGTCGTCGAACGCGCGATCGTTGATTGTGATCTTACCGTTGCCGGGATACAGACGCACACGGGCGACCGCTTCCTTGCGGCGACCGGTGCCGTAGAAAAATTGTGCATTTTGATTGGCCATGATTCGGTTCTCCCTCTTTACAATTCAATCTTGACGGGTTTTTGCGCGTGATGTTTGTGCTCGGGACCCGCGTAGACTTTCAGTTTGCGGAACATTTGGCGCCCGATCGAGTTTTTGGGCAACATGCCGCGAACGGCCGTCTCCAAGACGCGTTCCGGATGTTTTTCCATCATCTGCTCGTAAGGGATCTCACGCAAACCGCCGGGATACCCTGAATGACGGCGGTAGATCTTTTGTTGTTCTTTTTTGCCGGTCAAGACGACTTTATCGGCATTGATCACCACGACAAAATCACCCATGTCCGCATGGGGCGTAAATTCCGGCTTATGTTTTCCTCTTAAAATGGCGGCGATCTTCGTCGCTAAACGCCCGAGCACTTGGCCCTCGGCGTCGACGAGAAACCATTGGCGTTCAACGTCGCCCGCGTTTGGCATGTACGTTTTCATCTTCGTAAAATCCTTCCATGTGGTCGTGGCACACCGATATCCGGCGCGCACGCCACCCATCATATCAGGGTCTTACGTCCGTGTCAACATATTTTCAAAATAGGTCACGAGATCATCGTTTTTCGATGAAATGGTGCGTTTTTCGCCGTTTATCTCTTGCGCGATGCACGTTTCCGATCGAGCCAGCGCACGAACCGGGTCATGCCCGAGACCAACAAGATGATGATGGCCAGAAGGCCGAGGCCCGAAAGCCATATGAACACGGGCGGCACGCTGTGATCGACGACGACCTTGCCGCCGTGGTCCGAACCGCCCGGAAGATCCTCCGTCACCTCCGGCGCATACGGCTCGGTCGCGACCGCCGTCCCGACGGGCCGCGTCGGCTCCACCGGTTCGGGGGCTCGGTAATCGATGGCCAGGACCTCCGGCGGCACGCGCTTCGGCGACCCGATTTTTCGGGCGGCTTCTTCGAGCAGCGTACGCACGGGCACGGCCCGCGCCAGCCATTGGTTGCGCGCCGAGGCGTTGACGTTGCTGATGCCCATCGCGGCGCACACGAGGTGACGGCCGTCCGTCGTGATCCCCGATCCGACGAGGCAGCGCCCCGCCTGCGGCGTCGTCCCCGTCTTCATCCCCGTGTATTGCACAAAATACTCGGAGCGCAGGGCATCGGCGCCGTAGATCACGAGCGCGTTCGATGTGCTCATTGCGGCCCACCATGCCGTCGGGTGATCTTCGGTCGGATGCATGACGTAGCGTGACTGTTGGCAGACGTGGGCGATCCACGGATTTTGGATGGCCGCCGCGGACATCATGGCCAAGTCGTGCGCCGTGGTGTAATGACTGCGATCGGGCTCATCGAAGCCCGCGGGATTGGTGAAGTGGGTGTCGGTCGCACCGAGTTCGACCGCGCGGGCGTTCATGCGTTCGACGAACCGCCGCTGACTTTCGTTCGCATCGTTCTTCCCGTCGGGGTCGTTCGCCCCGAACGTGCCGCCGAAGTTGTGGGCGATCACGCGCGCGATGTCGTTTGCCGACGCCAACATGCAAGCGCCGAGGCAGTCGAGCGCCCGAATCTTTTGCCCGGGGCTCAGATCTTCGAGACGGGCCGAATTCGGGTCGTAAAACACCAGCGATTCCGGCGAGACCGTGAGCATGGCATCGGGATCGAAGTGCTCATCTTCCACCATCACAAGCGACGTCATGATTTTGGTGGTGCTGGCATTTTGGCGCCGCGTGTGCATGTTTTTGGATAAAATAATCTCTTTCGTTTCCGCATCGACGACGCAATACGACGCCACGTTGATTTCGTCGATCGTCGGCCAGCCGGCGTCGTCCAGCGCCCGCGCTTCGATCGGCATCATGCCGATCATCATGAGCGCGACGAGCATCCAAACGACGATGTGCTTACGCGTCTTCATCTGAATCCGCCCCTTTCTGACATGGCGCTTCGTCGAGCGCGTCCCAAACGGCTTCTTCCATGGTGCCCTCCATCTTCGAAGCGACCTTCCGCTCCCCGTCCAGCGTCGCCCGCAGACCGTCCCACACGGGACACCCCGCCTCGTGCGAGAGCGTTTCGACGACATGCGCGTATGAGCGCTTGGCCTCCCGCGATCCGAACAGGGCGCGCACGCCGAACGACGCATCGATCAGCGGCGATCGTTCGAGCACGAAGCAACACGGGCGTCCGTCCGTCCGCTCGCCGGACTGTTCCCAGCAGCGGATGGCCTCCGCGGCCGTCCGGTCGACGACGTAGTCGGTCCGGTCGTAAATCGAGACGGTCACGCTCAAGGCCCGCTTGTAGTCGCAGCGTTCGACCGACATCGCGTGGCGGAGCAAATCGCGCTCCGCGTTCGAGAGCGTCCAGTGGCCTCCGACGGGTGCCTCCAAGACGTTGCCCAAGCGTTCGACATCGCGATGGAAGATTTCAAAGAGCATGCGCTCTAGGTTGATGGGCCAGGCGGGATCGTAGATGTCGGTGCGATGATTGCGACGCGAGTCGTCGGTCAGACGTCCGGACGAGAGCAGACCGCGCAGCGCGGACGATTCGCCCTCCCCGACGTAAATCGTGCCCACGGGCAATTCCAAACTGCTGATGTACACGAGGCCCGCCGCAAAACGCAGATCGTCTTTCGGGACGATGAAATCGATGGCCTCCACCGTCCCCTCGGTGCGTGCAAGGATGGCGCCCATCGCCACGGCCGCCATGGCGCCCGCCGTCAAGACGGCAAGCAAATGGCCGGGGCTGTAAAAGATCGGTTCCCAGCCGTGCGCCCGCAGCCGTTCGACAGACGACGTCGACATCGCGAGGGCACGCAACATATCCTGCGCTTCGTCGAGGGTCCCGTCAAACGTCAAAAGCGTCGCATGTTCGTTCTCCACGGCCGCCAATTCCGACGCGCGCGGGGTCTGCTCGTTGACAAAGATGATTTGACGGAACCCCGAGGGGCTCGCAAGCGATGCCGCCGCCTCGTCTTCGCTCATCACCCCGATGATCAAGGGCTTTCGGTCGTCCGTCCGGGTCGACATGACGTAGCCGATCGTCGCATCGAACACGGCGCGACCGATGTCGTCCAACGAACCGGTCGGCATGTGATCGCCGAGGATCATGTGCGTGTCTTTGTAATACGGACCGAGCTCCCGAATCGGCAGCTCAAACGGCGCATCTTCGGACGACAGACGATTGAACGCTTCGTCCACGATCGTACGCCACGCGTCCATGCCGAACGACGGCAAAAAGCGATCCATGATCAACGCCATTTGCTCGCGCTCCGACCGCCGCACGAAATCTTGAAGATCGATCGCGTCGGGGGACGCCTCCGGGACATAAAGACCGCCCGTCTCGGACAGTCCGCGCATCACGGCTTCCACACCGTCCACGCTCGCTCCGCCTCGTGTACTTACATAGTGCATTAATCCTCATCCAATCCGGGGAACGCTTTGCGATATTGATCCATCAATCCTTGGTACGAAGCGTCGTCCTGCGCGCGTTCCTCAATCACACGCTCGAGCCATTCCAAGCGCTCGCGGCGCGCTTCGCTTTTCAAAATCATCGGGCGCAGGGCAAAAAAGAAAATCAAGAAAATCACCAGTGCAGCGATGACGGCCACCGTCAAGCCCCGAAGCGTTTTCGACAGTCCGCCGTCCGAGCGCCCCTCCGACCAACGGCCGGAACCGCGCATCACGTCTTCCTGTTCGCGCTTCGACGCCATCTGCACGCGTCCCGTCCCCTCAGCATCGGCCGCGCGTTGCAACACGCCGCTTTTCGCGAGTTGGGCGCTGATGGGACGCAGCATTTGTTCGCGATGCCGTCGGCTCGATTCGCTCGCCTCTTGGCGGATGCGGTCATCGCGCGCCGCCCGACGCCCATCCTCGAGCACCTCGATGAACCGGGGCGCGGGCGAAGCCAACAGGGCCCGCTCGAACATCTCTTCCGCCGATTCGTAGCGGCGTTCCGCCGCCAACAACGCGCCGTTCAACATAAAGGCTTCGGTGAAATCGGGCCAATCCGACGTCAACCGTTCCAAGGCGATCTTCGCGATGTCGCGGTGACCGCTCTGCGTCTGGCGGAGGGCGCGGTTATAAACCGTCAGAATGCGTTCCGCTTCCGAATCCGTCGTGCGGATCGCTTCCGGCAACGTTTCAAGCGGCCGAAAGCGCGCGATCATCCGTTCCCAATCGATCGCGTCCGCTTTGTTTTTTACGGGCAAAACCGAATGTCTTGACGCTTCGTGTGACACGATGTCCGCCTTTCCGATGCCGACGCGCGATGCTCGCACGCGCCCGCGATTTGCTCCTTATATTAAACCATACTCGGGAGATGCCGACGATGAAAAATTAAGCCCGGCGCTTCATGCGACGCACGATCGGGCGCACCGCGCCGGCAAGATACAGCGACCCCGCGATGCAGAGCATGCCCCCCGAAGCTTTCGCCCGTCGCCGCGATTCCAAAAGCGCGGCCTCGACGTCGCGAATGACGACGACGTCCGGTCCTTCGTCCCCCGTCACCGCCACGATCTCACGGCGCAAGTCCTCCGCGTCGAGCGCGCGCGGCCCCGGCGGCATCGTACAGACCACCGACGCCACGTCAAACGGCGGATCCTCAAACAACGCACGCGCCATCGCCGCGTGATCTTTGTCTTTGAACACGCCGAGCATCATCACGACGGGTTGATCCATCGACAGACGGCTCAACGTCTCGCGCAGCCCCAAGACGCCCTGCACATTGTGTGCTCCGTCCAACAAGGTGTACGGATCGTCGGCCAAGATCTCCATCCGTCCCGGCCAAATGCACGTCGCGATGCCGCGACGAATGGCCTCGACATCGGCCATGCCGGTCGCCTCTGCGGCCGACCCGGCCATCATGGCATAAATGGGCTGATACGGGCCAAGCATCTTCGTCCGACAGACATCGTCCGACCCGTTTACGCGAAAGGTCTGGCCGTCGCGTCCGTAGGACATAACCGTAAAATCGTCGTAGCCGTAAAACGTCAACGGCGCATCGAGCTCGGCACAACGCGCTTCCAAAACCTCGCGCGCTTCCGCGGCATCCGACGCGCGCATCATCGCGTCCTCCGGCGCATACGCAAAGACCGGACATCCGGGTTTCACGATGCCGGCTTTCTCCCCCATGATCTCGCGGGCCGTGTCGCCCAGTCGGTCCATGTGATCGAACCCCGGCGCCCCGATCAGGCACGCCAACGGCGCTTCCAGCACGTTCGTCGAATCCAAGCGACCGCCGAGGCCCACTTCGATGACGGCCACGTCGCACGCCTGTTCTTTGAAATACATGAAGGCCAACGCCGTCATCAGGTCAAACTGCGTCGGCGGTTCCCCGCCGTCCTCCACGACCGCCATGGCCGCGGCCTCGATCGTCTCCATCAAGCGCGCGATGGACTCGTCGGGAATTTCTCCGTACGTCTGATCGTCATCGTACCGCGCCAAGTCGTCCGGACCGTCCAACACGCGGATGCGTTCATTGAAGCGTTCCAAATAGGGCGACGTGTACCAGCCCACGCGATGCCCCGCCTCACAGAGCATGTGTGCCAAAAAGCTGCAAATTGAGCCCTTGCCGTTGGTGCCCGCCACGTGAAAGGACGGGAACGCCCGCCAGGGATCGCCGAGCCGCCGCTCGAGCTGCACGACGCGTTGGCGGCTGTCGTGGTCCGCAAAGACATGGGCGCTGCGGATGGTCTCCAAGGCCTGTTCGCGCACGTCGTCATGCTCGTCGCCCTGATCTTTGAAAACATAGAATTTTCCGACCACGCGGTTGCCGATCACGACAAACGCAAGCGCGATCAGTTTGGCGATGTCGATCATGCCCGGGATGATTTCCGTATGAATGTTGAGCACATTGCGAATCAAAAAGATGCCGACGTATTCGAAAAAGAAGGAGATCAGGAGGCGCGTTCCGACAAATTTAACAAACTCCGTCCAGACATCCGACGTCGAACGGAACACCCAGATGCGATTCAAAACATACGCCGCCAAGACCGAAAGGATGATGGCGGGCGCATTCGAAAGATACCACCGCTCGAGCCCCAACGCACGGTTGAGCAGCATGTAGACGCCGACGTTGACCACCGTGGCGACCACGCCCGAGATGAAGTATCGAATAAATTCTTTTGTACCGAATAATTCGATAAAAAGTTGTTTTAGTTTTCTCATAGCTCTCCGCGGTCCTGCGGATCGTCGGCATCGAGTCTCCGGTGCCGAAATCCCATCAAGCCCGGATCGTCGAACGTGTCGTCGTCCTTATCGTCCTCGATGTCGTCCGTGCCGTCATCCGGCCGATCCGTCGGCGCAAACCGCTCTTCCTCTGGATGTTCATCCTCCCGGCGGCGAAGCAATGTTCCGAGCGTGCCCCACCCGTCGTCCGCCCCGTCATCCGGCGCGTCCGCATCCTCCGGCGTCGCATCGCCCGAGGCATCTTCGGAAGGTGATGTGGGTGACGAATCCGCTTCGCCACCTTCCAGATCATAGCCGTCCACCTCAAATTCATCAAGGATCGCTTCCCGTTCGAGACGTTGACGACGCCTCCAAACGTAGATCAGGACGATCAATAAGATCAGAATAACCACCGATAAGATGATCCAGTACACGCCGCCGCTTGCCCAAAATCCGGCGCTACCGCCGTTGTCCGGCGCGGTCGTCTCCGCCACGCTTGGGTAGACGGTCGTCGTCGGGATGACCTTGTCGGGGCCGTCCGAAAGGCGCGGATCCAAGAAACTGCCGCCCACCGGCACGAGCCAGCGGTCGGCGCGCACCAACGAATCCAACATGGGGTCGTACAAGTAAAGTGCTTTTTCCGGCGAATCGTTCATCCGCATCACCAGGAGGTAGATGTCTCCGAGCGGCGTCGCCTCCCGAGCGTCCGCCGTCTCCCCTTCGGACGTCTGCCATAATGCGTACAGTTCCAGATATCGATCGTGCCAAATGTATGCCGATGCATCCGGCGCATAGGCCGGCACCGGGACGCCCCGCACGGAAATCATCTTGGGCGTAAAGCCCGGCGGCAAGGCTTCTTCCGGCACCACGGCCACGGTGTACAGGCGATCGGCCCATTCACCGCGCAGATACGGCACGAAGGTCCCCGTCGCTTTGTCTTCGTAATAGAATCCGTCGCGCCCCGACCCGTCCGTCAACCAATACAAGGTGTCGGGCAACGTCGGCGACTTATACGCCGTCACTTCATATTCACCGTATTCCACATTTTCGGGCGCATACGATGCCGGAACGTCGGCATCGAGCGGACGCGTCTCGGGGAACGTCAAGGTGACCCCGTCAAAGCGCTCCCCGATCGACCAATCGCCCGGAGGCGCCATAAGCCCGACGGGCACCGTCGTGCTCACGCCGGACGTCGCGGTCGTCGAGGTCGACGACGAGGAGGTCCGACTCGTCGTGGTCGTCGTGGTCTTCTTTGACGTGGTCGTTGTCGTCGTCGTGGTCGTCGTCGTGGTCGTCGTGGTGGTCTTCGACGTCGGCTTGGTCGCCTCCGTCGCCGTCACGGTCAGACTCGCTCCCACGGCCACCGAATCACTGACTCCGTCCGAAGCCTTGATAACCTTCAGGGTCGTTTTACCGGCCTTTTTGACATCGAATTGGATGGACAGCACGCTCGTGATTTCCACACCCGTTCCCATGGTAAAATTCATGGTCGTCACCACGCCGGGAGCCGGCGTATCGTACTGTGTTGAAAATTCGGAACTTCCCGTCAGATTGGCCGGCGACTTATTGACAAAGGTCAGGTACGCCGGATCGTACGTGACGCGAAAATCCGACGTGCGTGTCAGCGCTTTCGGGGAAAACCCGAGCGTCACCGTGATTCGATCGCCGACGTTGGCCGAGGTTTTGCCGCCGATCGTCGCTCTGCGGCCGGCCGCCGCGACCAACGTGGTCATGGTCAAGATGATCGTGAAGACGACCGCCAAGGTCATCCACGCGGACAAACGCTTTTTCATGGTTTACTATGCTCCTCGTTGTTCAATGAGTTTGTCTCGCAAAATCCGATCGACGATGACGGAGATATCGAGCGAGTTGATGTCTCCGTCGTGCGAGCAATCCATGGATTCCAGCACCCAGGGATCCACGGCTTTATCGCGCAGAATGCGATCGATCAAGCAGGAAATGTCAAGCGAGTTGAAATCGCCGTCGCCCGACGGGTCACCGTAGATGACCAGGCGATACGTGCATTGCACATTTTGCGTCTTGCTCTCCAGAATCTGGATCTGTGCGCCGGTACCCAGGCAATCGTTGTCGCCGATGGCGCCTCCCGACGCCGTCAAGAGACGCACCTCATAGCCCTTCGGCAGATCAAACGCCCGTTTGATCTTTTCCGCTTGGTTGCGGCCCTGCATGGGCGAAGCGTTGATCAGGAAATGGCCCTTCAAGAGGTAATCGTTCACCGTCTTCACCGTGAGCGGCGGAAGCGGCGGCTCCGTTGGTTCACTCGTCGTGTCGGAGCGAATGATCTTCAATCGGTAGATGCGCGGGTCGTTGCTCTCGGCCAAAGCTTGGACATCGACGGTGTTTTCGCCGACGATGAGTTCTCGATACCCTGCGTTCACCACGGTGCATCGGTTGTGATAGGGGATCACCTCGATCTCCACCGATGCCGCTTCGTAAGGCACGCGGATCGTGTATTCGTAACGTTCCGGATTGAACGGCGGATCAAATGCCGCCTTCCCGATTTTGATCGATTTCAGCCAATTGTTGCGGCTCAAGTTATCCGAGGGATACGGCGAGACGGTCGCGGGCATGTTCGCGTACACGGGAATGCGGAAGCAATGCGGTATGGACAAGATGTTTTGCTGACGGTACATCGAATATACGCGGCTCGACTCGACCGACGGCGCGTGAATGTTGCCCATGTACTGGTGCCAATACGTGCCGTAGGTGTCGCCGTCCACATTGAATTTTTGCAGGTAGTGTGTATCTTGTCCCTCGTTAATGTATCCCTCGGAAATCCAACAGGCACCGCCGACGACGGCGCGCCACGGATTGTTCCAAGGAAGCAAATATTTCTTCTGCTCCGTGGGCGTGGGTCCGCTGTCCGTCTTCCCGTATTTTGCGTATCGCAGTGCCTTCAAAATAGGGTTCGCCCCGGCCGAGGCATGAATGTTGTAGAAGTTATAGTAGCCTTCGTACCCCGACACACGACCCGACACAGAGTCGGACCCGTTGCGCCCAACCTCCATGAGGCAGCGCTGCAAGAGGAAAAACGGATTCGCGCCCGAGCGCTCGGCGGCATCCATAAAGATTTCGGGATACGTTTTGGTCTGCTCGTTGCCATTGAGATCCGTGTACGTCACCGACACATTCTCCATGAACGTGCCACGTATGGATTTCTTGATCACGTCCACCGTGTGGATTTCGGGACGGTACGACAATTGTTCGAATTGAAAGATGGCCTGTTCGGACAGTGCGGTACGCGGATCCATGCGGAATGCGAGGATCGCCTCACTGGCCGCAACCCACCCCCCGGCATCGTAAACCGTCCACCGATCGGTTTTGTAGTCGTAGTCGCCTTTCTTGTAGGAGCGATGGCTCAGAAGCGACGAACCATTGACGACATTGCGCCCAACGCCCGCCTCCGCTTCGATGGTGACGGCTTTGTTAAACGCCAACGGCAAACGGCCGCCGACCGGTGAATCGACGTCGACAACGTGGAACGCTTCAAAACGCCAGTCGGGATATTTTTTGTGCAATTTGCGCAATTTGACTTTGTAGTCCTCGGGGAAACGCTGCTGCGTGAGGTACATTTCAAAATCTTGTTCGCCGCCGCCCGGCGGGTCCTCATCGCCCGGCGGATCAAACGCCTCGTCCGTGAGTTCGACCACCGATTCGTGCATGTATCCCATGAGGTCGCGGTCGATCACGCGAATGCGATACCAGAGGGTCGACCCCTGAACGGCGTCGCCTTCCACGGCGCTGTACACTTCGATGCGTGTGCCTTGCGGCAGCACCACCAAAGCATTGTCGGGATGGGTCGTGGTGGGCGTGGAACGCACGATACTGCCATTCGGCGATTTGGCTTGCCCGATTTTGTAAATCGGCGTCTCTTCAGATGCCCAACACGGTTGGAACAGGACCATCACGGCCATCGAGATCATGAGCACGATGATCACGGCGATCGCGGTCTGTCGGCGCGCCGTGCGAGTGCCGCGTAACGCGTGCTCCTGATTGCGCGATGTCCGTGTATGCATGCTCCTCCACCTTCTTTGTCCGTCCTCCACACCGCAAACGCGTCATGGATTCGCGCGCGTGAATAAGGGTATGGGCTTTTATCATATGCGAGCGACGCCGTTCGATGCCAGTGCCCCCGACGCCGAATGATCCAAAGTTTGGAGTATTGTCACGATTCTGACTTGTCTTCGCAACGTGGCGGTTCAAAATGAAAATCAAAATCAATCTCATCGAGCGATTTCGCATATGCCGGCAAGGCGTGCGTTTTAAACCAGCGAACCTCCGGCAAATCGAAGGCGTCGATGCGTTCTTCGATTTCCGTCTTGGCGCGATCGAATTCACGATTGCCGACCTTTTGCTCGTCGAGACACTTGATGTACGCCGAAAAGCAGTCGGCGGCTTTCACAAGCTCCAAGGCGGCGACGACCATGGGATCGTCGCGGTCGGGCATGAGCCACGTCCGGTATTCGCACGCCAAGTCATGGGGCAACATGGCCAGCAGGACGCGGCACGCGTCGCCCTCGATGTCTTTGTACGTCGTCTCCATGGGGAGATTGTGATATTTCAAGGGTTTCGGCATGTCGCCCGTGATGATCTCGGGGGTGTCGTGGTAGAGGGCCAGCGTCGCGACAAACGTCGGATCGGGACACAGGCGCCCGTCGGCAAAATGGCGTCGGCGCATGAGCGCGAGCGCATGGGCGATGACCGCCACGTCGTGCGAGTGCTCTTGGATGTTCTCAATTTCCGTATTGCGCATGAGCCCCCATCGGTTGATGTAGCGCATGCGATGCAACATGGCGAAAAAAGACGTCATGATGGCCTCCTACCATTCGTAAATCGCGCGGTACTGGCGATCCGCGTACGGATCGGTCATGCCGGCGATGTAGTCCACGACGATGCGCGCGGGCGACGCGTCCGGTTCCGGGTGGCGCGCCCGATACGCCCGAAAGGCCTGGGCGGGCCCCGTCGTGTCCGTGATGTGCTCCTCGCGGGCAAGCTTCCAATAATACTCAAACAGGCCTTCGATTTGATTTTTTACCTGCACCTCGTAGCGTTTGACGCGAGGGGCCGTGTAGATGCGATCGACGTTGATCTTGATCAGCGCTTCGAGGGCCTTCCCCTTTTCGGGGCTCATGGCGATGTGGTCGTGATCCAGGCTCTGTTCGATGACGTCGCGCACGAGCGTGTCGACGATCTCGGCGTTGCTTCGCCCGAGCGTCCGCTGCAGCGATTCCGGCAGCTCTCGGAACGTCAAAAGTCCGCTCCGCGTCGCGTCTTCGATGTCGCGACCGACATAGGCGATGCGATCCGCGAAGCGAACGACGCACCCCTCGAGCGTTGCGGGCGGCGCGTGATGAAAGGCGCCCGCCATGAGGCTTGCCTCATCTTTGTCTCGATCCGGCACAAGCTTGAATTCATCGTATTTTTCACCGCAGTGCGACGCAATGCCGTCGCGCACTTCGAACGACAAATTCAAACCGGCGCGTCCCTTGTGCTCCGTCAAGATGTCGATGACGCGCAACCCGTGCTGTTCGTGACGAAATTGGAGCGACGGATCGTGGCGTTGCAGGAGACGATTCAACGTCGCTTCGCCGGAATGGCCGTACGGGGTGTGCCCAATGTCGTGTCCCAAGGCGATCGCACGGATCAAGTCCGTATTCAAACGCAGCGCGCTCCCGATCGTCTCGGCAAGGTAGCTCACGTACAGGACGTGCTCCATGCGCGTGCAGACGTGATCGTTTTGCGGATCGAAAAAGACTTGCGTCTTGTGACGCAGTCGGCGAAACGGCATGGAATATAAAATACGTCCGGTGTCGCGCTCGTACGCCGTGCGCACATCGCACGGGATTTCCTCGACACGGCGCCCGCGGGACACCGACGCCTTGGACGCATAAGGCGACAAAATCGCTTCTTCGAGACGTTCTTTTTGAACGCGAACGGTCGGCATGGCGCCCCCTATTCTACCGGCGACAGGGCCGACTGACTGGCCATGTAGCGTTTCGTCGTCCCGTCAAAATCGATCGTTAAGATGGCGTCGTCGCCGGTCTTGGTAATCTTTTGGATCGTGCCTTCGCCGAACGAGGCATGGCGGACCGCATCGCCCACTGCCAAGCGATCGGCCTTGAGGCCCCCCGTCGTTTTCTTTTTCGGAGGCTCCTTGTTCACGCGGCGTACGGCGTGGTACGCCGGTTCCGGCGTCGGCGCTTCGCGTCGCGTCGCCCGCTCGGTACGCATGCCGAAGGCCTTCGCCCACGGCGACGGTTGACCGTATTGACCGCGCTTCTCCGTCAGCGAGTCGGGGATGTCTTCGACAAAACGCGAGATCGCGTTGTACTGCGTATGCCCGAAGAGCAGCCGGGAGACGGACGACGTGATGATCAGGGATTGTTTGGCGCGCGTGACGGCCACATACGCCAACCGCCGCTCCTCTTCGATGCCGTCGACTTCCTCCAACGCACGGATGCTCGGGAAAATGTCCTCTTCGGCGCCGATGACGTACACGACGTCGAACTCCAACCCCTTGGCACTGTGAATCGTCATGAGGCTCACGGGCGGGGTCTCGGTGTCTTTGTCCTGGTCGGTGTACAGCGCGGCGCGCTCCAAGAACAGCCGCACCTTTCCCGTAAGCGATCGATCCGTCAGATGCGCGAACGCGTCGGCCTCCGCTTCGTCGATCGCAAATTCCCACATATCGTCGATCGATTCATGCTCGAGACGCGTTTCGAACTCCATCGCGTCGGAGATCAATTCCTCCAAGTTTTGGAGCCGCGACTCGGCCTCGACATCGCCCTTGCGCTTCGCCGCTTCGAAGTGATCGATCAAGCCCGATTCCGTCTCGACGGACGCGATGAATTCGGGCAACGCCATGGCGTCGTCGGCCATGGCCCGACGACGATCGTCCACCCATTGGGCAAAGCCCTTGAGCCGCCCCGCCATGCGGGACAACGCCGGCATTTGATCGGCGATGCGGCACGCTTCGAGCAGCGAGATCTTGTTTCGCCCCGCCAATTCGGCGACGCGTTCGATCGTGACGCTGCCGATGCCGCGGCGCGGCTGATTGATGATGCGGCGAAAGGCGATGTCATCGTCCGGCGACTGAATGAGGCTCAAATACGCCGTCACGTCCTTGATCTCCGCACGATCGTAAAATCGGGTGCCGCCGTAAATGCGGTAATCGAGGTTCCGTTCGCGCAGCGCGAATTCGATGTTGCGCGACAGCGCGTTCATGCGATACAGCACCGCGATCTCGGGGCGTTGGTCGCGCCCCGCGGCGCGCAGATGCCGATCGATGTCCGAGGCGACGAAACGCGCCTCGTCGATGTGATCGGTCGCGCGGTAGAGCACGATGGGATCCCCCGTCGCATGCGCCGTCCACAGCGTCTTCGGCTTGCGGCCCGTGTTTTCGCGGATGATGTGGTTGGCGGCCGACAGAATGGTCTTGGTCGATCGATAATTTTGTTCCAAGCGAATCGTCGTGCACGACGGAAAATCATCTTCGAAGTCGAGGATGTTGTGCACCGTGGCCCCGCGGAACGCGTAGATCGACTGATCGTCGTCGCCGACGACGCACAAATTTTGATGGCGGGCGGCGAGCATGCGCACCAAGGCGTACTGCACTTGGTTCGTGTCCTGATATTCATCGACCAAGATGTGGGTGAACCGCCGTTGATAGCGGTCGAGGACGTCGGGATATTCGCGAAACAGGCGCAACGTCTGCGTCAGAATGTCGTCGAAATCGAGCGCGTTGTGGCGCATGAGCTCCGCCTGATACGTGGCGTAAATCCGCGCCCACTGTTGATTCAGCACGCCCGACACGTCGCGTTCCGCGATGTCGGACGGCGACAGATCGTCGTTTTTGTATCGACTGACACGTCGCAAGGCATCGGCCGGGGTGAGCGCTCGCTCGCCGATGCCCAAGCGCTCCAGAACGTCGCGCATCACGCGCTTCTGGTCGGCCGTGTCAAAAATCGTGAACGAGGGGCGATAGCCCAAAAGGTGGCCGTGGACGCGCAAAATGCGCAGCATCATCGCGTGAAACGTGCCGATCCAAATCCCTCGATGGGCGATGCCGACCAAGTCCGCGATGCGCTCTTTCATCTCGTTCGCGGCTTTGTTCGTGAACGTGATGGCGAGGATGCGCCACGGTTCGACGCCGACGTGATGAATCAGCCACGCGACGCGACGCGTGATGACCCGCGTCTTGCCGGAGCCGGCGCCCGCGAGAATAAGCAGCGGGCCGTCCGTCGTTTGAACGGCCCGCGATTGTTCAGGGTTGAGGTTTTGGAGGATGGCGTCATCCGAGATCAACGGCTCGGATGTTCCGGTGCGATCCGTCGATTCCATGGATGCACCCGAGATCAATATTCAGGTTCGATCAGGCCGTAATCGCCGTCGCGACGACGATAGACGACGCAGACTTTCCCCGTCTCGCCGGACAGGAACAAGAGGAAATTGTGATCGAGCAATTCCATCTGCAAGATGGCCTCGTCGGGCGTCATGACGTCGATCTTAAACGATTTTTTACGGATGATGTTGAAGTCATCTTCCTCTTCTTCGTCGAGCAGCTCTTCGGCCAACGCCTCTTGCTGCGCAAAATACGCATCCATGTACGAGTAGTCGCGCTTGCGTTTCTTCATGCGCGTTTTTTGCTTGCGAATCTGACGTTCCATGCTGTCGATGGCTTGCTGTACGGCCGACATGGCGTCGGGCGCAACCGCTTCCGCACGGTAATAGTGCGAACGGATTTTAAAGGTGATTTCAGCGCGCACATCGATGCCTTCGGGTTGGAGTTTCACTTCACCGCGAGCGCCCTCGTCGAAAAATCGATCAAATTTCGATAATTTTTGCTCAATGGCTTCCTTCAGGTTGTCATTGATCCGCATGTCCAGTCCAAAAATATCGAGTTTCATATGGGGTGGCTCCTTTCGAACCGTCCGTTCCGAAGAATCGGCGGTTTTGTTTTCATCATTATACAGGATTTGCCAAAGTATGAGACAATGGAGCGGGCTCAAAGCCCGAGGAGGTTGTTTCTTGAAAAAAAGCAGTTCTCATCTCACGTGGCAAGCGATTTTGCTCGCCATTCCCGGTTCCATTCTCATCACGGCATCATCGACCTACGTCGCCATGCGCGCGAGCGCTTTGCCGTGGCCGACGATCTTCGTCGCGGTCCTGTCGTTTGCGATCATGCGGCTCTTCGGTCGGCACGACGTGAACGAAATGAACGTCGCCGCGACCGGCATGTCGGCCGGTGCGATGGTGGCCGGCGGCCTGGTCTTCACCCTGCCGGGGCTCTTCATCTCCGGCATCTGGACGGTCGACGCCGACGCGCCCGCGGGCAACTTCATCCGCGAGCACTTCCCCATCGTCCTCGGCATCGCCTTGGCCGGCGTCTTGCTCGGCACGGCGCTCTGCTGGATATTCCGACGTCGAAACATCGAACAGCTCGAGCTCCCCTACCCGATCGGCAAGGCGGCCGCCTCGACCCTGTCGGCCGGCGAAGCGGGCGGCAAAAAAGCGCTCTACCTGTTCGGTGCGCTGGCCGTCGCCGCCGTGTTGACGCTCTTGCGCGACCAATTCGGCACGTTCCCGGCCATGGCGGCCTTTGCCGTGGCGGGGATCCCGATGACGTTCTATTTCGCGCCCATGGCGATCGGCATCGGCTCCCTGATCGGCTTCAACGCGACCATCTTTTGGTTCGTCGGTGCGGCGATCACGACCTTGGCGCGCTTTATCCTGACACGTGCCGCCGCGGCCCACGGCTGGGCCGGCATGGAGGAAGCCTTCGCGGGCTGGAACCTCACGACCGCCATCGCCTTGATGGTGGGCGCCGGCGCCGGAACGCTGCTCGCATTCATCGGGCGCTCGTTTAAAAATCGCAAGAAAACGTCCTCCAAAGATCCGGGCGCATCGACCCGGGGCAACCGTCGGGTGGGCATGGTCTCGCTGATCCTCGTCGCGATCGCTTTCGTGTTGTCGATCGTCACGGGCCTCGGCGTTTTGCCGTCGATTCTCTTGATGTTGGGCGTCTTCTTCGCCGCCATGCTGTCCTCGATCATCACGGGACAGACCGGCATCAATCCGATGGAGCTCTTCGGCATCATCGTGTTGCTCGCCATCCGCGGCATCCTGAACGTCAGTGCGGCCCACGCCTTCTACATCGCCGCCATCGTCGCCGTGGCGTGCGGTTACGCCGGCGACATGATGAACGACTACAAGTCGGGCGCGATGCTCAAGACCAACCCCGCCTCGCAATTTTTCATTGAATTGATCGGCGGCATCGTCGGCGCCCTGACCGCGTCCATCGCGATTTTGGCGCTCATCCATTCTGCCGGCGGCGTCGGCCCCGAGGTGGGACTCCCCGCCGCGCAGGCGCACAGCGTCACGGCCATGGTCCAAGGCATCGGCGATCCGGTCCTCTTTGCGATCGGCGCCGTCGTCGGATGTCTGTTGACGCTCGCCAACGTCCCCGCGATGATCATCGGCATCGGCATGATGCTCACGGGGTCGGGGCTCGCCCTCCCGATCGTCATCGGCGGGCTCATCGAACTCCTGGCTCGCAAGCGCATGTCGCAGGGCGGTCAGCAGTCAATCCAAATGGCGGCCGCGGGACTGCTCGGCGGCGAAGGCTTGATGGGCACGATCCTCGCGATCATCGGCTTGTTTAAGTAGCGCGAACCCGCTTTCTCGGACAACGCAAAGGGGGCCCGATCGGGCCCCCTTTTCAAGTGATGTCATGTTCGACGTCGCGATTACACGCCGGCTTTTTTGTCTTCTTCGGCGACGTGCAGGAGCAGGTCGATCGTGCGTTGCGCGTAACCCCACTCGTTGTCGTACCAGGCGACGAGTTTGAAGAAGCGTTTTTCGCCCTTCAGGTTGTTCTGCAACGTGGCGGAGGAGTCATACACCGAAGAGCAGTCTTCGTGGATGACGTCGGTCGACACGATCATGTCCTTCGTGTACTTCAGGATGCCCTTCATGTACGTTTCGGACGCGCGCTTCATCGCTTCGTCGATGGCCTCGATCGAGGCGTCTTCCTTCAGCAAAACGGTCAGGTCGACCACGGAGCCCGTGGGCACGGGCACGCGGAACGCCATGCCGGTCATGATGCCTTTGACGTCGGGGCACACTTCGCCGACCGCTTTCGCGGCGCCCGTCGTCGTCGGAATGATGTTTTCGGCGGCGGTGCGGCCGAGGCGCCAATTCTTGAGCGACGTGCCGTCGACCGTGCGTTGCGATGCCGTGTACGCGTGGATCGTCGTCATGAGGCCCTTTTCGATGGCAAAGCCTTCTTTGAGCAGCACGTGCACGACGGGGGCGAGGCAGTTCGTGGTGCAGGACGCGTTCGAGATGATCTCGTCGTTCTTGGGATCGTAGGTCTCTTCGTTCACGCCCATGACGATGGTGCGAATGTCGCCTTTGCCCGGCGCCGTCAGGATGACTTTCTTCGCGCCGACCTTGATGTGGCCGATCGCCTTGTCGTAGTCACGGAACACGCCCGAGCTGTCGATGACGTAATCGACGCCCAATTCTTTCCACGGCAGTTGGGTCGGGTCGGTGCCGGCGAGAATGCAGCGCACTTTGTGCTTGCCGTCGATCACGATGACGTTCGGTTCTTCGTCGTCGGGATGGAACTTCTCGGTGGTGAGTTCGTGGTCATCCCAGCGATGCTGCGATGAGTCATACGTCAACTGATAGACGAAATAATCCGCTTTCGTGTTACGGGCGACGATGGCGACGAGTTCCACCTCGTCCTCCAACAATCCGCGTTCAACGAGTGCACGGAAGCACAGTCGTCCGATGCGTCCGAATCCATTGATTGCCACTTTAATTGCCATACTTTGTATCCAATCCTTTCTTATGGATACGCGCTTCCTCTGCGCGCATTACAATCTATGCTCTAACGGCATGGCCGTCGGGCTCATGCCGAAAAGCGCCACGCCTATGGTATCACATCCCTCGACACTCTGACACGTACACACGTGCCATTTTAAATTCCATGACAAAAAAGGGGCCGGAACGTCGGTCCCGGCCCCCGAAACGGCGTCGGAACGCCGATTAGGCTTTGAGTTTCGGATCGCGCGCGGCCCGCGTTTCGTCGGGGCGTGCGATCGGCGTGTGACGCGGAGCGCCTTTCAGAATTTCGGGATCCGCTTTCGCTTCTTCGGCGATCTTGATGAATGCATCGGCCAATGCGTCGAGGTCGCGCCACGTCTCCGTCTCCGTCGGCTCCACCATCATCGCCTCGTTGACGATCAACGGGAAGTAGACCGTCGGCGGGTGGAAACCGTAGTCGATCAGACGTTTGACGATGTCGAGCGTGGTACAGCCGCAATGGTCTTTTTGCCATTCGCCCGTCATGACGTATTCGTGCATCGACGGCGGATCGAACGGGACGCGGTAGTATGCTTTCAACCGCTCGCGCAGATACGTCGCGTTCGCGACGGCGCCTTCCGATGCCTGACGCAAACCTTCGGCGCCGTTGCGCAGGAGGTACGCGTACGTCTTCACCAGCACGCCGTACGATCCGATGAACGAACGGACTTTGCCAAACGATTTCGGACGGTCGTCGTCGAGGAAGTAGCCGCGATCGTTTTTACGGACGACGGGACGCGGCAGGTACGGCTCCAGGAAGGCCTTGCAGCCGACCGGGCCGGCGCCGGGACCGCCGCCGCCGTGCGGCGTCGAGAAGCTCTTGTGGACGTTCATGTGAACGCAGTCGAAGCCCATGTCGCCGGGACGCGCCTGCATGAGGATCGCGTTGATGTTGGCGCCGTCGTAGTAGCACAGTCCGCCGGCATCGTGCACCATCTTCGTGATGGTTTCAATGTTCGGATCATAGAGACCGAGCGTGTTCGGGTTCGTGAGCATCAGGCCGGCGACGTCGGGGCCGAGCGCTTCCGCGAGCGCATCGACGTCGACGAAACCGTTCTCGTCGGAGGCGACTTCGCGAACATCGTAGCCGGCCATGGCCGCCGTCGCGGGATTCGTGCCGTGCGCGGCGTCCGGGACGATGATCACGGTGCGTTCCGTGTTGCCATGATCCTCGTGGTACGCCTTGATCAGCAAAATGCCGGTCAATTCGCCGTGCGCGCCCGCCGCCGGTTGGAACGTGTAGTAATCCATGCCGGTGACGTCATTCAAGAGCTGCTCCAAGTGATGCAACAGTTCCAGGTTGCCCTGGACCGTCGCATCGGGCTGGAGCGGGTGCGTCGCCGCAAAGCCCAGAAGCGCCGCGAGGTCTTCGTTCACTTTCGGATTGTACTTCATCGTGCACGAGCCCAAGGGGTACGTGCCGATTTCGACGTGGTAATTTTTGTTCGATAGATTCGTGTAATGACGGACAACCGAAATCTCGTCGACGTTCGGAATGTCGGGGGCTTCAGGTCGGTATTGCGCGCCAAACCAGTCCGCCAAATCGGCGTTCGGCACATCGTTGGGGCGAACGTAGTCGCCCGCGCCGCTCTTGGAAGCGATGTCAAAAATCAAAGGGGTGTCTTTATACATGGCCATGACTTACCTCCCCTCCTGTTCGTCGCAGAGGCGAAGGATCGTCTCCGCGAAGCGGTCCAACCGAGCTTTCGTCTTCTTCTCGGTCACGGCGATGAGGTAGCGGTTGCCGGGCAAGACGAGCCCGCCGATGATGCCTTCCTCCAACAGCGCCTCGTTCAGCGCTTTGAGGTCGATGCCGTCGTCGGCTTCCAAGAGGAATTCACGGAAGAACGGGGCGTCGTAGACGCGCTTGAAATGCCCCGAGGCGGTCAACGCTTGCTCGAGATAGATGGCTTTCGACGCCGATTGTTCCGCCACATCCAACAGACCCTGCTGCCCCATGAGGGCCAACCAGATCGTCGCGGCCGTCGCCATCAGGGCTTGGCTCGTGCAGATGTTGGACGTCGCGCGTTCGCGGCGAATGTGCTGCTCGCGCGCTTGGATCGTCAACACGTACGACACTTTGCCGTCGCGATCCACGGTTTCACCGCAGATCCGGCCGGGCATCTTGCGCATCAGGCGATCCGTCACGGCCATGTACCCCGCACCGGGGCCGCCGTACGACAGCGGCAGACCGAACGATTGCGCTTCGCCGACCGCGATGTCCACCCCGCAGTCGCCGGGGCGTTTCAGCACGGCGAGGCTCACCGGGTCTTGCGAGACCGCGGCGTGCGCGCCGACTGCGTGCGCCTGCTCGGCGAGCAGATCGAGATCTTCGACGATGCCGTAGAAGTTCGGGCTCTGCACGAAGAAGCACGCGTATTCCTTCTTCTCCGTCGGATAATCGGTGGTCCGGCCGTGCTCGTCGAGCGCGCCGACGACCACTTCGATGTCGGCGGCGTGGCAATACGTGTGAATGGTCTCGATCGTATCGGGATGCACGCCTTCCGAGACAAACACTTTGTAGCGACGTTTGTCGCGGCATGCGAGCAACACGGCTTCGGCGGCGCCGGAGGCGGCGTCGTAAAGCGAGGCGTTCGAGACGGGCAATCCCGTCAGACGGGTGATGTAGCTCTGCCATTCGAAGATGGCTTGGAGCGTGCCTTGCGAAATTTCAGCTTGGTACGGCGTATACGACGTCAGGAATTCGCCGCGACTGATCAGATGATGGACGGCCGCGGGCTGATAGTGGTCGTAGTAACCGGCACCGAGATAGCTGTCGTAGCATGCGGAGCTCTGGTTTTTGTCGGCCAACGCTTTCACGCGGTCGACCACTTCCATCTCACTCATGCCTTCGTTGGGCAGCGTGGGAAAAGTATCCTCATGGACACGATCGCACTCCGGGATCATGTCAAAAAGGTGATCGAGATCCACCCCCACCGACGCCAGCATCTCGCGGCGCTCTTCGCGGTTCATGGGCAGATAACCGATCATGCATCTTCCTCCTCGCAGAATTGTTCGTAAGCGTCGGCGTCCATGAGGTCGTCCAACTCGCCGAGGTCGGCCATTTTGATCTTGACAAACCACGTGTCCCACGGCGCTTCGTTGATCGCTTCGGGGGCATCCTCGATGTCGACGTTGGCTTCGACGATCTCGCCGGACACGGGCGCATACAGGTCGGATGCGGCTTTGACCGATTCGACCGTGCCGATGATGTCTTCCAGCTCGACTTCCGTGCCTTCGGGTTCGGGCTCGGCGTACACGATGTCGCCCAGTTGCGCTTGCGCAAAGTCGGTCAGGCCGATGATCGCGACGTCATCTTCCACTTTCACCCATTCGTGCGTTTTTGAAAATTTCAAATTTTTATCCATGGTTTCATGTCCTTTCTTGCGAGGCTGACCTCGCGTCGTATAGCGAAGCCGACGCGACGACGGCGTCGGCCGCCATGCACATTAATCGATAAACGGCGCTTTCACGACCGTAAACGGTTGCACGCGTTTGCGCACTTGAACGTCGACTTTCTCCACCTCGGGGGTGTCGGGGTCGACGAAAGCAAACGCAATGCCCTTCTCGAGCGTCGGGGAGAACGTACCCGATGAAATAACGCCCACTTTCTTGCCGTCGAGCAGCACGTCGTAACCTTCGCGCGGAATCGCCCGCGTGTCGCTCACGATCGCGATCTGTCGACGCGTCACGTTGTCTTGCATCGCCCGGCCTTGGAACGGACGGTCGAGGTCGACGAAGAAGCCCATGTTGGCGTCCAGTGCGTTGATCTCTTCCGACATTTCATGGCCGTAGAGCGGCATGCCCGCTTCGAGACGCAGCGTATCGCGGGCACCGAGGCCGCACGGCACGACGCCGGCGTCCATGCAAGCGTCCCAATACATGCCCGTCTTGGCGGCCGGCATGTAGAGCTCGTATCCGTTTTCACCGGTGTACCCCGTGCGCGACAGGATGAGGGGTCGGTCTTCGCCTTCGATCGGCACAAACATCTCGCGGAACCGCTTGAGGCCCTTCAATTGCTCGACGTGTTCGGGCGTGAGACCGATCCGATCGGCCATCGCCACGAGCGCATCCAGACTCTTGGGGCCCTGAACGGCAATCTGTCCGTAGAGATCCGATTCGTCGAGGATCTCCACCGCGTGCTCGCGGTCGGGATACGTCTCGCCATACACCTTCAGACTGTCGCGGATGTGGGCGAAGTCTTTGTCCTTGTTGGCCGCGTTGACGACGAGTAAATAATCCTCCTCGCCCAATGGATATACGAGCAAGTCATCGACGGTGCCGCCGTCGGCTTGCGCCATGATGACGTAGGTGATTTGGTCGGCTTTTTTGTGCGACACGGGGCGCGACAAGAGCCAGTCGAGAAACGCGCCCGCGCCGGCACCTTTCACACGAATTTCGCCCATGTGCGAAACATCGAAAACCCCGACGTTTTCGCGCACGGCCATCACTTCCGAGGGAATGCCTTCGTACTTAACCGGCATGTCCCAACCCGCGTAATCCACCATGCGCGCGCCGAGCGCGACATGACGGTCGTTGAGGGGCGTTTTTTTCATGCGATCAACCTCCATAATTTCATGTGTTTAAGCGATTGGTGTCACGCGCCCGCACGAGTAAATAAACAAATTCGCGGGCGCTTGTACGGTTAGTCTACACGATATGCTCGCCGTTGTGTCGTACCAAATCGGCTTCGAGGCCGAATTTGCGTTTCACGCGTTCCAGTTTGCGCGTCCACGGCCCCAAAATCGGGATCAAAAAGAGCACGGTCGCGACGGCATGGGTGAGATTGAACGGCAAGCCCGCCCCGTAGGCCAGGATCGCCGACGTCCACGTGATGGGACGCACAAACCCGATGATGTGCCACGAATCGAGCAACACGCCGTACACGAGCGGCGACACGAAGCCGTACACGTACACGGCGATCGGACGTTCCAGGGCGCCGTGATCGCGCAGCGCGCCCGCGACGTACCCGATCATCCCCCACGCCACCATCTGCCAAGGGGTCCACGGCCCCTGGCCCATGAACATGTTGGAGGCGAGCGCCGTCAACGCCCCGCACATGTACCCGCTTCGCCGACCGAAGGCGAGCGCCGTGACGATCACGATCGCCGAGACGGGCTTGAAGCTCGGCAACGGGCCGAAAATCAGGCGGCCGGCGGTCGCGATGGCCGCCATGACCACGATGGGCAGGATCTCGCGCGCCTTCGGATGCGATCGCTCGTAATGGACGAAAAACGGCACATTGGCCAGGATCGCCGCCAGCAAAATAATGAGCGACGATTGCTCGAATTCAAAGACGGCGCAGACGACGAGCAGGACGATCAGGGCCGCAAACGTCCCCCATTCAATCGTCCGCTCAATGCCGCGACGACTACGCACGGTCGGCCTCCGCCGAAACGAACCAACGATCAAAGTCCGCTTCGGTCACGATGTCCGGGAGGATGGCTTGCGTGATGCGCACCCAATCGGTCGTATAAAACGCGTTGCCCAGGTAGAACGTATGCGCATCCTCCGTCGCCACGATGCGCCCGTCAAACAGCATGGAGCAGCGGTCCGCGATTTGCGCGCTGAAACCCACGTCGTGCGTCACGATCAGGACGGCTTTCCCGTCGTCGGCGAGACAACGCAGCAAATGCGCCACATCGGCTTTCGCGTCGGCGTCGACGCCTTTCACGGGTTCGTCCAGCAACAAAATGTCGGGATCGAGCAACAACAGCTTGCCGAGGGCGGCCTTTTGCGTCTCCCCCGCACTCAGATCGTACGGATGGCGATCCATCAAACGCGTCAACCCGAGTCGCAGGGCCATGCGATCGACGTCGGCTTCCCCGTAATGCCCCAACGCACGCAACTCCATCCAATCGTCGCGCACCGTATCCATGGAAAACACGGCGCGCGCGTGTTGGGTCAACAGGCCGACCCGCACGTCGTCCGAACGTCGCACACGACCGCGCGTGGGTGAGACGGCTCCGCTCAACACATGCATGAGCGTGCTCTTGCCGCTGCCGTTGCCCCCCACAAGCGCATGCACTTCTCCCCGACCGACGTCGAACGAGACATCTTCAATGACCCACGGCAAATCGCCGCGGTAGCGAAAATACACGTGTTTGGCGGACAAGACGACGTCCGGGGTCGGCGCGGCGTCCACCGCGGAGGGCACGGTCGCCTCCGTCGACGATATCAACGGCGATGCCTCCAGCACGGCGCGTGCCTCGGGAATCGTCAACGCCATCGCCTCGGGATCGATCCGTGCCGCGGCGCGCGTCGCCGCGGGCAAGGCTTTCGAGAACGGCGCGCGTTCGTCGAGCGCGTGCACCGCGAACATCTTCGCGGAACCGTGAAACGCCACGCGTCCCTCGTTCAACCAGACGACGTCATCGGCCATGGGCAACGCATCGGTCAAATGATGCTCCGACAAGAGGATGGTCGTGCCGAGCTCGCGGCGAATGCGCGAAATCAGCGCCAGAAAATGTTGCACGGCAATCGGATCGAGCTGCGCCGTCGGTTCGTCCAAGATCAGCATCTTCGGCTGCAGGATGAGCGACGACGCCACATTTAAAATCTGCTTTTCGCCCCCCGAAAGTTCCGACACGGGTCGATGGATCCAGTCTTCAATGCCGAAAAAGTGCGCCGTCTCCGCGATCCGTCGTTCGATGACGGCGGGCGGCAATCCCATGTTTTCGAGCCCAAACGCGAGCTCGTGCCACACGACATCCATGACGATCTGATGCGTCGGGTCCTGCATCACAAAGGCCACGGCCTCAGGGGTTTCAATCGTCCCCGAGAGCTCGCCGACGGGCGCCAGCGCCGTCTTGAGAAGACGTAATAACGTCGTCTTGCCACTACCGCTTGGGCCGACCAACAAACAGAACGTTCCGGGCGCCACCTCCAGCGAAACGTCGGAAAGCGCGGGCACCTGCATGCCCGCGTACGTGAACGTCACATCTTGCATGCGAATGATGGGGTTGCGGTTCATGCGATACCCTCCTTGTCGGCTTCGGGCCACATCGCCCGCACATACGGATCCACGGGCGGGGCGAAGGCGCGTGCGGCGCGCACCCGATCCATCGCGTGCGACCCTGCATCGAGCAGCAACGGCGTGGCGAACACGGCCGCGGCGCTCACGAGCCACACGTACAGCCGTCCGCCCTCCAAAGCGCGCGGCATAAAGCACATCACGGGATAATAAATGAAGGCGGAGGCGCCCCTCGCCCACGCGATCACGAGCGCCGTCAACGCGACCGTCATCCACACCGTCGGCGCGATGTCGCGCGGCGATCGTCGAACCCGCGCATACGGACGACGCCGCCCCTGATCGTACCCCTTGGCCTTCATGGCGTCCGACGTCATCAGGGCATTCTCCATGCTCCACGCCATCAAAATGGACACCATGCGCGCGATAAATGACACGTTGCGCTTAGCTTCCCCGCCCATCAGGGCGCGTCGGCTCAGATCGATTTCTCGGCCCCGGTCCACCGTATCGGGAATGTAGCGAAAGACCATGGACACCATCATGCTGAGCACGGGCAAACGCTTGCCCAACACCGCCAAGAACCGTCCCGATGCCATCGTGTCGTGGTAATTTTGAAACCACAACAACACGGCCGACAAGAGGATGCCCGACACCAACCCGTAGATCAGGCACTCCAGCGTCACGGCACGCTCACCGATGTAAAACAACGGCGTCATGCCGGCGTCGTTGAAGACCACGTTGAACACCGTGATCAACGCCACCATGGGCAAGAGATACGTCCATTGACCGAGCGCCTTGCGCCATCCTTGAAGACGCACGCGCGTGAGCAACGCAAAGAGGAAGGAGAGCGTGGCCATGAGGGGGTGATGCGTCGCCATCGTGAGGATGAGCGCCGCACCGTAGACCAGCAAAACGACGACGGGATGATTCTGACGAAGGGTCATGGCAAATTCGAAAGCGCGTCGCCTTTGGCGATCGTGTATCGCCAGCGCATCTGATCGCCGTGCGAAAGCGTGAAACCGTCGGCGCCCACGCCGGGCATTGTGCCGTTCACCAAGTAAATCCAGCCGCTCTGCGGTCCGCCGTCCATTTCCTGCAACCCGGAGATGGCCGCAATGTAGTGGCCCATACTCGTATTTCGCACCGTCATCGGCAAACCCGTCGCCGCCAGCGCCTCGTACGCGCTGGCCCCGCGATCGAGCGTCAACGTCGATCGGAAGAGCACGCCGTCGTTCGTGCAAAAGCCCCGCGCGATCAAAACCTTCACCACGTCTTTGGCCTTTTGGCCCGCCTTCGGGTTGGCGATGACGTTCGCGCAATCGACGATCACCTGCACCCGCATCGTCGCGGCCGTGGACGTTGTCGAAGTCGTCGTGGTCGCGGAGGTCGTCGTGGTCGTGCTCGAAGAAGAAGCGGAGGACCTTCGCGATGAGGTCGTCGTGGTGGACGACGACGTACGTTTCGAGGCGCGCGTGGCGGGGGTCCGAGCCGACGCGGAGGTCGAAGATGCCTCGGACGGCGATGTTTCAGACGATTCGAATGACGTCGTTACATCGACCAACGGCGTCGGTACCGCCGCAGAAACTTCGATGTCATCTTGATCGGACGTTGTGACGGCATAACTTGTTGGTACCCCGATATTCCCAGCCTCGGACGCCGCGGTCGACGACGCGGGGGCGTTGTTGCCCGACGTGCACGCCGCGAGCGTGACCGCGAGCAGGATGGCGAGAAGCCAAAGCATGCTTTGACGAATGTGTTTCAACGTTATGGGCTCCTTTACGAAAAAAACCGCGATCTTTCTTCGAAGATCGCGGTCCGTATTTATGCCGCTTTGCATGACGCGCTTCGCAATAATCCGTTGCAATGCACGCGACGCGTCACGGTCGGTCTTCTGGCTCACGCGCGGATCGTCGATCCCCCTGCCCGCCTTCCCGATCGCTCAGTGGCTCGGCGGATGCCGTGGGCAGGTTATCACGCGTTGACAGCGGCGGTACCGCACAGGATTCGCACCTGTTTCCCTAGGGTCCGTCGACGCGATATGAAGTTGTCTTAATCGTAATGAACGACGCGGTCGTTGTCAACGAATCCGTCGGTCGCTCAGCGCTTCTTTCCGTCGGGTGTGACGAGCCCGTCGAGGCGGTCGCGGATGCGCTCGATGTCGCGGCCGACCTGGGCTTTCACGGCCTCGATGCCGTCGAACTTTTGAATGCCGCGAATGAACGCGTGCAGCTCGAGTTCCACGCTTTTGCCGTAAAGATCTTCGTCAAAGTCGAGGATATACGTTTCGATCGTCACGTAGTCGTAGTTGTCGACGGAGGGGCGTGTCCCGATGTTCGTGAGCCCCTTGTGCCAGAGACCGTCGACGCGGATGAGCGTGCCGTAGACGCCGTATTTCGGCAATTGCAAAAACGGCGCGACGGCCATGTTCGCGGTCGGCATCCCGACGGTGCGGCCGAGCTGGTTGCCGAGCACGATTTCCCCGCGGTAAAAGTGTGTGTGGCCGAGCATGGCGTTCGCATCGTCGATCTCGCCCGCTCGGAGCGCCGCCATGATGCGTTCGGACGTGATGGGCCGATCGTCCCGTCGGACGGACGGCACGGTGATGAGGTCGATCGCATCACGTTCCGCCAGCTGCTTCAAGAGCGGTTCGTTGCCGGCGCGTTGACGGCCGAACACGACGTTGTCGCCGGCGACGATGATTTGCGCGCCCAATTGGTCGCGCAAGACCATCTCGTAGAAGCGGACGGGATCGAGCTCGGCAAACTTCGCGTTATACGGGAGCATCAACACGAAGTCGACGCCGAGGCGATCGATCATCGCGTGGCACTCGGCAATCGTGTTGAGACGCTTTCTCGGGCCGCCGTTCAAGCCCGGGATCAAGCAGGCGACGACGGACGGAATGCCCGCGTCGCGCGCGACGCGGACGAGCTCTTTCAAGAGCGCTTCATGGCCGCGATGCACGCCGTCAAAGCGGCCGAACGCCACCGCGGTGCGCGTCCCCAAAAAACCCGGTTGTGTCATGTCACTTTCCTTCCGCGGCCGAGGAGCCGATTCGATGACGCTTCATCGCGATCCACAGGATGAGTGCGCCGATGGCGTAGAGACCGAGCGTGTAGGCCCACAGCTGCCAGCCCCCTTGGATGATGCCGGGGATGTAGGTGGCGCCGATGAGGAGGATCGTGAGCCACGGCAACCAGCGTCCGCCCTTCGCCCGATAGGCCAGGCCTTCACTGCCGAAGCGCTTGCGGGCGACGATCAGGGACGCCATGGTGATCACGAGCGTGATCGCGGCAAACAACGACGCCAGGTTGACGATCTGTTCCGTGAAGTGCGGGAAGCACGACACGATCATCGAGAGCGCGATGACGACCACGGAGGCCGCAATCGGCGTGCCGGTCTTTTTGTTGTAACGGCCGAGGATCTTCGGCAAGAGCCCGTCTTGGGCGGCGACAGCGATCGTGCGCGCCGTCAGTTGCGTGACGACGAGCATCGTCGTGATGAGGGCCAACACCGCCGAGATCGAGATGACCTTCGCAAGCCACATG
Source organism: Saccharofermentanales bacterium (assembly GCA_050945495.1). Taxonomy (GTDB): domain Bacteria; phylum Bacillota; class Clostridia; order Saccharofermentanales; family DTU023; genus UBA4923. Next base: position 41,794 of record JBMNTA010000002.1, read on the forward strand.
TGCTCCTGCAACGTCGTGAAGACCGCGGCGTAGAACGGGATGAAACGCATCCCGGGGTGATCGATCAAAAATTGGGTGGTGACGAGTCCGAGCGTCGTGATGATGCAGAGCAAATACAAGACGACGACGATGATCATGGCGTAGAGCGCCGTCTTCGGAACGGTGCGGTTCGGATCTTTGACTTCTGACACCATGAACGCGATCGCGACGATCGAGCCGTACGCGACCATCGCATTCGGAATCGCTTGGATGAAGCCCGTCGCTCCGAGATGACCTTGCGTGAAAAACGGTTGGAAGTTCGCCGGATTCCATTCGCCCGAGGTCAGCCCGACGATCACGTAAATCAGCATGGTCACGATCAGCCCCGTGACCAGCACGGTGTTCGCTTTGCCCGTGATCGTGATTTTCAAGATGTTGAGCCCCAACACAATGAGGCACGCGATGAGCGCCAGCGGAATTTGCCAATCGCCCTCGATGTTGAATCCGGCACCGAGGTACGTGCCGACGTAAATCGCGGCAAAGGCAATGGCCCCGATGTTGGCAAAGATGTACCCCCAGGACGAAAACCATCCGAGGATGACGCCGCGCTGCGTTCCGTCGTCGGCAAACGCCGCCCGCGGAAACGCGTACACGCCGCCCGATCTGGGAAAGCGCACGGCCAATTCGGCCACTTGCAATCCGTACATCAGCAAGACCGCCGCCGCGATCGTCCATGTGATGATGACGGCCGGTCCGGCATAGTACATCGTGAGCCCCGACAGCGAGTAAATCGCGCTGCCGATCATGCCGCCCACCAGGAGCATCAAGCTTTCGCGCATGCCGAGTTTGTTCTTCGAGTCGTGGTGCTGCATCCGTACCTCCCCTACGTTGTCCGTTGCGATGCGTCATCGTCCCCGCGATCCACTCCGTCCACCCAGACGAGTCCGCCGTCGTTGTCGGTGTCGGAGGGCACGGTCGGTTCCCGCAAGGGACCTTTCGGGATGCGGACGCGAATCGACACTTGCGGCGGCTTCACGCGAAAGACGCGTCGCGCCGACAGTTCAATATCGCCGTGTTCGGGACAGCGTGCTTTGGCAAACCACCGCTTGCCTTTGCGGATCACGCGCCACGTCCCGTGCAAGGGACGTTCGCACGCCGGACATGCATATGTTTGTTGTGTGAGATAGGCCGCGACGTCGCCCGAGGGATCCAACGGCAGCCTCGTCTTGGTCTGTTGATTGATCCAAGGATCATAGATGAACGGCTTCAGACGGCGCTCCACATCGATGCCGTCATCGAGCGGCCGAATCGTCTCCACGAGAATCCGCGCCGCGTATTCGGCATCGGAACTCGCTTTGTGAAACGGAAGGTCTTTGTCCAATCGCAAAAAATCAAGCGCATACTCGACCGAACGTTGCTGGCGCGACGACCCGGATTCCGCCCAATGCGAGAAAAAAGCTTGCGCGTCCATGGCGCGAAATCGCCATGGGGCGACGTCATGAAAACGCATGTTGGAGATGAAGACTTCGGCGTCGGAGGTGCCCCACGACACGAGGATCGGATCCTCGCCCGCAAACGCACGAAACGCGTGGAAGACATCGGGAAACGGCACGCCGTCCGAAAGGCTCTGTTGCGTGCGTTGGGTGACGGCGGCGACGTGACGCTGAATGTGTTTGTACAGGACGGGCTGCACGCGCTCGCTGAAGCGGTCGATGACCCGCCCCCGACGATCGAGTTTGACCGCGCCGATCTCAATGATTTCAAACATCATTTGTTCGGCGAGTTTCGGATCCACTTTCTGCGATCGCGCCTTCGTATTCCATTCGAGATCGATGACGACAAGGTTCATGGCACGGCTCACCGCTTCTGCGATCCGCCGAATGCGTCGCGAACCTTGGCGAAAAAGCTCTTGCGTTTCTCGTAATTTTCGTCGGTGCAGGTCGCGTCGAACGCGCGCAGCATCTCTTTTTGATGCGACGACAAGTTGCGGGGCACTTCAAGCGACACGCGGAAGAAATGATCTCCGCGGGCGGACGGACGTCCCACGTAGGGGATGCCTTTGCCGCGCAACGTGAACATGTCGCCCGGCTGCGTGCCTTCGCGAAGTTTATATGGCACCGGCCCGTCAATCGTCGGCACCTCGATTTCGGAGCCCAACGCCGCTTGGGCATAGGTGATCGGGACTTCGCAGTACGTGCGATTCCCCTCCCGCGTAAACACGGGGTGCGGGCGGATGAAAATTTGGACGTAAAGATCGCCGTACGGGCCGCCGTTGCGTCCCGGCTCGCCCTCCCCGCGCAAGGTCAACATTTCGCCTTCATCGATGCCGGCCGGCACGGTGACGCGCAAGGTCTTCTCGCGCACCACGGCGCCCTCGCCGTGACACGCGGGACACGGGTTGTCGATGACCTGCCCGTCGCCGCCGCAGCGCGAGCACGGGCGCGACGTCATCATCTGCCCGAACATGGTCTGCTGCTGCGTGTATTCCTGACCGGTGCCGTTGCACACGGGGCACGTCGCGGGCTGTGAGCCGTCCGCCGTCCCCATGCCGTGGCACGTCGTGCAGCGATCGGCTTTTTTGATCGTGATGTCGCGCTCGACCCCAAACGCCGCCTCGAGAAAATCGAGGTTCATGCGATACCGAAGGTTGGCGCCGCGCGTGGGGCCGGTGCGACGTTGCGCCTGTTGCGCGCCGCCGAAGCCGCCAAACCCGCCGAATCCGCCGAAACTGCCGAATATCTGTGAAAACAAATCGTCGAGGTTGATGTCGTACGCACCGCCACCGAAGCCGGACTCATCGACGCCGGCATGGCCCAATTGGTCATAGCGCGCGCGTTTGTCCTTGTCGGACAAAACGTCGTACGCCTCGTTGGCTTCCTTAAACTTCGCCTCGGCCTCCTTGTCGTCGGGATTGACGTCCGGGTGATATTGCTTGGCAAGCTTCCAAAAAGCCTTCTTGATCGTACTGTCGTCCGCGTCGCGCGGCACGCCCAAGACTTCGTAATAGTCGCGTTTGTTCGCCACAAAAACCTCCCATGGCCGCATCGGCCACGCCTTATATTAACACTCCAGATCGTTGAGCCGCAGACTCGGCTGCGGCTCAACGGTTGGATTCGGGTCGGATCGTCACCGACGATTATTGATCGTCGCCTCCGACGTCTTTAAAATCGGCCTCGTACGTGCCGGGACCTTCGGGGCCGGGCCCCTGCGGAGCGCCGCCTTGCGGAGGCTGCTGTTGCGGGTTGCCCTGCGTCTTCTTGTACATCGTTTCGGAGGCCTTGTACACGCTCTGGCTCAACGCTTCCATGTCCTGCTTCATCGCTTCGATGTCGCCACGCTCATGGCTGTCACGCAATTTCGCCAGCTGTTCTTCGACCGCCTGTTTGTCGGCCGCTTCGAATTTGTCGCCGGACTCCTTCATGAGTTTTTCGGTCTCGTAGATGGTCGTCTCGGCGCGGTTCTTCGTGTCGACCTCATCTTTGCGCTTGCGGTCTTCCTCCGCGAATTTCTCCGCCTCTTTGACCGCTTGATCGATCTCGTCGTCGGTCAGGTTGGTGGACGCCGTGATCGTGATGTGCTGTTCGCGGTTCGTGCCTTTGTCGATCGCGGAGACGTTCACGATGCCGTTCGCGTCGATGTCGAACGTGACCTCGATCTGCGGGACGCCGCGCGGGGCCGGCGCGATACCGTCCAGGATGAAGCGTCCGAGCGATTTGTTGCCGGCCGCCATCTCGCGCTCGCCTTGCAAGACGTGAACTTCCACCTGCGTCTGGCCGTCGGCCGCCGTCGAGAAGATCCGCTTTTTGCTGGTCGGGATCCGCGTGTTGCGGTCGATCATGCGGGTCATGACGCCGCCCAAGGTCTCGATGCCGAGCGTGAGCGGGGTGACGTCGATCAAGACCATGTCGTCGATGTCGCCCGCGAGGATGCCCGCCTGGATGGCGGCGCCCATCGCGACGCATTCGTCCGGGTTGATGCCCTTGAAGGGCTCTTTGCCGAAATATTTTTCAACCATCGCCTGCACGGCGGGGATACGCGTGGAACCGCCGACGAGCAGCACTTTGTCGATGTCGCTCGGTTGCAGGTTCGCGTCACGCATGGCCGCGTCGAGGGGGCCCTTCGTCTTTTCGACGAGGTCGGCCGTCATCGCTTCGAATTTGGCGCGGCTGAGGGAGACGTCCAAGTGTTTCGGACCGTTTTGATCCGCCGTGATGAACGGCAAGTTGATCGATGCGGTCAAGACGCTCGAAAGCTCGATCTTCGCCTTCTCCGCCGCTTCGCGCAGACGCTGCATGGCAAGGCGATCGTTCGAAAGATCGACGCCTTGTTCCTGTTTCATCGTTTCCACGAGCCAGTCGACGATCTTTTTGTCGAAGTCATCGCCGCCGAGTCGCGTATTGCCGGACGTCGACTTCACTTCGAAGACGCCGTCGCCGATCTCCAGAATGGAGACGTCGAACGTGCCGCCGCCCAAGTCGAAGATAACGATTTTCTGGTCGGACTCTTTGTCGAGGCCGTACGCCAAAGAGGCCGCGGTCGGCTCGTTGATGATGCGGTCGACCGTGAGACCCGCGATGCGGCCCGCGTCCTTCGTCGCCTGACGCTGCGAGTCGGAGAAGTACGCCGGCACCGTGACCACGGCGTGCGTCACGGGCTCACCGAGGTACGCTTCCGCGTCGTGTTTCAATTTCTGCAAAATCATCGCCGAGATTTCTTGCGGCGTGTACGCTTTGCCGTCGATCGTGTTCTTGTGATCGCTGCCCATCTCGCGCTTGATCGACATGATCGTGCGATCCGGATTCTTTTGCGCCTGGTTCTTGGCGATTTGGCCGACGAGACGTTCGCCGGTATTCGTAAACGCGACGACCGACGGGGTCGTGCGACTGCCTTCGGCGTTCGGGATGACGACGGGTTCGCCGCCTTCCATCACGGCCATCACCGAGTTGGTGGTTCCTAAGTCAATTCCAATCATTTTAGCCATATGCTTCGTCCTCTCTTTATCTTGGTTTGATCTATCGTTTCATCGTTGATTCATGCGAATCGTCACCGTTATCAGTTGACAACCTTGACCATCGCGTGGCGAATCACGCGATCGCCTTTTTTATAGCCTTTCTGAAAGACTTGGACGACGTGGTTGTCGGGGTGTTCGTCGTCTTCTTCATGCAACACCGCCTGGTGGACATTCGGGTCAAAGTCGGCGCCTTCGCCCTCGATTTCGACCACGCCCATGCGCTGAAACGCTTCGTCCAACTGCTGTCGGATCAAGGCGAGGCCTTCGGCGAATTCGCTCGCTTCGTCGGTCTCCGATTGATCGGCCGCTTGCATCGCGGCATCGATGCTGTCGACCACGGGCATCAGGGCGCGCACCGTGTCGATGACGCCCTCGTCGTAGTTCGCCTGCCGCGATTGGCGTGCGCGACGACGGAAATTGTCGTAATCGGCGCACACGCGCAGGTAGCGGTTGTTCAGGGCTTCGTACGCATCCTCGAGGTTCGGCTCGGATTCATCTTCGCCGATCGCTTCGTTCTCCTCGAGATCGATCGTCACATTTTCGTCTTCATGCGCTTCCGGCACGGTATTTTTATGGTTCTTCTTGCTCATCCCGGCTCCTTTGTTCATCCGACGGCTCGACGCGTCCGTAATGCTGGTTCGCCGCGTCCGACAACGCTTTGTTGACGAAGCTGACTTGAGAGATGATCTCCCCGTATTGCATCCGTTTCGGTCCGATCACGCCGATCTGTCCCGCAATGTGGTCACCCACGCGGTACGTCGTCGTGATGAACGACATGTCTTCCAAGCCTTCCAGGGCGATCTCCTGGCCGATGCGCACCATGTACGTCGGCATCTCGCCATCCGTCATATGACGCTGTTCTTCCTGTTGCTGCATGTCCATCATGTAGCCGGCGACCATATGGTCTTCCTGGACGGTCGTGTAAAAACGGTTGGCCCGATCGATGTCGTGGAACTCCGGATGCTTCAGCAAGCGGTGTTTGCCATCCATGTAGATTTCAATTTTTTCCGTCTGTTTGATCGCGACGTACGCCTCAAACAGCACTTGGTTCACGAGGGCTTCGGGAAGCCCCGTCCCCTCCGCGGCCGATGAAACGGTCACGAGCGTGATGTCGTCCAAGCGTTTGCCGGTCAGTCGTCGTTCGATCGCTTGCGCGATTTGGTCCAATTGCGCCTCGTCGATCATCGCGGGAATCCGAATCAATCGGTCGTGCACGATGCCGGCGGACAAGACCAAGACGACGATGGCGCGCCCCGGCTCGATCATCATGATTTTGATCTGCTCGAGGTTTGAATCGGCGTACTGTGGGGACAAGGCGACCGACAAATAATCGGTCTTCCCCGACAGATATTCGGTGGCGCGCTCAATCAGTTGGCGCGCTTCGTTCAAATGGTCCGACAGATACTCACGCGCTTCCGCCTCGTCTTTCGGCGAAACCGAGGGCACCGACAACATATCGTCGACGTAGGCGCGATAGCCCTTGTCGGACGGCATGCGGCCGGCCGAGGTGTGCGGTTTTTCGAGGTAGCCCATCTGTTCGAGCTCGGCCATCTCGTGACGAATCGTTGCCGACGACAATTGCAAGTTGTGACGTTCGACCAGGGATTTCGAGCCGATCGGCTCGGCCGTCTCGACGTAATCGTCGACAATGGCTTTCAGAATTTTCTTCTTGCGTTCGTCCATCCAAACCGCCGCCCTTTCTCGTATTAGCACTCTTGACATTCGAGTGCCAACACGAGGGTAACACCTCCCGCATACGCTGTCAATCCATGTAACGTGTGGGGTGTGACAACGCGATGAACAATTGTGACGCGACGCCACGAGGCGGTCGCACCGTCAACGCGTCAGGCGTACATGTTCTTTTCGGGAATCAGAGAATCGCGCGAGCGACGACGTCGGCAAAATCGAGGCCGTGCTCGGTGAGGCGCACCGTCTCCCCGTCATCTTCGACGAGGCCCCGGCGGATCATCGGTCGAAGTTTGTCCGAAAAAAGTTCGTCGAATGCGACGCCGTGACGCGCGCGAAAACGCGTCCGCGACACGCCGTCCGAAAGCCGGAAGCCCAAGAGCACGGTCTCCACCCGCGCAGCCGCTTCGTCGACCCGCTCGTCGATCGTGGCCGCCGCATAGGGACCGCCGTCGGGGCGGTGCACATGTTCGATCCATCGGTCGAGCGATGCGGGATGCGTGCGGCGAACGCCGCCCGCGTAACTCGACGCCGCGGGACCGACCGCCATGTACGGATCGGCGCGCCAATAGACCGTGTTGTGGCGCGAGCGCGCGCCGGGCTTGGCGAAATTGCTGATTTCGTAATGCTCAAAGCCCCGCGCCCGAAGCCCCGCGATCAAGGCGTGCGTCATGGCGCGCTCGACCGCGTCGTCGGGGAAACACACGGGACACGTGCGCCGGCGTTCGGCCATCGGGGTGCCCGGGGCGATCGTCAACGCGTACGCGGAGACATGGTCGATCGGATATCGGGCGACAAGCTCGAGGATGTGCGCGATGTCGTCCGTCGTCTGCCCGGGAAGCCCCGTCATGACATCGAACGAGAGGTGTTCGAACCCCGCATCGGCGGCATACGTCAGGGCTCGATGCACGTCGTCGACGGTGTGGCACCGACCGATCTCGGCCAGACATCGGTCGTCCATCGACTGAACGCCGAGCGACCATCGCGTGACGCCGGCCTTTCGCCAACGCCGCATCGTCTGCCGATTGCACGACGATTCCGGGTTCGCCTCCATGGTGATCTCCGCGCCGCGGGCCAACCCGAAGCGCCGGCGCGCCGCCGCGATGATCTCCGCGATCATCTCGGGCGCGACGAACGACGGCGTGCCGCCGCCGAAATAGATCGTCTCCAGGGGCGCCGTGGCGACGCGATGCACCGCGGCCTCGTCGGCCCATCGCAACAGTTCATATAAAACCGTGTCGAACCAGCGGCCGACGGCGCGTTCGTCGGGTGCGGCGATCGAATAAAAATCGCAGTAATCGCAGCGCCGACGGCAAAACGGCACATGCACATAAAGCGAGGTGACGGGCCGTCGTGCGGCCTCCGTCACCTCGCCGTGATCGCTTACGCCATCGTTCGCGTTACGCATCGGTGCGGTCGATGTTGTCGTCGTTCAGCATTTCTTTGAGGCCCACGGCCAATCCCGCGACCCCTTGCAGCTTCGACGGGATGATGATTTTCGTCGCGCGGCCGTCGGCCACTTTCACCATCGCTTCGAGGCTCTTGATCGCCACCAATCCGTCGTCGGCGCCGACGTCTTTGATCATTTGCAGACCGCGCGCCGTCGCCTCCTGCACTTTCAAGATCGCCATCGCCTGACCTTCAGACTCGCGGATCTGCTGTTCTTTTTTGGCGTCCGCGCGCAAAATGGCCGCTTCTTTCTCACCTTCCGCGACCCGGATCAAGGCCTCCTTTTGACCTTCGGAGATCAAAATCTTCTCGCGCTTCTCGCGCTCGGCCTTCATCTGACGCTCCATCGCCGACTGAATCTCGCGCGGCGGGATGATGTTCTTCAGCTCGACGCGATTGACTTTGATGCCCCACGGGTCGGTCGCTTCGTCCAGCGTCTCGCGCATGCGCGTGTTGATGACGTCGCGGGAGGTCAACGTTTCGTCGAGTTCGAGATCGCCGATCAAGTTACGCAGCGTCGTCGCCGACAAGTTCTCGATCGCCACGATCGGATTTTCGATGCCGTAGCAGTAGAGCACCGGATCGACGATCTGGTAGAAGACGACCGTATCGATCTGCATCGTGACGTTGTCGCGCGTGATGACGTCCTGCGGCGGGAAGTCGGCGACACGTTCTTTCAGCGAGACGCGGCGCTCGATCCGATCGATGAACGGCACCTTCGCATGAATGCCGGTGTTCCACGTCGTGCGATACGTGCCCAGGCGTTCAATCACGAACGCCATCGCCTGCGGCACCACGCGCACGTTGCGAATGAAGAGCAGCAAGACAAATAAGAGCACCAAGCCGAGCAGGACATAGCCGAACACGGTGTTGATGCCGGCGGCCAAAACAATCAGGTTCATCATAACGGTTTCGTTCCTTTCTTAAAGGTGGCTTAACATGCGGGAGGCGGCGCGTCCGTCATCGGTTGCACCACGGCTTTGACACCGACAAGCCCGATCACGCGGACCCGGGTTCCCTTCGGGATCGTCCCCTCTTCCGCGTCCATGCGCGCGCTCCACACTTGGCCCGCGACCTTGATCTGGCCGCGGCCGGTCAATGCGTCGATCGTTTCCGTCACGACGCCCTCTTTATGCAGAATTCGGTCGGCGTTCGTCGGCGTGATTTCACGCACATTCCGCCGTTTCTTGATCACCAGAACAAACAAGAGGAATCCGGCGACGGACAACACGGCAAAGAAGATGAACTGCAGCGCGACGCTGCCCCCCAAAAGGCCCACGACGAGTGCCACCAAGGCACCCACCACAAACCAGATGGAGACCAAGTTCATCGTCGCAATTTCCGCAATGGCCGAAATCGCCAAGATGATGCCCCAAAAGAGGACGTCTTGAACGCCCAAAATGGCGGCACCCGATAAAATCATCAACGGCATCGTAACGCCTCGCTTTCGTGAGTGACCGACCTTCGGTCAGTCGTCGTACTCGTAATGGAGCGGACCTTTCCGACCGAGCTTCACCAGCACAAACGCCGTATTGTTCACACGTTGCGGCAACCGCTCGATCATGTGGGCCGGCACCTCGGTCGTCGTGAGCGACATCGTCCCCGTCACCGAAGTGGTCCGCGCGGGATCCGTCGGCACTTTGTCGTCCCGATTCTCAAGCGTCGGGAGGGTCTGACGCGCCTGCTGCTCCGCGATGTTGTGGAACAACTCCTCCAACCGATCCGTCCGATCAAACGACGTTCCCGAGATGACGCCGCCCGTCGATTGGAAGTACGGGTTGCGGCTCTCGAGGCCGACTTCGGCCTCCGACTCGATGCGGTACTCGCCCGATTCGATGAAGACGATGGGGATGCCCGCACGGTCAAACGGCGTGTGATCGGAAGTCTTCGTCGTCCATTCGCGGAAGATGGCGGAATGGCCGTGCCAATCCACGTTGAACGACGCCTGATTCGTATAAATCGCGTATCGGTTGCGCGTGTTCAATTGATATTCAAAGAAGATGTCGGTCACCTGGTAGAGTTTGCGACGCAAATCGTAATCTTTGGTATCGCCGGACTCGATCGAATTTTGGCCGGCATGCGCGTAGACCTTGTCGCCCGCATAGATGGGACCGACGTTGACCATGACATCGACCTTGGCCTTGTCCGCTTCGGACATGCGCTTCAAAAATGCCTCGGCGCCGGCATAATCATCGGTGCCGGCCCCGAAAAACACGAACGTCACATCGTAGCCCGGCGGCTCTTGCAACATCTGTTCCGCCGCGGTCATCACGGCCGCCACGCCGGACGCGTTGTTGTGGATGCCGTCGGGGCGATCGCTCGGAGCCGGTTCGGTCGGGGCGACCTCGTCGTCCCCGGCGTCGGGTTCGACGGCCACGGCCGGCGTGTCGTAGTGGGCGCCGACGATCATTCGGCGATCATCTATCTTTTCGGGCAGCGTCTCCGCCAGCGCTTCATCGACGGATTCCGCCCGACGAAACCCGTGACCCTCGAGATGCGCGATGATGTTCTGAGACGTATGCTCGACGCCGTCACGGGTCACCGTAAACGACTGACGCTCGACCTCATAGCCCATGCGCGCGAGCGTTTCGACCAAGAGATCGGCAGTCTTCGCTTCCTCGTTGGAGTACGGCACGCGCCGCGGATACGAAAAGGCGATCCTGCGCGCAAAATTCGCGCCGTCGTCGCCGTATCGCGCGATCGATTCACGGGGCGTGGTCCCCCATGGCGAACAGGCGGCCACGCCGCAAAGCAACGTCGCAAACACGACGAGGCCCACCAGCGCACGCATCGCTCGATGCCGCCCGGCCTTCGTCGTCCACATGTCAAATTTCCGATTTTTCATCGCTTGCAAATCCTCATTTTTCCGCTGCAAGTATACCACACGGACGGCGTCCACGTTCGGTATCCGATGGCCCGTCTGTGGTATCATCGGAGCATGCGAGAGAGGCACGAAGAAGCACGCTTTGACACCGATCGGCGACATGGGTTCGTCGCCGTCGCGCTGCTGTTGGCCGTCGCGTTGTCGGTCATGCTGCTCCTCACGCCGCACACGGCATTCGCCCTGTCGATGCGCGACGGATTCAGCCCCGATCTTTCGGTCCCCGCCGCGTACGCGTCGGAGCGTTGGCATCAGACCGTGTTGTACGCGTCGAACACCGACGTCGTGATTGAAATCCCGGGGGTGGCTCGCCTCTTGACGCTGTACATCGCCGTGGATCGGCTCACGCTCGATGAGATGATTCCGATCACGCGCGCGGCGGCCCAACTGGCCCAAGAAGAGCGCGCGACGAACAGCATCCTCTTAAACGAAGGTGATCAAGTGCCCCTGCGCTATCTGCTCTTGCGGATGCTCTTTGAAAATTCCGATGCCGCCGCCCTGGCCATCGCCGGGAAAATCTCGCTGAGCGCCGACGCCTTCGTCGTGGAAATGCAGCGGACGGCCGCCCTGTTGGGCATGAACGACACAACCGTGTTCAGTTGCGACATCGCCCGCAAAGAGCGCGTTTCGTCGATGCCGACCTCGGTCGCCCTCGCCATTCAACTTCAGGAAAAACAGCACGAGGCCTCGTACGACACCCCGCTGATTTTGCCCGAGGCGGAAAAGCGCGTCCATACGGCCAAGACGACGCTGCGCGATATCGCCCGCCTGATGACGGCGCTCTCGAACAACGCGCGCGGCGTCAGCATCCTCGGCACGCGCGAAGATCTGCTGCACATCACGGTCGACGGCATCCCGCAAATCGTCTCCCTGCGCTCCCCCGTGCTTCGGTTGTGGACACTTTCGGAGGAAACGGTCTCCATCGCTTTCTCGCACACGTCCACGCGCTATTCGCTGTTGACCACGGTGAGCAAGACGGAAGAGGGCATCCCCGTGACGACCGTCTTTGCCGGTCTGCGTCAGGCCAACATGATCACGCCGACCCTGCTGATGCTCGACGAAATCGACGGGTTTTACACGATCTCGCCGTTGACCCGTGTGGGCGACCGCTATCCCGGCGCACCGGAAAAAGCGGAAAACGGCGATTTGTTTAACCTCGTCTACCTCGATTCGATCGACTACGTCCATCCCAAGACGGATCACTTCATGAAGCCGACGTTGACGTACGAGGGCTCCACGCCGCATAAGCTCCCGATTCTGCGCAATGACATGGTGGGCAACGTCATCTTTACCAAAAAAGACGACACGCACATCTCGGTGCGCGTCGGATCGGATCGCGACATCATCGCTGACAACAGTTTTTTGGGACGCGGGATTTTACAAATGGTGAACAATCCCAATTTGGCGAAGACCATCATCGCCCTGCTCGCCATCGTGGGGATCGCGCTCTTGGTTTTCATCATCCGCGAGGCCCGCAAACTCTATTACTGGTGGCGCCTCTTGCGCGTGGAGAATGCCGTCCAATCGGCGCGCACGTTGCTCATGCGCGAGAAACCGGAGGACGATGCGCGCGAATTCTTCCGCCGCAAAAGCCATGACGATTGAGGCCGCGGCCTAGGCGCGTCGGTGCACCCACGGCGCGATGCGCTGCTCGTAAAAACGCTCAAAGGCGCGAAACGCGTAATCGTAGACAAAGAGGAACAATTGGATCACCGCGATCGCGACGATCAGCACGACCGTCATCGACCCGTCGGCGCGCGCGTGAAACATCGATTCAAATCCGATGAGTGTCCCTCCCGCCAAAAAAAGGCCCGTCATGACCACGTGAATCAGCGTGCGGGCAAGCCAGCGCGGCATGCGCGGGCACAAAAAGAGCGTCAAGAGCGGCAAAAGGCCGAAACACAGGGCAAACATGACGGCGACAAACCACCCCGGCCAGATCAAGCCCAAGAGCGAGACCGCCAAGTACACCAGAAAGGCGCCTTTCCAATGCCATTCGCGCCAAGCAATGGCGACCACCCAGGAGGCCAAGGTCATCGTGACCAACCGTCCCGTGGGCAATGCCCCGCTGAAGATTAAAAAAAGCCAGCCCAAGGCGGACAACATGCCGCCCCAAGCAACCGCGCGCGGGCGGACTTGCGTCATGGCGTGCGACCCACCCTCAGCAGCATCGGCAAAGATCTCCGCCGAAACATTCGCAGCACGTGTCGGCGCAGCAAAGGCAGGACATCGTCTGACAACATGACGGACCGGAGCCCGCCGAACGATAATACGGAGAACCGCTCGGATGCTGATACGGCGCGCCGTACGGCGACTGCTGACCATACGGCGGAGGCGTTTCGCGGGACGCGGATTCGCCGCCGCCGAACGACGTCGTCCGCACGCGGCCGAGCGTGATCTCATCATACGCCCAGTTGATCTCGCGCATCTTCGCTTCGGCGAGCTCTTTGGCGCGCGCATCCTGAAATTGATCCGGATGGTATTGACGCACCATCTTGCGGTACGCTTCGCGAACCTCTTCTTCCGTGGCGTTGTGCGACAAACCGAGCACCGCGTAAGGGTTTTTACCGTTCATCCGTGACCTCCGTCGGGGCATGCGCCCCACGTGTTATCAGACATCGGGCAATGCCTCGCCCGCCCATACGCGTCGGCGGGTCGCGGGCATCCCGAGCACCACAATATTATACACAAGCGGACCGAATCGAACGTACGGCAAGAGCGCCAAATGGCGGTCGACCGTCGCCTCATCGTCTTCCAGAGCGGCCGCGACGCGTGTTGCCCGTTCCGCCGCCGTCATCGCACCCAGCGGATTCGCAACGCCCGACGTCCGATCACGCTCGAGATCGTCGACGGCGTCGATCGTGTAGACCCAACGCCCGAGCGCCTCGCCCGCCGTGCCGAGCATCGTTTTCAAAAAGTCGTCGCCGTCCAGCGCTCGATCGACCCCGCCCTCCATGACCGCCCGAAGGACGGCGCCGAAAGCACCGGCCGCCGCTTCCCAGGACGTCGTCTGGACGTCGGCCAAGACATCGAGCGCATCCTCGATGGTCGCGACCAAATCGGCGTGACGCGCACGCGCCGCCCTGAACGGGCGCGCCAGCGCCCCGCGCACCGCCCGACCGCGGACCGGGTGCTCATCGGCGATGTCGTCCAACGCCGAGAGGTACGCCAAAACGACGGTCATGTCGGCCGCGTAATCGATCGCGGGGTGGTCGCCCGCCACGGCTTTTTTCTTGAGGGGATTTAAAATGCAGCCCTCTTCGCCGACCGCCGGTTCGTCCTCGGACAACGCGAGCAAGACCAACGCCAAGAACGTCATGTCGTAACTGACCGACAGACGGGACAACAGGCCGCTTCGGCGACCGAGGGCCTTGCAAAGACCGCAGTAGATCGACTTGTACGCCGTGAAATCACGGACGAGCAGCTCCGGTTTTTCGGGTCGAACGTAACCGAACATGGCGCGGCGTTCTCCTTTCGTTCCTCTGCGCGGATATTCGCTTCCTATGATATCATCAAGGCTGACGAGAACGGGCGTGGGACGCCTGAAATGAGAGGATTCGAATGACATCAAGAACGATTAAAACACGATTCGCGCCGAGCCCGACCGGCATCATGCACATCGGCAATTTGCGCTCGGCGCTGTACGAGTACCTCATTGCCCGCGCGGGTGACGGCGCATTCATTTTGCGCATTGAGGACACAGACCGTGAACGCTACGTCGAAGGCGCCGTCGAGGCGATATACAAAACGCTCGAGCTCTGCGGCATGCATCACGACGAAGGCCCCGACATCGGCGGCCCGAACGGTCCCTACGTTCAGTCCGAACGGTTGCCCATGTATCGGCAATACGCGATGCAGCTGATCGAACAGGGCGACGCCTACCCGTGCTTTTGCCCCGACAGCAAGGTCGCGGAGCATCCGGACGACGACGAACCGCATACCTACGGGTACGACCGCACCTGCCGCAACATCGATCCCGAAACGGCACGGCGCCGCATGGAGGCGGGCGAACCGTACGTCATCCGACAAAAGATGCCGCTTACGGGCGAGACGACCTTTCACGATGAGGTGTACGGATCCATCACCGTTCAAAACAAAGAACTCGAGGACCAGATCCTTTTGAAGACGGACGGTTACCCGACCTATAACTTCGCCAACGTGATCGACGACCACCTGATGGAGATCACGCACATCGTGCGCGGCTCCGAGTACCTGTCGTCGACCCCGAAATATTGCCTGCTCTACGACGCGTTCGGTTGGCCGATACCCAACTTCGTGCATCTGCCTCTGATCGTCGGCGAAGACGGAAAAAAACTTTCGAAGCGTCACGGCGCGACGAGCTTCAACGCCCTGGTCGAGGCCGGGTATTTGCCCGAGGCGATCGTCAACATGATCGCCTTTTTGGGGTGGGCGCCCGGCGATGACACGCGCGAGATTTTCTCGCTCGCAGAACTCGAATCGATTTTCCGAATCCAAGGCATCAACAAAGCGCCGGCCGTCTTTTCTTACGAAAAACTCGACTGGATGAACGAGCAGTACATCCATCAGATGGACGATCAACGCTGGCAAGCCCTCGTCCAGCGGGCGGCCGATCCCGTGTTCGGCGATCAAGTCTACGACCTCGACATGCTCGCGCAGGTGCTGAAGCCGCGCACGACGAAACTTTCGGACATCCCGGACATGATTCGTTTCTTCGTCGAGGATCAACCCTTGAACGACGACGTCTTCTTCAACAAACGCGCAAAACTGAAGTCAGAGCGCGCGGCCGACATCCTCGCCGATCTGATCCCGAAATTCGAGCAACTTCCCGAATGGAACGCCGAGGCGATTTCGGCGCTTCTGAACGACCACACCGAAGCGACGGGCCTCAAAAAAGGCCAGGTCATGGGCGCCGTCCGCGTCGCCCTCGCCCGCCAGAAAGTCACGCCCGGCGGCGCCACCGAATGCGCCGTGATCCTCGGACGCGACCGATCGCTCGCCCGCTTCGAAAAAGCCATGGCGTATCTCAAAGGAGCATAGACGATGACCCACTCAAACGATGACCGGCGTCTCCCCGGGTTTGCCTCCGGCATCACCCCGAAAGACGAGACGCGCACGGACAACGAGATCAATCACTTCATCATCGATTTCATCGAAGAAGACATGGGCCCCGGCGGCCGAACGGAGGGCTTGAAAGTGCACACGCGCTTTCCACCCGAGCCGAACGGCTACCTGCACATCGGGCACGCCAAGGCCATCGTCATCGACTTCGGCACCGCCGAGATGTACGACGGGCTGTGCAACCTGCGCATGGACGACACGAACCCGGTCAAAGAGGACGAGTCCTTCGTCG
This sequence comes from Saccharofermentanales bacterium, assembly GCA_050945495.1. Classification (GTDB taxonomy): domain Bacteria; phylum Bacillota; class Clostridia; order Saccharofermentanales; family DTU023; genus UBA4923. The sequence continues at coordinate 58,132 of JBMNTA010000002.1, forward strand.
ACGCCATCAAGGAAGACATCCATTGGCTCGGCTACGACTGGGACGATCGCTTCTACTACGCGTCGGATTACTTCGAAGAGATGTACGGCTACGCCGAAGAATTGATCGAAAAAGATCTGGCGTTTGTTTGCGAGATGACGCCGGAAGAGATGCGTGAAGCGCGGGGAACCTTGACCACCCCCGGCACGGAGAGCCCGTGGCGCAACCGCCCGAAAGAGGAGAGCCTCGACTTGTTCCGACGCATGCGCGCCGGCGAGTTCCCGGACGGCCGCTACACGCTCCGCGCCAAAATCGACATGGCCTCCGGCAACATCAACATGCGCGATCCCGTGATCTACCGCATTCAGCATCAAACGCATCACCGCACGGGCGACGCGTGGTGCATCTACCCGATGTACGATTTCGCCCACCCCTTGGAGGATGCGATCGAACACATCACGCACTCGCTGTGCTCCATCGAGTTTGAGGATCACCGCCCGCTCTACGACTGGTTCATCGAGCACTGCTCCGTCCCCTCGAAGCCGCGCCAAATCGAATTCGCGCGCCTCGACATGACGTACACCGTCATGAGCAAGCGCAAGCTCCGCACCCTCGTCGAAGAAGGCCTGGTGGACGGCTGGGACGATCCCCGCCTCCCCACCCTGAGCGGACTGCGCCGCCGCGGATACACGCCGCGGGCAATCCGTGATTTCTGTGAGCGCAACGGCGTTTCGAAAGTGCCGAGCATGGTCGACATCCGCTTCCTCGAGCACTGTCTCCGGGAAGATTTGAACGGGCGCGCGCCCCGCGCCCGCGCCGTCCTCGACCCCGTGAAGCTGACCATCACGAACTATCCGGAAGACCGGCACGAGACATTTGAAGTCAACAACCTCCCGTACAACCCCGACGCGGGCACCCATGAGATCACGTTCTCGAAGCATCTCTTGATCGAACGCGACGACTTTATGGAAGATCCGCCGAAAAAATATTATCGGATGTTCCCGGGCAATCACGTCCGCCTGATGAACGCCTACATCGTGGAATGCACGGGCTGCGTCAAAGATGAGGCCGGCAACGTCGTCGAGGTGCTCGCCGAATACAATCCGGAAACGCGCGGCGGCTCCGCTCCCAAAGGGCAAAAAGTGCGCGGCACGATCCATTGGCTCGACCGGGCGACGGCCGTTCCGGCGGAGGTTCGCCTGTACGACAAGCTCTTTACCGTGGAGGAACCGGATGCCGACGAGCGCGACTACCACGATCTCTTAAATCCCGATTCGATCATCACGATCGACGACGCCTACGTCGAACCGTGGCTGAAAACGGATCGCTCGCACATCGGCTATCAGTTCATGCGCCTGGGCTATTTCATCCACGACTGCCACGTCATGGAGAACACGGACAAACTCGTGTTCAACCGCTCGGTGCAACTGAAAGACTCGTACAAACCGGAAGCATAAGCGCTTTTGAATCCATAAAAAAAGCCCCCGCACCGTCCAAACGACGCGGGGGCTTTTGCATATCCGATTTATTTGATTTTGCTGCGTTTGATTTTCTTCGCCGTCGTCTTCGGGAATTCCGTCGTGCGCAGATCGTACGAGCGGATGTGCTTATAATTCACCAGCTGTTCGTTGACGCGACGGATGACCGGCTGCATGGCCGCATGGATACGCTCGTCGTCGAGCGGCAGCCCTTTCAGTTCGGGATTTTTGTCGATTTCGTCCCGTGCGGGGAAAATCTCCGCATGGATGACGACGTCGTCTCCCTTCGGCTTGCCGGTGATGACGGCTTCCTGCACGAGCGGATCCTGCACGAGCAAGAATTCAATCTCCTCCGGGAAGACGTTCTTGCCGTTCTTCGTGACGATCAAGTTCGACTTACGACCCGTGATGATGACAAATTGGTCCTCGTCCATGTAGCCCAAATCGCCCGTGTGGAAGAAGCCCTCCTCGTCGATCGCGGCACGCTGCGTCGCCTCGTCGACGTTGAAATAGCCGAGCATGACGTTGGGACCGCGGCCGATGATTTCGCCGATGCCGTCTTCGTCCGGATCGATGATTTCGACGTCCACGCACGGCAGCGGCAAACCCGCCGAGCGCTCATTGTGATAGTGCGTCCGGTTCAACGCGAGGATCGGCGCACACTCCGTGAGGCCGTACCCTTGCACGCAGTGGAATCCGATCGCCTGCATGTCCTCGAGCGTCTCGGGCGCGATGGCGGCCCCGCCCGTGATCATGAGGCGGATTCGCCCGCCGAAGGAATCGTGAATTTCTTTGAAGATTTGCTTGCGTTTATCGATGCCCAACTTCATGAGGAACTTCGACAGCTTCAGTCCGAAATTGAATTTGCGCAATTTTTTCGGATCGTTCTTGATCTTGCGCATGATGCCGCGATGGAACGCTTCGAGCATCAACGGCACGACCAAAATCATCGTCGCGTTGACTTCGCGCAAGTTCTGCACGATGTAGCGCAGCCCCTCGGACACGGCCACACAGCTCCCCCGATAGATTTGACACAGGTACCCGCACGTGCACTCGTACGTGTGGTGCAGCGGCAGCACCGACAGGAAGGTGTCGTGCTCATCGATGTAAATCATCGAGCACATCCCCATCAAGTTGTTGCAGATGTTGGCGTGCGACAACATGACGGCCTTCGGATTCGAGGTGGTGCCGGAGGTGAAGAGCAAGATGTGCATCTCGTCGGGATCGATCGGCAACGTATCGTAACTCGTGTCGCCCGACGCGCGCACCCGCTGCCCTTCTTCCAGAATGTCCCAGAAGTAAAGGTCCTCCGAATCGTCGTCCGGCAAGTCAAAATTGACGTAATGTTTGACCGTCGGCATCTCGTCGCGGATCGCGTCGATGACGTCTTTTTTCTGATTGGAAAACAACATGACATCGGCTTCGGCCGTCTGCATGAGGTTGACGATTTCATTGCCCGGGAGCTCTTTGTCGAGCGGCACCACGACCGCCAAGCCGTTGACCACGGCGAGGTACGAGACGTACCATTCGTAGCGCGTCTCGGCCAAAATGGCGACGCGGCTTTGTTTATTCACACCCATGGCCTTCGCCGCCGAACCGAACGCACGGACGTCCTGAAAGAACTGACCGAACGTCACCGGCACAAACGGACGCGAATGATCCACTTTCAAATGTTTCGCTTCTTCGGAACGCGGCGCGATCTGACGCGTCGCAATGGGGTCCTTCAAAAGATAACCATTTAAATCGCTGTACAATTTCTCACTCTGCTCCATCATGTCGCGCAGGTCGCGAATGGGGCGAACGTAGTGCAGCGGGTACTTATAAATTTTCTCATCCATAGACATCCAAGACTCCTTTGATTTTAACGTTCTTACAAAAATTCACTAAACATCATTGTATCGGAGGGCCCGATCAACGGTCAATGAGATCGTCCCCCCATTTCAACGAAAGTGTTACGTTACGACGCCCGCGCACGGGGCCCAACGCCCCGATTTCGGACAAGAAAAAAGCCCCGCAAATCGCGCGGAGCTTTGGGTTGGTGGAGACGAAGGGGATCGAACCCTCTACCTCTTGAATGCCATTCAAGCGCTCTCCCAGGTGAGCTACGTCCCCGAGGCGAGATTAAACCTAGCACACGAAGGCGAACGATGTCAAGCCGAGGCGTGACGGGGTTCGCGTCGTTTGTTAGAATGGGACTGCGCGCACGACGCGCGTATTTCAGGAGGATAGCTATGTCATTCAAAGAACTTGCCGCAAAACGTTATTCATGTCGTCAATTCAGCGACCGGGAGGTCGATGATGCGACCATTCAATCGCTGTTGGAAGTCCAACGTCTGGCCCCGACGGCTCACAACGCGCAGTCACAAAGGATCTACGTCTTGAAGGGACAAGAAGGCCGTGACATCATCGGTCAAGCGACGCATTGCGTCTTCGGCGCCCCCTTGTTTTTCGTCATTTGCTACGACCGGGACGCCTGCTGGAAGCGCAGCTACGACGGCTTTTTGGGCGGTCCCGTCGATGCCGTGATCGCCGGCTGTCACCTGGACTTCGCAATCGCGGACGCGGGGCTTGCCAGCTGCTGGGTGTGCACGTTCGATCCCGCCAAATTGCGCGAAGCGATGCAGTTGCCGGATAACCACATCCCGATGGCCATCTTCCCCGCAGGCTACGCCGCCGACGACGCACAACCGTCGCCGTCGCACACCGATCGACATCCGCTCTCGGACACCGTGATGTCATAACGTTCGGTCGTTCTATCTTTTAAATCATGCCCGATCATTCCCACGACGTCATCATTCAGGCGGATGCGCGGCGCACGCGCGATGCCCGGCGCACCGCATGGGGCGGCCTGGCGCTGAATGTCTTTTTGGCGACCGGCAAGATCCTCGTCGGCACATGGACCGGCAGCATCGCCGTCACGGCCGACGGCTGGAACAACGTCTCCGACACGTTCAGTTCCATCGTGACGATCGTCTCCACGTACGTCGCGGCCAAACCCGCCGACGAGCAGCACCCGTTCGGCCATGCGCGCTTCGAATACATCGCCTCGTCCGTCATCGCCTTGGGCATGCTGATCGTCGCGTTTCAACTGGGACACAAATCGATCTTGTGCATCCTCACGCCGGAGCCGCCGGATCCGTCGGTATGGATGTTCTTGGCCTTGGGCGTCTCGATCGCCGTCAAGTTCGGCATGTACCTCCACTATCGTCGCAAAGGGAAAAGGCTGGTCGCCCCCGCCCTGGTCGCGGCGTCGCGCGACAGCCTCGCCGACGTGTGGGCCACGGGCGGCGTCTTGTTGGCGATGCTGATCTTTGTCTGGTTCGATCTCAACATCGACGGCCCCGCGGGACTGGTGGTGAGCCTCTTGATCGCGTGGTCCGCGATCGACATCATCCGATCAACGTCGACGCTTTTGCTCGGCGGTCGCCCGTCGAAGCGCCTCACCAACCTCATGCAAAAGGCGATCCTCGAAACCGATCCCGATCACATTCTGGGCCTCCACGATCTCGTCATTCACGACTACGGCCCCGGCCACATTCACGTCTCGGGTCATGTGGAGCTCGACCGCAACTTGAGCTTCGTCGAAGCGCACGTCGTGGTCGACCGCATCGAGCGAAAACTGCGCCACAAATACGGGGTCCATCCGATCATGCACGCCGATCCGTCCGCCGACAATGACGCGGCCCACGCGGAACTTCTGGCCTCGCTTCAAGCCGTCGCCGACAGCATCGTGCCCGGCTTGGACGTGCACAGTCTGCACCGGTTTGTGTCGGACGACGGCACGAACGTCGCCGCCTTCGACATCGGCGTGCCGGACCGCGTGACGATGTCCGACGACGAACTGATCCGACGCGTGCGCGACGGCGTGAAAGCGTTCGCGCCCGACCTCGTGTTGTGGATCACGCTCGATCGCGGCTACTTTTCCACCCTGTCGGCCGACCGGCCGATGATGCGGGTCACGGCCCGCGAAGATGCGGAGGACGAACACCGGCCGGCCGACGCATAAATATTTGTTACAATAATCACGTGACCGTCTTCGCACGGGAACAGATGCAGAAAAGAGGGACCATCAATGAAGCAACTCATGTCGGGGAACGAGGCCGTTGCTCGCGGTATTTATGAAGCCGATGTCCGCGTCGGCAGCGCATACCCCGGAACCCCCAGCACCGAAATTTTCGAACATTTGAACGATTACGAGGGCGTGTATCACGAGTGGGCACCGAACGAAAAAGTGGCCACCGAAGTCGCCTACGGCGCGTCCATGGCGGGCGTGCGCTCCGTCGCGGCCATGAAACACGTCGGCCTCAACGTCGCGGCCGACCCCGTCTTCACCGCCGCCTACAACGGCGTCGGGCGCGGATTTGTCATCATCACGGCCGACGATCCGAGCATGCACTCCTCGCAGAACGAACAGGACAACCGCCATTATGCCCGTGCGGCGAAATTGCCGATGTTCGAGCCGGCCGACAGTCAAGACGCGCTCGACATGATGCGGGAAGCGTACGACGTCTCGGAGCGCTTTGACATCCCCGTCCTGTTCCGCATGACGACCCGCGTCTGCCACTCACGCAGCATCGTCGAGACCGGCGAACCCGTCAAGGTCGAACCGACTGCGTACAACCGCGACATTCGCAAATACATCGCCTCTCCGGCCAACGCACGCGTCCATCGCGTCGAACTCGAAGCGAAGATGGAAGGGCTCGCCGAATACGCCGAAACGTGCCCTTTCAACCGCATCGACCGCAAGGGCGACAAAATCGGGGTCGTCACGGCCGGCGGCGCTTCGCTGATCGCGCGCGAGGCCTTCCCCGAAGACACCTCGTTTTTGACGTTGGGTTTCACCCATCCCCTGCCGATCGAGATGATCCGACAATTCGCGGACACCGTCGAGACGCTGTACGTGGTCGAAGAGCTTGATCCCTTCATGGAAGAACAGATCAAGGCGGCGGGCATCGACTGCATCGGCAAGGCGGTCGTGCCAAACATGTACGAATTGAACCCGACGATTCTCAAGACCGCGCTGACGGGCGAGGCCCCCGACCTCCGCGACGTGGGCGTCGACGTGGTCGGTCGTCCCCCCGTCCTCTGCCCCGGCTGCCCGCACCGCGGCTTCTTCTACACGTTGTCGAAACGCAAAGACACGATCGTGGCGGGCGACATCGGATGTTACACGCTCGGCGGATCGCCGCCGCTGTCGGCCATCGATTCCGTCGTCTGCATGGGCGGCGGCTTCTCGGTCGCCATGGGCATGGCCAAGGCCTTTGAGCAGACCGGCGTCAAGAAAACGATCTTCGGCGTCGTCGGCGACTCGACCTTCTTCCACAGCGGCATCACGGGCGCCGTCGAGATTCTCTACAACCACGGCAACGTCATCCCCGTCGTGCTGGACAACAGCATCACGAGCATGACCGGTCAGCAGGATAACCCCGGCACCGGCTACACCTTGATGGGCGACATCACGGACGTCGTCTCGATCAAGGCCCTGTTCGAAGCCATCGGCTACGACAAAGTGTTCGAGGTCGATCCGCAAGATCTCGACGCCATGAAAACAACCCTCGACGAGGCGATCGCGTGGGACGGCCCGCGCGCCATCATCGTCCGTCGTCCCTGCGTGCTCATCAAGCGCATTCCGCACGAGAAAGCGCTGTGCCGCGTCGACCGCGACACCTGCATCAGCTGTCGTCGATGCCTCACCGTCGGCTGTCCCGCGGTGTTCTTTGAAGACGGCAAATCGAAGATCGACGAAACGCTCTGCGTCGGCTGCACCGTCTGCATGCAGGTCTGCCCCGTCGGCGCCATTCAAAAGGTGGAGGATGAGTGACATGAAACAGAACGATGTGAAAACGATCGTGTTGGCCGGCGTCGGCGGTCAAGGCACGATTCTTGTCTCGAAAATCTTGACGACGGCCCTGATCGATGCCGGCTACGACGTCAAAATGAGTGAGATCCACGGCATGGCGCAACGCGGCGGCAGCGTCTCGACGACTGTCCGTTACGGCGAACACGTCGACGCCCCGCTCGTGGGCGAAGGCGCCGCCGACATTCTGGTCGCCTTCGAACAGATGGAGGCCGTCCGCTGGAGCACGTACCTCAAGCCCGACGGCATCATCGTCGTCAACGACTACAAGATCATGCCGCTCCCCGTCGCCTCCGGTGCCGCGGAGTACCCCGAAGGCTGCATCGAAGCCCTCGAGCAACATTTCGACGTGATCGCGTTCAATGCCGGCGATGCGGCGAAAGAACTCGGCAACAGCCGCGTCATGAACATCATCATGCTCGGCGCCATGGTCGAGGCCTTTGAGATGAACGAGTTCGATTGGGACGCCGCCTTGGTGAAGATCTTGCCGCCGCGCTTTTTGGACATCAACCGAAAAGCGTTCGCGGTCGGCCGGTCGCTCGCCCAATCGTCGTAACCGTCGCCACCGAAGGGCGGACGCTTCGTGCATCCGCCCACGCGCTTCTTTTGAGAAAGGACACCCGATGACGCAACCCACTTCCCCCGCGCATTGTTCCGAGCACGCGCTCGCCTACGGGCGCCAACGCTCCGCCATCCGCGAATTGTTCGAATACGGCAACCGGGTCGCCGAAGAGGTCGGCCGCGAGAACGTCTTTGATTTCAGTTTGGGCAATCCCAGCGTGCCGCCGCCCGACGCCGTGTACGAGGCGTTTGAAACGCTTTTGGCGAACACCCCGCCGCTTGCGCTGCACGGCTACACGAGCGCGCCCGGCGATCCCGGCGTGCGCCGAGCGATCGCCGACGCCTTGAACGCGCGCCACGGTACGTCGTACGACCAAAACAATGTGTTCATGACGTGCGGCGCCGCGGCCGCGTTGGCCTCGACGTTCCGCGCGCTGACGATCGACGACGAACCCAACGAATTCATCGCGCTCGCGCCTTACTTCCCCGAATACAACGCCTACGTGTCGGGGCAAAACGCCGAGCTGACGGTCGTGCCGCCGACGTATCCCGACTTCGGCTTGTCGATCGATGCCATCGAAGCGAGGATCGGTCCCCACACGCGGGCCGTGATCGTCAACTCCCCGAACAACCCGACGGGACGTCTGTATCCCGCGGAGGAATTGCGGGCGTTGGGCGAGATGTTGGATCGCGCGTCCGACAAGGTCGGCCACACGATCTACATCGTCTCCGACGAGCCGTACCGCGAGCTCGTCTACGACGGCAAGACGACACCGTTCATTCCGAATCTGTACCGCAACACCATCGTCTGCTATTCGTACAGCAAAGTCCTGTCGATGCCCGGCAACCGCATCGGGTACGTCTTGGTGCCGTCCGACATCGATCACGCGGACGACATCTACGACGCCGTCGGCGGCGCCGCACGCCTCTTGGGCTACGTCTGTGCGCCGGCCCTGATCCAGCGCGTCATCGGCGAATGCGTCGACGTGCATCCCGATCTCGCGCCGTACGACGCCAACCGAAAGCTTCTGTACGACGGGCTTACCGACGCGGGCTATCGGTGCGTCGTGCCGGAAGGCGCCTTTTACATGTTTGTCGAAGCGCCCGGCGGCGACGCACAGGCGTTCTCCGACTTTGCGCGACTGAATTACAATTTGTTGACGGTGCCCTCCGAGAGCTTCGGCTGTCCCGGGTACCTCAGGATCTCTTACTGCGTGACCGACGATCAGATCCGACGCGCGCTGCCGCGCTTCAAGCGGTGCCTGGAGGAATGGAACGCCCGTCAAGCGTAGACGACGAACGCACCGGGGGCGTTTGAGGGAAAGCCATGACGAAAGAAGCATTGAAGCAAGCGGTGGCGGAGGCCATCGACGCCCGTCGCGACGCCATCATCGCCTGCGGGGAAGCGATCGGGCATGCCCCCGAACTCGGATTCAAAGAACATCGAACGGCCGCCCGCGTACAGGCGGTGCTCAACGAGCTCGGCATCCCGAACGAGGGCGGGCTGGCTGTGACCGGCGTGCGCGGCCGACTTTGCGGCCGACGATCGATCCGCCGCGTCGCCCTGGTGGGCGAGCTCGACGCCGTCGTCTGTCACGACCATCCGACGGCGGATCCGGAGACGGGCGCGGCCCACGCGTGCGGTCACAACGGACAAATCGCCGCCATGTTGGGGGCCGCCATGGGGCTCGTCACCGTCGCCGACCGACTCGACGGCGACATCGATTTCTTCGCCGTGCCCGCCGAAGAATGCGTCGAAATGACATACCGCAAGGCATTGCGCGAACGCGGGGCCATTCGCTACTTCAGCGGCAAACAGGAATGGCTTCGCCTCGGCTGTTTCGATGACGTCGACGCGTGCATGCTGATCCACTCGCATGCCCGCGAATCGTCGCGTAAATTCATGCTCGGGGGCGGCAGTTCGGGGTTCATCGCCAAGTTGATCCGCTTCATCGGCAAAGATGCCCACGCGGGCGCCGCGCCGTACGAAGGCATCAACGCCTTAAATGCCGCGGCTCTGGCAATCCTCGCGATGCACACGCAGCGCGAGACGTTTCGGGACGAAGACGCCATCCGTGTCCATGCCATCATCACCAAGGGCGGCGACCTCGTGAACGTCGTCCCCGCCGACGTCCGCATGGAGGCCTACGTCCGCGGCAACAATTTGCCCGCCATCCGCGACGCGGCGGCCAAAGTCGACCGCGCGATCGAAGCGAGCGCCATGGCGGTCGGCGCCACGGTCGAGATCGAGGACGTGCCGGGCTATCTTCCCCTGATCCAAAACGATCGGATGAACACATTGTTTGCGAAAAACGGCGCCGCGCTCCTCGGCGAAGACAACATCGTCTACGGCGTGGATTTGTTGGGCGCGTCCGATGCCGGCGACGTGAGCCACCACCTCCCCGTCATCAACGTCTTGACGGGCGGCTACGCGGGCGAAGCCCACAGCCGGACGTTCCGCGTCGTCGACCCCGAGATGGCGTACGTCCTCCCCGCCAAAGCGCTGGCGATGACCGTCGTCGATTTGTTGTGGAACGGTGCGCACGAACTGAACGACATCGCCGAGCATTTCGTGCCCGCGATGTCGAAAGCGGCGTATTTTCGATATCTGAACGGCGACGTCTAACCGACGAAGCGTTCTCCCGCTTCGTACCAGACGGTTTGGTCAAATCCCAATTGTGTCAAATACGCGAGCGTCTCGCGCACAAATCGGCCGTTTTGGCGCGGCGCATGCGCATCGGACGCGATCGAGACATACCGACCGCCGAGCTCACGGTAGCGCATGAGAATCGCCCGATCGGGCATGGCGTCTTCCAACGTGTAATGCTTTTTTCGCGTCAAGGCATCGACCGTGCCCGTATTGATTTCCAACACTTGATCGTTTTTCACCATCACGCGGAACAGCCGATCGAAGGCCTCCGGCGCGTGGTGATAGCACATCTTGGATCGTTCGATCGGCGCGTAGCGGGAAAAGAAATCGTAATGGCCGACGATGTGGGCCTCCGACATGTCTTCGGCCGAGTCGGCGATCGCCTCGATGACCTCCGTGTAGACGGCCTCCAACGGTCCCGTGTAAACTTGCTCGGCATGGCTGTACGGATCGTGATGATGCAGGTAATGGAGCGAGACGATCGAAAAGTCGAACGGATAGCCGGCCAACAGGCGATGCAACGTTCTGCTCGTCTCGGGCATCCAGCCGACTTCGACCGCCACCAAAAAGCCCACGGGATCCCCCGGCGCCCGCGTCGACGGCCGACGCCGACGGGGATAAAACGTTTCCATGTAGGCGTCGGGATCGAAGATCCACGGATCGCCGGACGACGTCACGCAGTCGGGATCGTAATGATCCGAGATCGCGACCCCCGCGATGCCGCGCCGTGCCGTCGCCTCAAGGATCTCCTCGTACGTCTGCGACGCATCGGGCGACCAACCGGCCAGATGATTGTGCGTGTCGACCAGCGTGCTCAATCCGTCGTGGGTGCGTTTTGATGCAGGAAGCGATCTTTCAACGTCCATAATTTCTCCGATAGGTCAACGTAGTAGATTTGCGGATTCTCGAAGCGTTTCATCGTGTCCCAAAGGGTCGTCAACTGTGCTTCGCAGTGTGCGCGGATGGCCTCGATGTCGGGACGCTCATAGCACAGGCGCCCTTTTCGGAAGATCGGTTGCAAGAGCGGCTCGGCGCGAAAATCGGTCAACGTCTTCCGCTTCCACGTGTGTTCGGGATCGAAAATCGTCAAGGGCTTCGTGTCGTCGATCACTTCGTCGGCCAACGTGATGAGATCGGCCTCGACGCGGCCCGTCGTCGCGTTGAAGAGGCGATAGACGCTTTTATCGCCGGGGTTCGTCACCTTCGCCGGGTTGTCGGAAAATTTCATCCGGGGGACGAGCCGTCCATCATCGCCGATCGCGGAGAGTTTGTAGACGCCGCTGAAGACCGGCTCGGCGCGCGACGTGATGAGGCGTTCGCCGACGCCGAAGGAGTCGACCCGGGCGCCTTGGTGCAACAAGTCACGGATCAAATATTCGTCGATCGCGCTGCTGAGCGTAATCTGGCAATCGGTCAAGCCGGCTTCGTCGAGCATCTTCCGCGTCTCGATCGAGAGATACGCAAGGTCTCCGGAGTCGATGCGCACCGCGATCAGGCGCTTGCCCTGCGGCTCCAGGATGTCTTTGGCCACCTTGATCGCATTCGGTACGCCCGACCGAAGCGTGTTGTACGTGTCCACCAAGAGTTGGCAGTTGTCGGGGTACGTCGTCGCGTACGCCGCGAACGCATCGTACTCGGTGTCGAACGCCTGCACCCAACTGTGCGCCATCGTCCCCAGGGCCGGAATGTCGAACAGTTCGCCCGCGACGGTACACGATGTGCCGGCCACGCCGCCGATGTAGGCCGCGCGAGCACCCAAGACGGACGCCGTGGTCCCCTGAGCGCGCCGGGCGCCGAATTCCATGATCGGACGACCCTTCGCGGCGCGCACGATGCGCGACGATTTCGTGGCGATGAGGCTCTGGTGGTTGATGGTCAAGAGGATCATCGTCTCGACCAGTTGCGCCTGGATGATCGGGCCCTTCACTTTGACGATCGGCTCGCCCGGGAAGATCGGGGTGCCCTCCGACACCGCCCAGACATCGCACGCAAGCTCAAAGTTTCTCAAATACTCGAGAAAGCCGGGATCAAAGACGCCGAAGCTTTCCAAATACGCGATGTCGTCGTCGGTAAAATGCAGGTGTTCGAGGTAATCGATCATCTGTTCGACGCCGGCCATGATCGCAAATCCGCCCGCTTCGGGCACGTCGCGGAAAAACATGTCGAACACGGCGATCGTGTCGCGCATGCCGTTGCAAAAATAGCCGTTGCCCATCGTCAACTCATAGTAGTCCGTGAGCATCGATCGGTTGATGTTTTCATTCCATGCGAGTTCTGTCATCGGATGACTCCTTTGAAGGCGCGGGATACAGTCGCGCCCGTTTTGATGCGCGTCGCGGGTCGTCGTAAGGCCAGCGATCGCCGCCGAACAGCGTTTCGGCAAAATAGACGTGTTCCAACACCAGGCCTTCCGGGGGCATCGTCGGTCCCGCCGACACACGCCGTCCGGATGCCAGGATATATGAGATGTCGCCCGCGGCAAGTTTGCCCTGCCCGACGTACACCAAGGTCCCCACGAGGATGCGGACCATGTGATACAGAAAACCGTCGCCCGTCACCCGCACGGTGAGTGTGCGATCGTCGTCGTCGAGCTCGACCGCGTACAGCGTTCGAATCGGACGTCGGGTCGGCGAACCTTGGTCCATCAGGGCGGTGAAATCGTGCGTACCTACGAAGGCGTCGGCCGCCTCGGCCATCGCGTTGATGTCAAGCTCCCCCGGCACGTGCGCAGCCGTATGGCGGTCGATCACGGGTCGAATCGGCCCTCGGACGATCGTGTAACGGTAGCGTTTCCCCAAAGCGTCGTAACGCGGGTTGAAATCGCCGTGCACCCGGCGGGCGTCATGAACGGCCACGGTGGGCGGCAACGCCGTATTCCACGCCAAAGCGATGCGCTCCGTCGGGATGGTGGTGCGGGACGTAAAGGCGGAGACGTGCCGCCGTGCCGAGACGCCGGCGTCGGTGCGCGATCCGCCGACCAAGCGCACCGTTTCGCCCGTCAAACGTTGCCAAGCGTCTTCGAGACATGCTTGGACCGAGGGGGCGTTCGACTGGCGCTGCCATCCGGAGAAGGCCGCGCCGTCGTATTCGGCGGTGATCGCGTAGCGGGCGCCGAGCAATGTCGATTCGTCAGCGGACAAGGTCACTCCTTCCTCGCCCGCTCGAGGGATCGATGAGGGGCGGGGCATCGGCTCTTATGATACCACGCCCCCAAGTCGATTACTGTGTCGTGTCCGGCTCCATGTTGATCGCATCACGTTGGCGCACGCGGCTGAACGCGAGGGCCAGGAGCAGATAGATCACGGCGAACGCCGCTTGAATCACGAAGTTGCGGGCGACATCGCCGACATCGTTGATGACGCGGATCGCGTAGTATATGGGCGTCATCTTCGCGAGCGTCGTCGCGAACGCGCCGATGTACGCCTGCGGCACCATGACGCCGGAGATGAACGCGACGCCCAACGGCAGGATGTTCGCCATGGCACGGACGGCTTCCACGTTCTTTGTCAGCGACACGATAAGGTACGAGAAGGCCAGCGAATTCACGGCCATCATGGCGAGATTCCCCATGTATAAACCGAATGAGGTCGAATCGTACGGTCGCCCCGCGATGACGATCGGCGCGATCACGAAGACCCCCCAGATTGCAACCGTCAAAAGCAACAGTCCGAGCAACATCTGGAGACGATGACGCCCCGGGTGAAACCCTGAGATCATCGTTCGCCAGTAGACGCGGTTGTGCTTAAATTCGATCATCAATTTCGACGACGAAAGCAAGACGGTCGTCACGATGATGTAGAGGGCAAATTTAAAATAAATTTGCAACCATTGTGCCTGCAAGAGCGCCGCGTCGGGAGGGTTCTCCACCCAGACAAATCGGCTCACGGGTTGAAGCGCACGCTCAACCGCCGCAACATCGACCGCACCCGCCGTCTTGAGGCTGGCCGCGGCAAACCGCGTGAACTGATCGATTTCTTGCTCAACGTACCAGCCCTGCGAGACCTTGGGGTCGATCATGTATGAGACGGCCGAAGTGCCGTTTAGAAGATGGTCCGCCATCCCCGGCTCGATCGTCACGGCGGCGTTGATGTTTTCGGTCAAGAGGGCCTCACGCACCGCCATGTCGTCCGTCGTCGGCAAATCGACGATCCAAAAACGCGTGTCGAGGTAGTCGACGAGGGCGCGGGAGAGCGCCGATTGATCTCGGTCGTCGACAAAGATCGAGACGTTCATGCGTGTCATCGCATTCACGTCCCCCACAGTCTCGGACGGCGGCGTCATGGCCTCGGCGGTCCAAATGGAAATCAAGAGGAAAATCACCACGTAAAGGATGACATCGACCAAATTACGTTTTAACAATCGAAAAAACGTTTTCAAAACAATCACGGTCAACCTCCTACAATTTTTTGAAGCTGCGACGACGCAACAAGACAATGGACACCGTGATAAAGATCGCCGCGTAGGCGAGAATCAGCGGCGCCGCGTGCCAACAGGCCGAAACATCCCCAAAAACATTCACGCGAAAGAAACTTTCCGTAAGACGCGCGACCGGGTTTATTTGGTTGATGATCGGAGCATGGAGCGTAATCGCATTGCGGACGTCGACGCTCATCATGCCGGATAAGAACGCCATCAGAAGCGATCCCACGATGCCGACGACGGAGCGTGCCCAGGCGGGCATACGGATGGCGCCGAACATCAGCCCTTCGGTGATCCCGAAGAACATCCCAAGCAAAATGACAACGGCGGAGGGACCCGGCGCTTGGATGAGATCGAGTCCGAGGATCACGTCGGACAGGATGTAGAGCAAGATCATCGTGACGGAGAGTTGAATCGCCGACGAGAGGATCCCCGCCAGAACGCCCTTCCACGGACGCACGGGCGATACGCCGATCCGCTGCGATGTCTGGCTCGTTCCCCCGCGGAAGAGTTCTGTGACAAACATCGATCCGAAGTAGCCGTATAAACTGAACATCGCAAAAATGTTGTAAAAATAGACGGAAAATTCGTTGTTCACGGCTGCCTTTCGCGTCGTAAATGCTCCCCGTTCCATCGTGAGATGTTCCGTCGCGGGCCAAAGTGCCCGAATGCGTCGGTACTCGGTCATGATGGCTCGGACAATCTCCTGATGGATCCCCTCTTTGGTGATCATGACGTCGCCGTCGTATCGGACGTAGGCCGTGATCGTGCCATCTTCCAAGGCGTCGCGCGCCGCCGCCTCGTCCATCGTAAAGACTTCCGCCACCCCGATCTCCTGAAATGCCTCTTTCATCGGATGGTCGGCCGCCATCCCGACCGCGATGTCGGGGGCGGCGACATTCTGAAGCCCGGAAAATGCGGCGTACATCAACAGCATCAGAATCAAGGGATAGATCATGACCCAGAAACTCGAGTTCTTCTCGCGGATGTTAACCTTCAAAAAGGTCCCCGTCATGCGCAACGTCGCCCTCATGCGTCCCTCAGCTCCTTCCCCGTGAAGGCGAGGAACACGTCATTTAACGACGGCCGCTCGCTGTAGAGCTCGGTGTAGGGCACGTTGTGCTCATTGAGCAATGCCATCAGACGATATAGGTTGTCGGCGTCCTTGGCAAACTTCAAGATGTGGCTCATGCCGTCGTTCGCCGTTTTCACGTCGAGGATGTGCGGCAACCGATGGATCATGTCCACCACTTCCGGGAACGCGTTCGGGAAGCGGATGTGAATGATCTCGGCCGTGTCGATCATGGCCATCAGTTCGTCCAGCGTCCCTTCGGCGATGTTCTTGCCCTTGTCCATGATGACGATGCGCGTGCAGATCTGCTGCGCTTCCTCGAGGTAGTGCGTCGTGTAGACGATGGAGGTTCCCTCGTCGTTCATTTTTTGGACGCCTTCCAAAATGAAGTTGCGGCTCTGGGCGTCGACGGCGACCGTCGGCTCGTCGAGGAACAGCAATTCCGGGCGATGGGCGACGCCGCACGCGATGTTCAGACGACGGCGCATGCCGCCCGACAGCTTCTTCGGCAGGAATTTTTCGTAGCCTTCCAGCCCCGTGAACGCGATGGCGTCGTGAATCTTTTCGCGGCGTTCGTCTTTGTCGTCGACGTACAGACCGCAGAAATAATCGATGTTCTCCCACACGGTGAGTTGCGGGAAGTATGCGAGCGACTGCGGCACGACACCGATCCGAGCTTTCGTCGCCCAATCGTCGGAGCGCATCGGTCGACCGAACAACCGCACCTCCCCTTTGTCGTATTTCAACAGCGCAAGCATGCAGTTGATGAGGGTCGTTTTGCCGGAGCCGTTCGGCCCCAGGAGCCCGACGATCTCCCCTTCCTTCACGTGAAAGTCGAAGTGGTCGAGCGCGATCAATTCTTTGTAACGTTTGACGATTTGATTGACTTCAATGAGCACCGTTCCGCCCACCTTTCTTCAATGTACTGTATCCATTGTCGGCCATCATCGTGTATCTTGTTAGTGTCGGATGTCGTAAGTTTCGCATGACATTTGTCATCGTTTGGATCGATGTCCGTGAAAACGGGGGAAGGAGGTTCGTTCGGTGATCGCGCTGTTGATCAAACTGGTGTTGTTTGCATTGCTCAGTGTGCGTTACGCCACCGCCGCCGGCGCCGACGCCACCGTCCTGATCCCGTTGGCGGCGCTCGCGCTGTCGCTTGTTCCGACCGTGACCCGCCGCCCGTGGCCGCCGTCGGTCGATCTCCTTTTTTGCTTGGGCGTCGCGATCCTCGCGATTCGCCTGCCGTTTGCGGCCCCGTACGCCCCACTGTTCTTTTATGATTTTTTCCCGCCGCTCGTCGACCGGTGGCAACGCCCGCCCGATGCCTTGCCGCCGATCTCGTTTGGGCACGCCGTCGGGCCGTATGCCGTCGTGCTGCTCGCGATCCCATGGTTCGTGCATCCCGATGCGGTGGACATTCTGCATGCCGTCGTCGCTTCGGTGCTCGGCGTCTTCGTCGTTCGCCTGCGGGTCTATCGCGACCGCATGCACCGCATGCGTGACCACTACGCCGAAGACACCATGACGTTGGAGCAACGCCTCCGCACCGCGCGTATGGAGGACGAAAAGAATCGCCACATGGCGCGCCTCGACGAACGCAACCGCATATCGCGCCGACTCCACGACGTCACGGGACACACGTTGAGCTCCGCCCTGCTCCAGATCGGCGCGCTCGAAATCATCAACCGCGACCCTGCCCTCGACCCGCCCTTGCAAAAATTGCATGAAACGCTCGACTGGGGCATGACGGAAATCCGCAACGCCGTCCATGAGGTCTTCGCCGATTCGCTCGACATCGAAGCGGAATTGCAGACCACGCTGGATCGCGCGGAAGGCTTCCGTACGAAACTCACCTGCATGTTGCAGGGGCACATGCCCGTGCAAATGAAAATCGATCTGTTGAGCGTCGCCCGCGAGGCGATCACCAACGCCATCAAGCACTCGTCGGGCGATCGCATCGACGTGACCCTGATCGAACGCGCGCCCATCGTCACCCTCGACGTCCGCGACAACGGACACGGCCCGGAAAACCTCGACGTGGCGCGCGATGAAGAAGACGTCACACGCGCCGCCCTCGAACGATCCGGCATCGGGTTCAAGAACATGGCGGACCTCACGGAACGCCATCACGGGCACCTGCATCTCAACCGTTCCGACGCGTGGGGCTTCGGCGTCCACGTCGTCTTCATGCTGCCCGGCACCGCCACCGCCGATAAAGAAAGGCCCAAGCCATGAACATCATCATCATCGACGACGACCCCGTGGTCCGTGATTCTCTGAAAATCATCGTGGAAGCGGGCGGCATCGACGTCGTGGGACAGGGGGCCTCCGGCCGCGATGTCCTCGCTCTGTATGAACAGCACCGTCCCGACGTCGTCCTGACCGACATCCGCATGGAGGGCATGAACGGGCTCGACGCCGCCGAAGCCCTGCTCGCCCGTCACCCGGACGCGAAGATCCTCCTGCTCACGACGTTCAATGACGGCGCCTACATCTCCCAAGCCATGGCGCTCGGCTGCCGCGGATACCTTTTAAAACAAAATTTCGCTTCGATTTTGCCTTCGCTGCACGCCGTGTACGCGGGCAGCTTCGTCTTCGACTCCGAAGTCGTCGACCGACTTGCCGGCGCGCCGGAATTGGCCCCGGACGACCGCCTGAACGACCGCGAGAACGAACTCGTCGCCCTCGTCGCCGAGGGTCTCAACAACAAGGAGATCGCCGCGGCGCTGAACCTCTCGGAGGGCACGGTGCGCAACTACTTGTCGGACATTCTCGACAAACTCGATCTGCGCGACCGTACGCAATTGGCGGTCGCCTATTACAAGCGCATCCTCGAAGGACGACCTTAGTTTTTAAATACCGTGGCGACGACGGCCAAACCGACCGTCACGATCATCAAACAAACATCCCATGCATCCATGCGCAAGGTGTAGAGGCGCGTGCGCCCTTCGCCTTGGTAACAGCGCGCTTCCATGGCGATCGCGAGGTCGTCGGCACGCCGGAATCCCGAGATGAAGAGCGGGACAAAGATGCTCACGAGGCCGCGCATGCGGCGAAACGGCCCGCCCGTGTCGAAATCGGCCCCGCGCGACGACTGGGCTTTCATGATTTTCTGCGATTCATCGATCAGGGTCGGGATGAAGCGGATGGCAATCGACATCATCATCGCAAAGGCTTCCACCGGAAACTTCACATGCCGCAACGGCGAGAGCAACCGCTCGATCGCGTCGGCGAGCGCCAAGGGGGGCGTCGTCATTGTGAGCAAGAGCTGCGTCCCGATGACCAAGAGGATGAGGCGTGCGGCGGTGAATGCGCCGGAGAGCACGCCTTCGCGCGTGACGGTGAGGTCGCCGAGCCGCACCCACACCGTGCCGTCGACCGTGAACATGTGCACAATCACGGCCAGGACAATGATCCAGAGGATGGGACGTATGCTTCGCAAAATGAGGCGAGGCTTCACCCGGGAGATGAGGGCCAACGTCAGCGTCCACACGGCGATCGCCAAAAGCACGTAGAGATCGCGGCACGCCAACGTCGCGACCATCATGGCGACGGCGGCGATGAATTTCGCGCGCGCATCGCCGCGGTGCAGCCGCGAATGGCCGGGAATAGAGCGTCCGAGGAGTACCGGCTTCATGGCGTTCCCCGTTCGCGGTCGGCCCATTGGAGCATGCGGAGGACGGCTCGATCGATTGTAAAGGCATCGGATGCGAGCGCGGCGTCGCCCGTCACGGCCAGCACCATCGCCTTGGCCGCCGGCATCGCAAGACAGACGCGTTCGAGCCATGCGGGGTCATCCGTCACATCCTCGGGACGCCCCATGCGCGCGATGCGTCCCGCCTCCAAGACCAACATCTGATCGGCGACCTCGGCGATCTGCTCCATGTCGTGCGAGACGATGATCAAGGTGGCGCCCTCGTCGCGAAGCGACATCAGGTCGGCCCACAGCGCGCGTTGGGCGCCCGGATCAAGCCCCGCGGTCGGTTCATCCAAAACGATGATCTCGGGCTCGGCCGCCAAGACGCCCGCGATGGCGACGCGGCGGCGTTGGCCGCCGGAGAGCTCAAACGGCGAGCGGTCGAGCAAATCCTCGATATTCATGCGACGCACGGCCGAGAGGACGGCGCATTCCACTTGTTCGGGCGTTTTCCCGAATTGTTTCGGCGCAAACGCCACGTCGAGCGCCACCGTCTCTTCGAACAGTTGGTCTTCGGGGTACTGAAACAATAAGCCGACGCGCGGTCGGACGGCGCGGACGTTTTTTCGATTCCCCAAGTCGCGCCCAAGCACTTCGACGGTGCCGGGTTCGGCCGGAATGATGCCGTTGATGTGCTGCACCAACGTCGATTTGCCGGAGCCCGTGTGGCCGACGATGCCCAAGACTTCGCCCTTTTGAACGTCCAAGGAGATGTCGGTGAGTGCCGGCACGGACGAGCCGTCGACGGCTTCGTACGCAAAGTGCACGTTCCGCATCCGAAGGGCACGGTCGGCCCGCCAGAGGGGCGGTTCGGCATCTTCGGCCGCGGAGGGCGCCGCGTCTCCCCCATCCACGGGCCGGCGTCGCAAGGCGTCCCTGATGTAGGTCGCGGCACCTTCGGGCGTCGTCACGGCCTCGCGATGATACGGCCGCCGGGTCATCGCTCGGATCCGTTGGGCGAGCGCCATGTGCACCGGGAGATTGAGCCCTGCCGCCGTCAGCCGCTCGGGTTGATCGAAGACTTCGGCGGGCGTCCCGGAGAGGACGATGCGCCCCGCATCGATCACGTAGATGCGATCGGCCAGCGACGCCTCTCGCATGTGGTGTGTGATGTTCACGACGGTGAGCCCCATCGTCTCGCGGATCTGTCGGATGAGTTCGATCACGTCGCCCCGCGCCTGAGGGTCGAGCATCGCCGTCGCCTCGTCGAGCACGATCGCATCGGGGTGCATCGCCAAGGCCGAGGCGATCGCGAGCTTTTGTTTTTGACCGCCGGACAATTCATGCGGCGCGCGATCGGCCATGGCCGTCAACCCCGTGACCTCGAGGGCGCGTCGGACGCGCTCCAAGATATCCTCGACGGGCAGGCCGAGGTTCGAAGGACCGAACGCGACGTCGTCTCGGACGGTCGCGCCGATGATCTGGTTGTCGGGATTTTGGAAGACAATGCCGACCGAGCGTCGGATGTCGTAGAGGCAATCGTCATCGGTCGTGACCATGCCGTTGACGGTCACGGTCCCCTCGTCGGGGATCAAGAGCCCGTTCATCAGGCGGGCGATCGTCGACTTGCCCGAGCCGTTGCGACCGATCAGGGCGACGTGCTCTCCCGCGGCAATGGCCATGGAAAGCGCGCGGACGGCCGGCACGGGGCGTTGCCCCTGCTCGATGCCATACGTAAATGAGACGCGGTCCAGGCGAATCATCGGTCGCTCCTTCACGGGTGTAAAAAAAGGACTGAACACCGAAAGGTCTCCAGTCCTTTGCAATCAAAACGGGCAATGAGGGTCGTGTGGGTTTTACACGAGCTCCAACAAAGCCATGGGGGCGGCGTCGCCGCGACGGGGACCCATCTTCACGATACGGGTGTATCCGCCGGAGCGGCCGGTATAACGCGGCGCGACATGATTGAACAGATGGTTGACGGTGTTGATGCGTCGGCCGTTCTCATCTTTCATCTCCACGACGTAGCCCATGATTTTTCTGCGGGCGGCCAAGCGCGACGGATTATCGACCTGAACGGTCTTCGTCTTCGATTCGCGCTGCACGACGTCGTAGGTTCGGTCGTTCTTCGACGTGGCCGTCTGGAGCACTTTGCGGCCCTTGTCGTCAAGTTTTGCCGAGGATACTTCGACCGTGCGGGTCGTGAATTGATTCTGCTCTTTAACGGCCAGGGCGATCAGGCGTTCGGCGATTTTCTGCGCTTCTTTCGCACGCGCTTCCGTCGTCGTCACCTTGCCCTCGACGATCAACGTCGAGACTAAGTTTCTCAAAATCGACTGTCTCGCCGCCGTGTCGCGACTGAGTTTTCTATATCCGGACATGGTATTGCAATCCTCCTAGGTCTCTGTCTGGTGATTATGCTTCGTCATCGGGCTCGGCCAATTTAAGACCGTGCGCATCGAGAACGGTGACGAGCTCTTTCAGGGACGTCGTCCCCAAGTTGCGCACCTTCATCAATTCGTCATACGTCTTCGCGACCAAGTCGGCGACCGTATGGATGTCGGCGCGTTTCAGCGAATTAAAGATGCGCGTCGAGAATTTCAGTTCTTCGATCGGGGCATCGTAGATGCTCTTCTCTTCCGGCTCCGGGATGACGGGCTCGTCCTCGACGGGCGCGCCGTCATGCGTCATCGACAGGAACAGATTGAGGTGCTCGATCAGAATTTCCGCCGCCTTGATCAAGGCTTCTTCGGCGGTGATCGTGCCGTCCGTCCAAATCTCCAACGTCAACTTGTCGTAGTCGGTGACCTGACCGACACGCGTGTCTTCCACGGTGTAGTTGACTTTGCGGACGGGCGTGAAAATCGAGTCGACCGGGATCACGCCGATCGGCGCGTTCGCCTCTTTGTTCTGGTCGGCGCTGCGGTAACCGAGCCCTTTGTTAAAGGTCAACCCCATGAAGAGCGGGGCCTCGCCGTTCATGTTGGCGATGACCATGTCGGGGTTGATGATCTCGAGCTCGTCGCTTTGCATGAATTCGCCGGCGGTGACGGGGCCTTTGTAGCCCGTCTCTTTGTTGATGAAAACCGTCTTCGGTTCATCGGCGTTCAGGCGGGCGCGGATCGACTTGATGTTGAGAATCATCTCGGTGACATCTTCGATCACGCCGGGCACCGTCGAATATTCTTGAAAGACGCCTTCGATCCGCATGGAGGTGACGGCGCTTCCGGGAAGCGACGACAGCAGCACGCGGCGAAGCGCGTTGCCGAGCGTCGTGCCGTAACCGCGTTCGAGCGGCTCGGCGATAAAAACGCCATACGTCTCATCGTCCGATTGGTTGATGCGTTCAATGTTCGTATGTTTGACTTCAATCATGACACAAGCCTCCTTGCATGGGAATGGATCGCGGTCGTCAAGCGATTATTTCGAGTACAGCTCGACGATCAACGTTTCTTCGACGTCGAGGTCAATGTCTTCGCGTTCGGGCTCACGCAGGACCATGCCTTTGAGATTGTTCTCGTCAAAGGACAGCCATGCCGGCACGATCGTGTTCGGCAGCTCGTCGAACACTTTGACGTGACGCGAATTTTCACGGACGGAGATTTCATCGCCGACCGCCACCGTCATCGACGGAATGCTCGCGCGCTGGCCGTTGATGTTGAAGTGGCCGTGCGTGATGAGCTGGCGCGCCTGGGCGCGGGTCGCCGTGAAGCCCATGCGGTAGACAACGTTGTCCAAGCGAAGTTCAAGCAACTTCAGCAAGTTGACACCGCTCTTGCCGGGCATCTTTGAGGCACGCTCGTAGGTGTTGCGGAATTGCTTTTCCAACACACCGTAGACAAACTTAACCGTTTGTTTCGCGCGCAGCTGACGTTTGTACTCACTGTCCTTGCGGCGCGATTGTCTCGGTTTACGAACCGATTTTTTATTGACTCCAAGCATCTGAGGCGGCACGTTGAGTGAACGGGCGCGTTTCAGGGTGGGCGTTCTGTCTTTAGCCATACAATTCGTCTCCTCTTAAACTCTTCTGCGCTTCGGCGGGCGACATCCGTTGTGAGGGATGGGGGTGACGTCTTTGATCATGACGATCTCGAGTCCGCCCGTTGCGAGCGCGCGGATCGCGGATTCACGGCCCGAACCGGGACCGCGAACGAGCACTTCCACCGTACGCATGCCGTGTTCAACGGCCTTGCGGGCGGCCTGTTCGGCGGCCAATTGCGCGGCGAACGGGGTACCCTTACGCGAACCTTTCATGCCTTGCGCGCCGGCGCTCGACCATGAAATCACATTGCCGACGGGGTCGGTAATGGTGACGATCGTGTTGTTAAATGACGAATGGATGTGCGCCACACCGCGTTCGACGTTCTTACGGTCACGTCTGCGTGTGCGGGCGGCGGGACGTCCTTTACCACCTTTTTTTACTGCCATCTCGCGTGCTCCTTATCTCTTTTTCTTGGCCATGGTGCGTTTCGGCCCTTTGCGTGTCCGCGCATTCGTGCGAGTCCGCTGTCCGCGCACCGGTAACCCCGTGCGATGACGGCGGCCGCGATAACAGCCGATCTCCGTCAGGCGCTTGATGTTCATCGCCTTTTCGCGGCGAAGGTCACCTTCCACCGTGTAATCGTCGTCGATCCGCTCGCGGATGCGAGAGATCTCCTCGTCGGTCAAATCACGAACGCGTGTGTTGGGATCGACTCCCGCGTCCGCGAGGATTTTGCTTGAACGCGTGCGACCGATGCCGTAAATGGCGGTCAGTCCGATTTCTACGCGTTTATCATTGGGCAAGTCTACCCCGGCAATACGTGCCATTCGCTACCTCCAAAATTGTTGATCGTTTTGATTGCTTTTTTCACGACGGTCTTGAACCGTCGATGTCGTTTTACGGTCAGCCTTGTCTCTGTTTATGTTTCGGATCGCTGCAGATCACCATCACGCGCCCACGGCGCTTGATGACACGGCATTTCTCACAGATGGGTTTGACCGATGGTCTCACTTTCATGGGTTATTTCCTCCTCCCGGTCGCATAGGACGCACAGCTGGTAATTTTACCCCGAGCGCCTTCGCTATGTCAAATACAGGCTACTTGGAGCGCCAGGTAATGCGCCCGCGTGTCAGGTCGTACGGCGACAATTCAACCGTGACATGATCCCCCGTCAAAATACGGATGTAATTCTGTCTCAGTTTGCCGGAGATGTGCGCGATCACTTCGAATCCATTTTCCAAGCGAACGCGAAACATGGCATTCGGCATTGCGTCGACGACGACTCCTTTGACTTCAATGGCTTCTTCTTTCGGCATATACTCCCCCGTATGGACCCGTTGGGCGGGTCACTCGTTTCGGTATGTGTGACGTTCGACCCATTGGGCGATCGCTTGACGAATCTTCGTGTCGCTCTCGCGGGCGTTCGCCGTCTCGGCGAACAAGGCCTCTGCGTCATGTGCTTCCATCAGCTGTCCGAAGGACCGGACATGCTTCGTGTTTTTTACTTTCGGCCGCCCCGTGCCGTGCGCCCGACCGTCCGTCAGGCAAAGACGTCCGTCGCTTTGCCGATCGAGGACGATGTAGAATCTGCCTCGATCGTGGCCTTGAGTGGACTGCACCAATGTGCCCGGCGTGAAACGCTCCGGCAAATCGATGTTCATCAGGCCCCCGGGCTTTCCGGCATTGTCAGGACGACGGGGCCGTCCGCGGTGATCACAAACGTGTTTTCGTAATGCGAGGCCGGCATGCCGTCCCGCATGACGAACGTCCAATCGTTCGAAGCGATCGCGATGTGACGCGATCCCATGGCGACCATCGGCTCCAGGGCCAAGGTCATCCCTTCAGCGAGTCGGACGCCGCGTCCGCGACGACCGTAATTCGGCACGTTCGGGTCCTCGTGCAATTCGGTGCCGACGCCGTGGCCGGTCAATTCCCGAATGATGCTGAACCCGTGCGCCTCGGCGTGGGCTTGAACCGCGGCGGAGATATCCCCGATCCTGTTCCCCGGTCGAGCCTGTTCGAGGCCCTTCCAGAACGCTTCCTCCGTCACGCGAACGAGTTCGCGGACGCGATCGGGCACATCGCCGACGATGTAGGTGCGCGCGGCGTCCCCGTGGAATCCGTCCAGGCATGCCCCGACGTCCACAGACACGATCATGCCGTCTTCCAAGACGCGATCGGACGGGAATCCGTGAACGACTTCCTCGTCGATCGAAATGCATGTCGAGCCCGGGAAAGGTGTGGGGCCCTGCCCGTCGTATCCGAGAAAGGACGGGATGGCGCCGGCGCCGACGATCACGTCGTGGGCGACGCGATCGATGTCACGCGTCACCGTCCCCGGAATCATCAGCGGTTCAACGGCTTCAAAGACCTCGGCAACGACCGCGCCTGCGCGGCGCATGCGAGCGATGTCGTCGTTGGATTTCAAAATAATCATGCCGGGATCCTTCTCTCCTGAGCTTTACGCGTCGATCTGCTCATCGATCGCCGCGAAAAAGCGCCGTTCGGCCGCCTCGTCGGGCGGACCGTTGTTCTCAAACGTGGCGACCAAGCCGCGATCGCGGTAGTAGTCGATCAGCGGCGCGGTCTTCGTTTCGTACGTCGCATAGCGGCGCATCACCGTCGTCTCGTTGTCGTCGCTGCGTTGAATGACGTCGCCTCCGCACAGATCGCAGACGCCGTCTTCTTTCGGCGGGAACAACTTGACGTTGTACGGCTGGCCGCACGATTGGCATACACGGCGGGCGACGGCGCGATCCACCAGGATCTCCGGATCGATCTCCAAGAGAACGACGATGTCGATCGCCCAACCGTTCTTGTCCATCATCTCGTCGAGCGCCTCGGCCTGCGGGATCGTCCGCGGGAATCCATCGAGGATGAATCCGTCACGACCGATGCCGTGGACCAACGCTTGCTCAACGATTTGAATCGTCACATCGTCGGGCACGAGCATGCCCGCATCCATATAGGAGCGAAGCTCGCGGCCCAAGGCGCTGTCGCTCGCCGCCTCGCGGCGGAACAGATCGCCCGTGGAAACGTGGGGAAGCTTGTAGGCGTCCGCCAGCCGTTTCGACCACGTGCCCTTCCCGCTTCCGGGGGCACCCAACATGATGACGCGTTTAATCATTAGTCCAAAAATCCTTTGTAGTGGCGCATCAACATCTGCGCTTCGAGTTGGTTCACGATGTCCATCGCGACGCCGACCAAGATCAGCACCGCCGTGCCGCCGAACCAGATGCCGTGGAAGTTGGTCACGGCGCCGAGAATCGACGGGAGCGACACGAGCACCACGAGGAAGACGGCCTCAAACCAGTTGAGTCGGCGCGCCGTTCGACCGATGAATTCGGCCGTCGGACGTCCGGGGCGGATGCCCAGGATGTAGCCGCCGTTCTTCTGCAGGTTGTTCGCGATGTCGACCGGGTTGTAGCTGATCATCGAGTAGAAGAACGTGAACGCGATGATCAATACGGCATACAACACGTAATACACGGGGTTCGTGTTAAATGTCATGAGCCACTGCCCGAACTTCGTGCGGGCGCCGGAGAACGATGCGATCGTCGACGGCACCATCAAGACGGACATGGCGAAGATGACGGGCAACACACCCGATTGGTTGACTTTGATCGGCAAGTACGTGCTCTGACCGCCGTAGACCTTGCGGCCGACGACGCGCTTCGTATACTGCACGGGGATCCGGCGCTCGGCGCTTTGAATAAAGACGACGAGCGTGATGATCGCCAAGAAAATGAGCACGACGACAATGACGAGCAGAAGCGCCAACCAGACGTTGCGGGTGGCCGTCAGGCTCTGGAAGTACACAAACAAGCGAGCGACGCCCGAAGGGAGTCGACTGGCGATGCCGATGAAGATGATCAGTGAGATGCCGTTGCCGATGCCATATTGGTCGATCTGTTCACCGAGCCACATGACAAAGGCGGCACCGGCCGTAAAGCTGATGATGACGACCACGAGGCTCACCCATTCGGGGATGCCCGGAGTGGTGGCGCCGCGGGTCAACAACGCATACGACGTCGACATGACGATCGACAGTCCGAGCATCACGTAGCGCGTGATACGCTGAATTTTCTTTTGGCCTTCTTCGCCTTCCTTTTGCAGTCGTTCGAGTGCTGGGATGGCAAACGTCAAAAGCTGCATGATGATCGAGGCGTTGATATACGGCGAAATGCCGAGCGCGAGAATCGAAACGGACTTAAACGCACCGCCGGAGATGATGTCCAGGAATTGGCCCAATTGACCAAACCGATCCACCAACGCGGCGAACGCGACCGTATCGATCATCGGCGTCGGAACCGCCGTGCCGAGTCGGAAAATCAAAATCGCAAACAGCGTAAACCAGATCTTCCGGCGCAGGTCGGGAATTTTCCAGGCGTTGACAAGCGTTTTTAACATATCACCCATCAGATCACCTCACACGACCCTCCGGCCTGTTCTATTTTTTCTTTGGCCGAAGCTGTGAACGCTTTCGCCTTCACGTCAAGTTTCTTCGAGAGCTCTCCGCCCCCGAGAACTTTCAGTCCGTCGTTGACGTTCGGCAAACGGATGATGCCGCGTTCGGCCAACGTTTCCGCGGTCACGACATCGCCTTCGTCCATGCGCATCAAATCGCCGACGTTGACGGTGATGTAGTGTTTCGCAAAACGTTTATTGTTAAAACCGCGCTTCGGAACACGACGGTACAAGGGCATTTGGCCGCCTTCGAATTGCTGGCGCACGTTGCCGCCCGAGCGGGATTTTTGGCCCTTCTGACCGCGTCCCGACGTCTTGCCGCTGCCGGATGAACGGCCGCGACCGACGCGCGATGCTTTCGGATTCGATCCGGGGACCGGTTTAAGATCACAAGGTTTCATCGTCTTCTCCTTCGTATGGCTCCGCGACGACCAAATGGCGCACTTTGCGGACCATGCCGCGGATGGCGTCGTTGTCTTGTTGGATCACCGCATGGCCAATCTTTCTGAGGCCGAGCGCGTGCACGGTCGCGATCTGATCTTTCGGAACGCCGTTCGTGCTGCGCAGCAATGTGATTTTAAGCAAACCCATGGGTCACCCTCCTTACAGGATCTCGCGCGGATTCTTTCCGCGGATTTCGGCGACTTGTTCCAGCGTACGGAGCGACTTCAATCCCTCAATCGTCGCGTTGACGATGTTGT
Organism: Saccharofermentanales bacterium; assembly: GCA_050945495.1. Classification (GTDB taxonomy): domain Bacteria; phylum Bacillota; class Clostridia; order Saccharofermentanales; family DTU023; genus UBA4923. The sequence goes on from JBMNTA010000002.1 coordinate 86,938, forward strand.
TCGGGTTGGGGCTTCCGAGCGATTTCGTGCGGATGTCTTTGATGCCCGCCAACTCGCAGACGGCGCGGACGACGTTGCCCGCGATGACGCCGGTACCGGCGGCGGCCGGTTTCAGCATGACGCGCGCGGCGCCGAACTTACCCGTCACCTCATAAGGAATCGTCGTCTTGTACATCGCGACTTCAAACATATTCTTCTTCGCTTCGTCGATGCCTTTGCGAATCGCCTCCGGAATTTCGCTCGATTTGCCGAGTCCTTTGCCGACGCGACCTTCGCCGTCTCCGACGATCACGAGCGCCGTGAAGCGGAAGTTGCGGCCGCCCTTGACGGTTTTCGCCACACGGCCGATATGGATGACGCGCTCTTGCAGTTCGTTGTCGCGTTCGTCTCTTCTGTCACGTTTGTCCCGTTGTTTATCTCTTCTCATTGTCTGTCTCCCTAAAAGTCGAGCCCGGCTTCACGAGCGGCTTCCGCCAACGCGGCGACGCGACCGTGATACGGGTATCCGGCGCGGTCAAACACGACGGACTTAATGCCGGCTTCCAACGCTTTTTCCGCAATCAAGGTGCCGACGGCTTTGGCCGCTTCGACATTCCCCCCGTTCGGGGTCGATTTCTTGATGGCGGGTTCGAGCGATGACGCCGCGACCAACGTGTGGTGGCGTTCATCGTCGATCACTTGCGCGTAGATGTTCGAGGCACTGCGGAAGACGCAGAGACGCGGGCGTTCGGCCGTTCCGCTCACATGTTTGCGCACACGGGCGTGGCGGCGACGACGAATCTGATTGCGTGGTTCTTTTTTAATCATTGGTCACGCTCCTTACTTCACACCGGATTTGCCGACTTTGAGTCGGAGGACTTCGCCGGCATAACGGACGCCTTTACCCTTGTACGGTTCGGGCGGACGCGAAGCGCGGATCTTGGCCGCCAATTCGCCGACCAATTGCTTGTCAGCGCCCTTGACGATGATGCGCGTCGCCGACGGAAGTTCAAACGTGATGCCTTCCGGTTCTTCAAAAACGACGGGATGCGAATGCCCGAGGTTCAAGACCAAACGATTGCCTTCCTTCTGGGCGCGATAGCCCGTGCCGACAATCTCTAAATTCTTGGAAAAGCCATCTTTCAGGCCGATGATCATGTTGTTGATCAAGGACCGAGTGAGGCCGTGCAACGCCCGCGTTTCGCGCAGGTCGTTGTCGCGATCGACGAGCACGTGGCCGTCTTCGACGTGAACCCGAATGCCCTCGTGGATCGTCTGGGTGAGCGTCTGTTTGTCACGCGTGACGCGGACTTCATTGCCCTCCACGACGACATCGATGCCTTCGGGGATCGCGATTGGAATGATTCCAATTCTCGACATAAGTGTCCTCCTGCTCTTAAGATTGAAAGTCTTCGTAAGAGAGACTCTTTTCAGAGTGTGCCCGCGTCACCAGACGTAGGCCAATACTTCGCCGCCGATCTTCGATTGGCGGGCATGTTTATCGGTCATGACGCCTTGCGACGTCGAGATGATCGCGATGCCGAGCCCGTTTTGGACGCGCGGCAGATGATCGACATCGGCGTACACGCGCAGGCCCGGTTTCGAGATGCGTTTAATCCCGGTGATGACCGGTTTCGAACCGTAATATTTCAAGGTGACGTTCAACACACCTTGTTTCCCGTCGTCATGGAACGCCACACGCTCGAGGTAACCTTCGTCGACCAAGATGTCGGCGATGGCGCGTTTCATGTTCGACGCGGGAATGTCACACGTCATTTTGCCGGCTCGTCCGGCGTTGCGGATGCGTGTCAGCATGTCCGCGATTGGATCGGTCACGTGCATGATCTTTCCTCCTTACCAGCTGGCCTTGCGGACGCCGGGAATTTGCCCCTTGTACGCGAGTTCGCGGAAGCACAGACGGCAAATACCGAACTTGCGGATGTACGCGTGCGGACGCCCACAGAGTTTGCAACGGTTCTTATGACGCGTTGAAAATTTCGGTTCGCGTTGTGATTTAATGATCTGCGATTTTTTCGCCATGGTTTTCCCCCTATTTCCGGAACGGCATCCCGAGACCGCTCAAAAGTGCCTTCGCTTCTTCGTCCGTGTCAGCCGTGGTGACGATGGCGATGTCGAGGCCGTTGATTTTGTCAATGCTGTCGTAGTCGATCTCCGGGAAGATGAGCTGTTCGCGAGCGCCGAGCGAGTAGTTGCCCCGACCGTCAAACGAGTTCGGGTTCACGCCGCGGAAGTCGCGGACACGCGGCAACGCGATGCTGATCAACTTATCGAGAAATTCATACATGCGCTCGCCGCGGATCGTCACTTTGACACCGTTCGGCGTGCCCTCTCTCAGCTTGAAGTTCGCGACCGATTTCTTCGCGTAGGTGACGATCGGCTTTTGGCCGGAAATCGTCGTCAAATCGCGGATCGCCGATTCGACGGCTTTCGGATCTTCGCGAACGTCGCCGACGCCGACGTTTAAGACGATCTTTTCGAGGCGCGGAACTTCCATGATGGAGGAATAACCGAATTCCTTCATCAGGTCATCCTGCAATTCGAGGTATTTTTCTTTCAGTCGATTCATCAGTCAGCCTTCTTTCCTTCGCGGATCACGGAGATCTCGGCATCGCACGATTTGCAGAATCGCACTTTATCGCCGTTGTCGTTGATCCGTCTGCCAACTTTCGTCGGGCGTTTGCACTTGGCGCAGACGAGCATGACGTTCGACGCGTCGATCGGCATTTCCTGGTGGATGATGCCGCCGCGCTGCTGTTGCGAACGAGGCTTGACGTGGCGCGTCGCGATGTTGACGCCTTCCACGATGACACGGCCTTCTTTCGGGAACACCGCGATGACCTTGCCCGTCTTGCCCGCGTCTTTACCATTCAAAACGTAGACGTTGTCGTCCACGCGGACATGTACTTTATTGCGAGACATCGTTTTCTCCTTTGCCATTACAAGACCTCCGGCGCAAGCGAGAGAATCTTCATGTAATTCTTCTCACGCAATTCGCGAGCGATGGGGCCGAAGATGCGCGTGCCCTGCGGGTTGCCATCTTCCTTCAAAATCACGGCCGCGTTCTCGTCAAACCGGATGACGGACCCGTCCTTGCGACGGATGCCCTTCTTGGTCCGAACGACCACCGCTTGGACGACGTCGCCCTTGCGAACGGTGCCGCCCGGCGTCGCCTCTTTCACGGAGCAGACGATGACGTCGCCCACGTTGGCGTAACGACGGCCCGAACCGCCGAGCACCTTGATGCACATCAGTTGCTTGGCGCCGGTGTTATCGGCCGATTTCAGTCTCGATTGAACTTGAATCATATGACGTATCCTCCATGAACGATCGGCTTATTGGGCCTTCTCGATGATGTCCACGAGGCGCCAGTGCTTGTCGCGGCTGATCGGTCTCGTCTCCATCACACGGATGCGGTCGCCGACGCCGCACTCGTTGTGCTCGTCGTGGACCTTCATCTTGACGGTACGCTTGATGTATTTCTTATAAAGCGGGTGCCGGATGTGTTCGGTCACGGCGATGATCACCGTTTTGTCCATCTTGTCGCTGACGACCGTACCGACACGCTGTTTTCTGTTATTACGTTCACTCATCGTTCTGTCCCCTATCTCGTGGCGACTTGGCCGAGTTCAAATTGGCGCATGACGGTCTTGACGCGCGCGATGTCGCGCTTGACACGTTTCAGCTCCATCGGGTTGGCCAACTGGTTCGTCGCGTGTTGGAAGCGGAGCTTGAAAAGCTCTTTTTTCAGCTCTTGAAGCTCTTGCTCGAGCTCGGTCTGGTTCTTGGTACGTAATTCTTTCGCTTTCATGCGCAGACCTCCTACTCACTCGCCTCGTCGTCGGCGCCGCCTTCGGCGTCACCGTCGACCGCTTCGCCTTCCTCGCCTTCACCGAGGATCTCGCCGGCCTCTTCGGCTTGTTCGGCCAGTTCGTCGTCGGAGAGCAGCTCGTCCGGGATATCGAAGACTTGGACTTCGGCGTATTTCGCGATTTCTTCTTCGGTGAATTCGCGTTCGCTTTTGATGAATTTCACTTTGCAGGGCAGTTTATGTGCCGCGAGACGCAGCGCCTCACGGGCCTTTTCTTCCGAAACACCGGCGACCTCAAAGAGCACGCGACCGGGTTTGACGACGGCCACCCAATATTCGGGGGCGCCTTTACCTTTACCCATACGCGTTTCGGCCGGTTTCTTCGACACGGGCTTGTCCGGGAAAATCTTGATCCAGACGGTGCCGCCGCGGCGGAAGTAACGGTTGATGGCGATACGCGCGGCTTCGATCTGGTTGCCGGTGATCCAGCACGGTTCCGTCGCTTGGATGCCGTACTGACCGTAGGTCACCTTATTGCCTCGAAGCGCTTTGCCCTTCATGCGCCCGCGGTGTTGTTTTCTGCGTTTAACACGTTTAGGCATTAACATCGGGGTTCGCCTCCTTTTCGTTGTCGGGGACGTTCTTGACGGTCAAGACCTCACCCTTATAAATCCAAACTTTGACGCCGATGCGGCCGTACGAGGTCTTCGCTTCCGCAAAGCCGTAATCGATGTCGGCACGCAACGTATGCAGAGGGATCGTCCCTTCGCGATACTGTTCGAAGCGCGCGATTTCCGCACCGCCGAGACGGCCGGACACCATCGTCTTGATGCCCTTCGCGCCGTTCTTCATGGCGCGGCCGATCGCCTGTTTCATCGCGCGACGGAACGAAATGCGCTCCTCGAGCTGATGGGCAATGTTTTCGGCGACGAGCTGCGCTTCACAGTCGACGTTGCGCACTTCTTTGACATTGATGTAAAAGGTGCGGCCGAATTTCTTCGTCAGTTTCTTTTTCAAATTTTCAATTTCGGCGCCGCCGCGGCCAATGATGATGCCGGGCTTGCCGGTTGTGATCGTGATCGTCGTCTTATCGTCGCCGAGGCGTTCGATTTCGATGCGGGACACGCCCGCGCGTTCCGTCTCCGCTTTGACAAAGTCACGGATCTTTTTATCTTCGACAAGGTAGCGCGCGAAGTTATCTTTATCGGCATACCAACGCGAATCCCAGTCCTTGATGACGCCGACGCGTAAACCGTGGGGATTGACTTTCTGACCCATGCTTAAACCTCCTGCTCCCTTTCTTTCAATACGACGCTCACGTGGCACGTGGGTTTGTTGATGCGCGTCGCCATGCCGCGAGCGCGGGCACGCCAACGTTTCAGCGTCGGGCCCTGGGTCGCGTTCATCGACGCGACGTACAGCGCCTCCGCGGCCAACCCGTTGTTGTTGACGGCATTGGCTTCGGCCGACTTCAAGAGCTTGGTCAGCGGTTGAGCGGCCGCATGCGGCGTATATTGCAAGATGGCATACGCTTCTTCGAGCGGTTTGCCGACGATTTCACGGATCAGGGCGTTCACTTTAAATGCGTTGATGCGAAGGTGCTTGAGCTCCGCCTTGCCGACATCGCGACCGATGCCCAAGACTTTGCGCTCGCGCTTCGTCAACACGCGTTGCTTCTGATTGCGTCGCGTCTCCTTCTGCCGTTCGGCCAGGATCTCTTCGCGGCGATCGAGCAACGTTTGACTGCTTAATACTTCTTTAGCCACAGTGCTTCCTCCTCCACAATCTAGACCAGGCGGGCGCGTTTTTCGGCGCTGGCGTGGCCTCGGAACGTCCGCGTCGGAGCGAACTCACCGAGCTTATGACCCACCATCTCTTCGGTGATGTAGATCGGCACATGTTTGCGACCGTCGTGGACGGCAATGGTGTGACCCACCATCTCCGGGAAAATGGTGGAGGCGCGCGACCACGTCTTCAACACGCGGTGCTCGTTTTTTTCGTTTAATTCGATGACGCGTTGTAAAAGCTTCTCGTCAACGAAATAGCCTTTCTTTGCGGAACGACTCATGCTATCTCCTCCATCCTTAGCGTTTCGTGCGCCGTCTGACGATCATGCGATCGGTCGTCTTGTTGCGTTTGCGGGTACGATAACCGAGCGTCGGTTTGCCCCAGGGCGACAACGGACTCGGATGTCCGATGGGCGCCTTGCCTTCACCGCCGCCGTGGGGGTGATCGACCGGGTTCATGGCCGAGCCGCGCACGTGAGGACGACGTCCCATGTGACGTTTGCGACCGGCTTTGCCGATGTTACGGATTTCGTTTTCGATGTTGCTGACGACCCCGACGGTGGCGCGGCAGTTTTGCAACACCATGCGCGTCTCGCCCGAGGGCATGCGCAGCGTCACGTAACGGCCTTCTTTCGCCAACAATTGCGCCGACGTACCGGCCGCGCGAACGAGCTGTCCGCCGTGACCGGGGTTCAATTCCACGTTGTGCACTTGCGTGCCGACGGGAATGTTCGCCAGGGGCAGGCAGTTGCCGTCGTCGATGTCGACGTCGTCGCCCGCCATGACGGTATCGCCCACGTCCAGGCCGTGCGGGGCCAGGATGTAGCTCTTTTCGCCGTCGGCGTAAACGATCAAGGCGATGAATGCCGTGCGGTTCGGGTCGTATTCAATCGCGGCCACTTTGGCCGGGATATCGGTCTTATTGCGTTTCCAGTCGATGACACGGTATTTCTGGCGATTGCCGCCGCCGCGATGGCGGACCGTGATGCGACCGTGATGATTTCGGCCTGCGTTCTTCTTCTTCGCCGTGAGCAAAGGCTTTTCGGGTGCTTTCTTCGTCAATTCGGAATAGTCGGCGCCCGTCATTTGCCTTCTGGCGGGTGAAGTCGGTCGATAGCTTTTGGTAGCCATAATAATCTCCTTCTTCTGTCTCGCGATCGGCGTTACTGGCCGAATCCGAATTCAGCGATCTCGGTCTTGTATTTTTTCGAAATCGTCTCGACCTTGCCACCTTTGCCAAGGTAGGTCTCCGGTTCGGGATCGACGTCGATGGTCACGACGGCCTTTTTCCAGGATGCCGTGCGACCGACCGTTTTGCCCATGCGGCGCTGTTTGCCCGACAAACGCATCGTATTGACTCCGATGACTTTGACGTCAAACAACTGTTCGCATGCCTTGCCAATCTCTGTCTTCGTCGCGTCTTTCGCGACAACGAACGTATATTTCCCGAGAACGGTATCCATCATACTTTGCTCGGTAATGATCGGTTTTAAGATAATGTCGTGCGGGTTTTTCATGACGCGTAGACCTCCTCCAGCGTTTCAAGCGCTTCGCGGGTCGCGATCAAGCGATCGTACTTCAGCAGATCGAGGACCGACAACGCGTTCACGGGCGCTGTTTTCACGCCGACAATGTTGCGGGCGGAGCGAACGACATCGTCGCGCTTGCCGGTCGTCACGATGAGCGACGACGAGTCGGCGCCGATGGCCTTCAAAACTTGAACCATGTTGCGCGTCTTGCCGTTCTCGATCGCGAGATCGTCGAGAACGATCAACTTCTCGTCCTTGGCTTTCGACGAGAGCATCGAAAACAACGCGAGACGACGCACACGCTTCGGCAGACGGACACGGTAGCATCGGGGACTCGGCCCGAACACCACACCGCCGCCGACGTGGTTGGGAGCGCGGATCGAACCTTGACGCGCGCGACCGGTTCCCTTTTGACGGAACGGCTTGCGGCCGCCGCCGCGAACG
>JBMNTA010000003.1:0-85247 GCA_050945495.1 Saccharofermentanales bacterium
AATGCACTCCGTTCGACTCGCATGTGTTAAGCACGCCGCCAGCGTTCATCCTGAGCCAGGATCAAACTCTCATGTAAAATCTTGAGAGCTCATTCGGCTCTTAATTACTTGTCTGTCCGCTTCCTTAAATTCCGTTTCTAAAGGAATCAAGGTCCCGTCTTGTTCGCACTGTTCAATTTTCAAGGTCCAACCGCACGCTCCTCCCGAAACGCGCCCTGCTAGGATATCAGGCATTGATGCCCTTGTCAACCATGAATCGTAACAATTTTAAAATTGTTTTTTTACAACGTCGGAATCGCTGAAATCGCTCGTGCCGTAGTCTTTTGATCGAACCTTGAGGTTCGCGTTTTCGGTGAGCCTGAAAAAAGTCGTTGAAAAATTTCTCGTCGGACGGATTTCACTATGGACTCGGGCGTTGAGATGCCATGTTTGACGGAATTTTAACCGGTTGGGCATGCTCTTACATTACATATTAAAAGGTCGATTGTGATATGATCGACAAGAGATTATTTTGATTGAAATCTTCGAAGAAAGGAATGATGCGTTCTTGAACAAAATCGTAACGCGACGACAACTCAACCGAGAAACGGTGTTGATGGAGATCGAGGCGCCGCTCATTGCCCGGAAGGCATTGCCGGGACAATTCATCATCTTCCGCGTGGAAGAAGGCGGCGAACGCGTTCCCCTGACGGTGGCCGGTGTCGACCCCGAACGAGGCACCGTGACGATTATTTTCCAGATGGTCGGCAAATCCACCATGCGTTTGGGCGACAAACAGGCGGGCGAGACGATCGCCAGCTTCGTCGGCCCCTTGGGTCGACCGTCCGAATTGGACGACTGCGCCGGTAAACGCGTGGCCGTCATCGGCGGCGGCTTGGGCGTGGCCATCGCCTATCCGCAAGCGAAATACCTGCACGACATCGGCGCCAAGGTCGATGTCATCGCGGGCTTCCGGACGAAAGACCTGATTATTTTGGCCGACGAGATGGAGGCGGCGTCCGAGCATTTTTACATGATCACCGACGACGGATCCAGCGGACGTAAAGGCTTCGTCACGGACATCCTGCGGGAGCGGCTCGATGAGGGGGTGGCCTACGACCTCGTCATCGCCATCGGTCCCCTCGTCATGATGCGCGCCGTGGCTGACATGACGCGCCCGCACGCGATCAAGACCATCGTCAGCATGAATACCATCATGGTGGACGGCACCGGGATGTGCGGATGCTGCCGGCTGACCGTGGGCGATGAGATCAAATTCTCGTGCGTCGACGGCCCCGATTTCGATGCCCACCTCGTGGACTTCGACGAAGCCATTCGCCGTTCACGCGCCTATTTGGAGCAAGAACAACACGACCGTGAAGCGGAACTTGAACGCCGCCATCGTTGCCGTGTCACGGGGGAGGTCCGCCATGGCTAAACCAAATATGCAACCGACCAAAACACCGATGCCGGAACAATCGGCCATGGAACGCCGGCGCAACTTCGAGGAAGTGGCCTTGGGCTACACTTCTGAGATGGCGATCGAAGAGGCCAAGCGCTGCATGAACTGCAAACACAAGCCGTGCGTCAGCGCGTGCCCCGTCAACGTTCATATCCCCGCCTTTGTCGAACAGGTCGCGCAAGGTGACTTCGAAGCGGCCTATCGGATCATTGCCGAGACCAACCGCCTGCCCGCCGTGTGCGGACGCGTGTGTCCGCAAGAACGCCAGTGCGAATCACGCTGCGTTCGCGGCATCAAGCATGAGCCCGTCGCGATCGGGCGCCTCGAGCGCTTCGTCGCCGATTGGCACTTGGCCCATGTAGACCTCGATCCCGAACGCCGTGAACCGAACGGCCATCGCGTGGCCGTCGTCGGATCGGGGCCCGCGGGCTTGACGTGCGCGGGCGACCTCGCGCAACGCGGCTACGACGTCACCGTCTTTGAAGCCTTCCACGTCGCCGGCGGCGTCCTGATGTACGGCATCCCCGAATTCCGTCTGCCGAAAGACCTCGTGCAAACGGAAATCGAAGGATTGAAAAAGCTCGGCGTCAAGATCGAATGCAACATGGTCATCGGTCGCATCCTGTCGCTGGACGAACTGTTCGAGCAGGGCTTCGAGGCCGTTTTCATCGGCAGCGGCGCGGGACTTCCGCGATTCATGAACATCCCGGGCGAGCAATACAACCAAGTCTACTCCGCCAACGAGTTCTTGACGCGCGTCAACCTGATGCAGGCGTGGCGCTGGCCCGAGACGGCCACCCCGATCAACTTGGGGAAAAACGTCGCCGTCATCGGCGGCGGGAACGTCGCGATGGACGCGGCGCGATGCGCCATGCGCCTCGGTGCCGACCACGTCTACGTCGTGTACCGTCGCTCGGACGCCGAATTGCCGGCACGTGCCGAGGAATTCGAACACGCCAAAGAAGAAGGCATCGACTTCCGATTCTTGACGGCGCCGGTGGAAATCTTGGGCGATGACGCGGGCTGGGTAACCGGCATGCGCTGCATCCGCATGGAACTCGGCGAGCCCGATGCTTCGGGACGCCGTCGCCCCGTCCCCATCCCCGACTCCGAATTCGACCTCGACGTCGACACCGTGATCGTCGCGATCGGGCAATCCCCGAACCCCTTGTTGAGCGGGTGCACGAGCGACTTGAAGTGCGAGAGCTGGGGCGGCATCATCGCCGACAAAACCACCTTAAAGACCACGAAGGAAGGCGTCTGGGCCGGCGGCGACGCCGTCACCGGCGCGGCCACCGTCATCCTCGCGATGGGTGCGGGCAAAACCGCCGCGGCATCGATCGACGACTACATCCGAAACAAAAACGCGTAACGCGACGTTTGACGCATGAAAAAAGCGCCCGATCGGGCGCTTTTTTATGTCATGCATCGGCGGATTATACCGGTTCGTACAGCGCGGCCCCGATGGCCGTGGCAAACTCCGCATGGTCCGGGATCAACACATTGATGCCGTACATGTTCGAAAATTCGTAGAGCACCTGGCGTCCGCTGGGCACGCGCAACAGGTTGCCCGTGAAGACGACGGTGTCGACATTCTCCAGGCGTGCGGCCAGCACCGCCGCCGTGCCGATCGGCTGAAACACAAGGTTCGTGATGCCCATCGCCAGGTCTTCCGGTTTATAGTGGTCATCGACGCGGCCGAAGTTCGACGCGGTGGTCTCGGGCGCAAGCCCGGGAATCTCGTAGCGGGAGATGTCACTGACCGCAAGGTCCACCCGACCGAGATCGCCGTGGATGGCCATCGAACTGATCGATTGGAAATCGCGGACATTCAACATGATCTGGGCCAAGCCCAAAAGCGTGCCGCCGCCGATGCCCGAGCCGATGATGTGGCGGACGTGGCGCTGTTCGGCATAGACGAGTGACGTACCGGTGCCCATGCTGACCACGATCGCTTTGCCTACGCGGGCGGTGTGGAGCCCGCCGAGGCCGACCGAGTCAAATTCCGGGACGACCGTCGTCTGACACTCGAGCAGACGGCCGTCGAGGTAAGACGCCCCGACCCCCGTCATATGAATCGAATCGACTTCTTCCAGGCGCAAGTGGTTGAGCGTCAAAAACTTGCCGAGCGCGCCGTACGCCGACGCGACGGGGTCGCTTGCTTGCACAAACGCTTCCTCCAGAAGATCGCCGTGTTTGAATCCGATGACCTTGGTGGTGCTGCCGCCGATGTCGAGGCCGATCAAGACCTTGTCTTTCGGCGAACGCAAAAGCGAGGGGTAGCTCTCTTTAGACATAGCGTGACACTTCCCGATCACTCAGAAAACCGGTGGGCGATGTATTGCGCCCCGCATCGCGCAATTGGCTGTAGGACAGACGTCCGTCATCAAAGTCGATCAACGTCGCCTCGGGCGCGAAGACAAAGATGAACTGCGAGACCGCCTGTAGATTGCCTTTGATGGCGTAGGCCGAACCGGAGATGACATCTTGAAAGCGAATGCGCATGTCCGGGGCCAAATTCTCCGTGTTGCAGATGACGGTGCGGCCGGCTTTCACGTGGTCACAGACGGGCCACGCCGAATCGATGTCGTAGGCCTCGACCAACACCACCGTGTTGTCGGAAGCGGCACGCGCTCCGGGAAACGGCACCGTCCTCGAGGCACCGCCGCGACGCGGACGCGCTTCACGCGGCGCCGTCTGCGGCACCGGTTCGAGGGCACGCTGGTCGACGGTCTCGTACGCATCGTACTCGTCGTAATCGTCGTAACCGTCATCCATGGTGCCGAACAGTTTGTTTAAGAAATTGCCCATTGTGGCCTCCTGCAAAATCCAAAGCCGTCGTCGCAAGCGGACGGCATCTCGTTCAATTATAAGGATCGCCCCGATCGCACGCAAGAAACGTATCAAAGCGTCACGGCGCTGTCACACGCCTGAGATACATGGAAAATCAAGGGGTGTAACGATGTCCGAAAATGGCCGATCCGACGCGAATCAGGGTGGCGCCTTCCTCGATGGCGACGCCGTAATCCTGCGACATGCCCATGGAGAGTTCTCGGAGCGCCCCGTCCGGTTCATACGGCGCCCAGCGGTCGCGGAGTTCACGCAAGGCGCGAAAGACGGGACGCGCGGTTTCAGGGTCATCGGTAAAGGGCGCCATCGTCATGAGGCCCGTGATCCGAACGTTCGGAAATTGATCGCGCGCTTGGAACACTTGGTCGAGGTCGTCCGGCGAAAAACCGTGTTTGGTGGCCTCGCCCGAAACGTTGACCTGCAAGAGCACATCCTGCACAATCCCCAGGTTCTTCGCGTGCCGATGGATCGCCTTCAAGAGGCGCAGGCTGTCCACGGAGTGGATGAGCGTCACGCGACCCACCACAAACTTTACCTTGTTGCGCTGCAACGTACCGATCAGATGCCAGGCACAGTCGATCGACTCGGCCTCGGTGGCGTCCATCTTGGGCGTCAGTTCTTGCACGCGATTTTCACCGAAATCGTATTGCCCGCATGCGATGGCCTCGAGGACATCGCTCATGGGGAACGTTTTCGAAACGGCCACAAGCCGGACGTCATCGATCGTGCGTCCGGCGCGTTCACACGCCGCCTCCATGGTGCCTCGCACCTCGTCGAGCCGTGCCTGAATGTCTTGCCTTCGTGGATCCGTCATGGTATCGATGCCTTTCTCAATCAATCAACTCACCGTCGTCGATCGTCCACGGATTGACGACGTATAAATCCGCTTCGTCCAGTCCTCCGCCGACCGGGGCGTCGATCATCGCGTACAGCGCGTCCGCGGACAAGACGTCGACCGACATCGTTTCGGTCATGCCGTCGACCACTCGACGCAACTCGGCGCGCGGGCGCTCGGGATCGTAACCGATCAAACTTCGGATCGCCACCCGGAAGCCGGTCGTCCGGCCCGCCCGCCACGTCACATCCCGCAGGGCGAAATGCCCCGCAAGCGCCGGCGGAATCACGTCGCACGTCATATATAGGATACATACGTCATCGCGCGGGTCCACCCGCTCGACGCGACATCCCTTGAGCTCCAGCCCCTGATGTTTGAATTGCAAATCCACGGCTTGACCGCGCGAAAACGGTACGTCGTCCGCGGCGGCAACCGGCGGCAAAAAGACGACGAGCGTGTGGTCGCTCAAGCTCCGAATCATGGCGACGCGCTGCCCGGACGTGACGTCGTGGTAGCGCACATCGACCGGCGCCGATTCTTCGGAAAGCAACGCCTCCCCGCGCGTGAGCACGTCGGCGTATTCCGTCCAATCCAGCGTCTGTTCGCTCGGCTGAATACCGAACGACACGTGCCCGGACAACGGAGCGACCACGATGTCGCGGGCCACATCGATCACCGCCGAGCGCGCCTGATCGCGCTCACGCACCAACGCATCCCAGGTCTCTCCGTCGCCGGTGCGGCCGCGAATGTCCTCGTGCATCTGATCAAAGGTGAGGCGCAACGACGTCATCGCATTTTTAAATTCGGTGAGATCGCCCGTCGCGGACGTGCGACTCAGACGCGTGATGGCGTTCCTCAGTTGGCTGTCGACGTGCGACTGCGGAAACGGATGGGCCGTGATGTCACCGATTCCGCTGTCCGCCACCAAAAAGGCGTCGCACGCGTCCTGTGCCGCATGGTAACGATCCAGCAGCGGTTTGTTGCGGTCGTCGATGATGACGGCCACGCGGTCGCCGTTGGCCACGCGGACGTTGTCCTCGACCAAAGGCACCAAAAATCCCGACGCCATGGCGTGGACGCTCGTCCCCTGCCCGAGGTAGACGGCTTCGCACGGTTCGAGCACGTCCACCGATTCTCGGATGAGGAAGGCCATCCGCGGCGCCTCCTCGCCGCGCGTCAAGATGAACACGATGGCGCCGATCGTCACGGCCACCGTCACAATCACGAGCAACATCATCGCGATCCAACGGACGCGCAGCCGACGATGCGTCTTCTTGCGTTTGGCGGCCAATTCATCCGTCGTCGCCCGACGTGTCTCATCGGCCATCGGCGGCCTCCTTATCCAAGGCACGAACCGCTTCCAGGGCCCGCATGGCCCCGATGCGCGCTTGCTCAAACGTGAGGCCGCCCTGCACGAACACATCGTACGGCGGACGAAGCGGACCGTCGGCCGATAATTCGATCGTGGATCCTTGAATGAACGAGCCCGACGCCATGATGATGTCGACATCGTAGCCGGGCATCGGCGACGGCACGGGCGTCACGAACGCATCCACGGGCGACGCCGCTTGCACGGCACGACAAAAGGCCGTGAGACGCTCCGGGGCGTTCAGGCGAATCGTCTGCACGAGATCGCCGCGAATCGCGTCGGGATCGGGGTGCGTCTCAAACCCCGCCAAACGGAAAAGATGGGCTGCGTGAATCGCGCCTTTGAGTGCGGACGCCACGGCACGCGGCGCCAAATACAGGCCTTCGAGCACCAGGCGTGAAAATCCCAAGGACGGTCCGACATGTCGCCCGACATCGGCGGCCGTCATGCCGTCGGCAACGATCTCGATCAAATCGCCGCGACCGGCGATGTAGCCGCCGCACGGCGCAAGCCCGCCGCCGGGATTTTTAATGAGGGAACCGGCGATGAGGTCGGCGCCGTGATCCGTCGGCTCCGTCGCCTCGACAAACTCGCCGTAACAATTGTCGACAAACACGATCGCATCGGAGCCCGCCGCGCGGACGGTCTCCGCGACGGCGCCGACATCGCGCGATCGGAGCGCCGGACGCGTCGTGTAACCGCGGGAACGCTGCACGTAGACCATCTTGGTCTCGGGCAAAAGATGGCGTTCGAGCGATCGGAGGTCGACCGTGCCGTCGGGCAAGAGATCGACCATGCGCGTTTTGACGCCGTGACGGGCCAGCGAGGTCGCGTAATCTTCATCGTATTCGAGCTCACCCGTCTCGGCCGAGACGATGTGTCCCAACGTCGGCAAGATCGTGTCGTACGGACGACCCGTCGCGATCAAAAGATCGTCGCCGGGAACCAGTAGCGCGCGCAGACATGTCGCCAGCACATGCGTGCCCGAACCGAATTGCAGTCGAACCAACGCATCCTCCGCCCCGAACGCATGTGCAAACACGGCCTCGGCGCGTTCGCGACCGGCATCGTCGTATCCATAGCCCGTTTTCGCGGAAAAATGACTCTCGGAAACGTGTGCGAGCTGAAAGGAGCGGAGCACACGACGTTCGCATGCGGCGGCCACGCGGTCGACGCGTTCAAACGCGGCGGCCGATGCCGCCATCGCGCGTTCCGACAACGCGACCACGTCCTCGCTGATGCAAAAGTCCCGATACGGGTGCGTTCGAGTGTCCGACACGCCTGGCTCCTTTCGTGATCACTCGCTTCATTATACGCGAAAGCCTCGCGACATGGCGTCACGAGGCTTCGATTGGTGCGGCCAACGAGATTCGAACTCGTACGGTCTCCCACA
The DNA here is from genome assembly GCA_050945495.1 of Saccharofermentanales bacterium. Lineage (GTDB taxonomy): Bacteria > Bacillota > Clostridia > Saccharofermentanales > DTU023 > UBA4923. The sequence goes on from JBMNTA010000003.1 coordinate 7,889, forward strand.
CGCCCCTCAAACGTGCGCGTATGCCAATTCCGCCATGGCCGCATTTGACAAAAAGTCAGCCTCGCCATTATGGCAAATCACGGGGGGCTTGTCAAATAAACGGTCGCGCGGCGCCCACGTCCGAAACAAAGGACGGCGGGCATCCGCGGCCATCCCGATCACATCTTTTTTACAATTGTCGAAGACTTTACGTAACCTTCGCATGGACATGACGTCTTCGGTTGAATTGGTTTGGGGCATTTCCTATAATCAAGAGCGATGTGGGTTTCCCCTTAAAACCCCGTCTTATTCGGCAGAACACGCGATGCAACCCCTGCATAAAGTGAGGAGTATGGGATGATCGATTTGAAACATGTCAGCAAAAGCTACGACGGCGTCCGCAACGCGGTCGATGATCTGACCTTGCATATTCAACCCGGTGAAATTTTTGGGTTCTTGGGCCCAAACGGCGCGGGCAAAACCACCACGCTGAAAATGATCACGGGGCTGCTCGAACCGGACCAAGGCGAGATCTCCGTCAACGGCATCAGCATCCTCGACGATCCGATCGAGGCCAAACGATCGTTTGCCTTCGTCCCCGACCATCCGGCCATGTTCTTGCGCTTGAAAGGCATCGAATATCTGAGCTTCATCGCGGACGTTTACGGCATCGACGAAGCCACCCGCGAAGCGCGCATCGATGAATTGACGACGCTCTTTAAGATCCAAAACGATCTCGGCGAATTGATTCAAACGTATTCGCACGGCATGCAGCAAAAGCTGATCCTCACCGGTGCGCTCCTGCACAACCCCGAAGCGTGGCTGCTCGACGAGCCGATGACGGGCTTGGACCCCGCGGCGTCGTTCGAATTAAAGCAGCTGATGCGCCAACATGCCGACGCCGGCAAGACGGTCTTGTTTTCGACGCACGTGCTGGAAGTCGCCGAGAAAATCTGCGATCGCCTGGGGATCATCGACGACGGCAAATTGCTCTTCGTCGGAACCATCGATGAATTGAAAGCCAACCACGCCGAAGACGCGTCGCTCGAGTCGTTGTTCCTGCGCCTGGTCGGCGCCGCGGACGAGGACGAGACCGACGCCGTGGCGGCGAAGCTCGGCGACGATGCGTGAGAGGACGGCGCATTATGAAACAATACCTCACCGTCATGCGCCCGCTGTGGCACGAGATGCTCGGCTCGCTCATACAGAGCCAGACCAACCGGCGGAAAAAGAAGAAGAAGAAAGCCTCGCGCGCCTCGACCGTCGCGCTCTTTGTCTTCCTGATGCTGGTCTTCGCGATGTACTCCGTGCTCTTTGCGCTGCCGCTGTCCAATGCCCTGTATGAGACGGGCACGGCGGACGCCTTTTTGCAGTTCATCGCCATCATCGCCCCCGCGTTCCTCATCGTGTTCGGCATCTTGCAGACGATCTCGATGATGTACCACGAAAGCGGAGTGCAGATCTTGCTGACCTTGCCCCTGAAGCCGTCGACCATCACCGCCGCGAAATTGACCCAATCGTTCATTCCGGTGGCCATGATGACCTTGTTGGCCTTCTTGCCGGGACTCATTACGCACGGCATCGTGACCGCGCGACCGTGGCCGTATTACCTGCAAGTCTTGCCCATGATGCTCCTCGTCATGGTGGGCCCCTTCGCCGTCATGACGATCATCATCATGCTCCTCATGCGGTTTACGAAATTCGCGCACAACAAAGACCGTTTTCAGCTGATCGCCTCGATCATTTCGATCGTCTTGGTGTTGGCCTTGGTGATTGTCATGAACCTGTCCACCTCGTCGGAGGGAATCCCCGCACTGGAGGCGTTCGCGGACGGCACGCCGAAACCGGTGTTGAACGCGCTGAAATTCGTGCCGTCGTCTTGGCTCGGCGCCGCCATGCTGATGAACGCGGGCAACCTGAACACGCTGTGGTACGGGCTGGCCAATCTCGCCCTCGTCGCGCTGCTCGTCGGCCTCATGCTGTGGGCGGCCGATCGCCTTTACCTGCCCGGCGTCCTCGGCATGCAAGGCGGAAGCCGCAAAAAACATGCCTTGACGGATCAGATGAAACACAAAGCGTTGCGAAGCGTCTCGCCGTATCGAGCGCTCGTGCGCAATGATTTCAGACTTTTGATGCGGACCCCGACGTTCTTTACGCAGACCATTCTGCCCGCGTTCCTCGTTCCGTTCTTCATGATCATCATTTTCGTGATCGGCCTCGTCACCTCCTCGGCCGGCCAAGCCCAAGCCGCCGGCATGCTCGATATGATGCGGCTGCTCTTTGCCACCGGCGCCTGGCGCGAATCCGCCTGGATCATGGTGCTCGCGGTCACGGGCTTCAGCGCGATCACCTCGGGCTCGAGCATGATCTCCGCCTCGGCCGTCTCCCGACAAGGCGCCAACTTCACCTACGCGAAGACCATCCCCGTGCCGCCGCGCACGCAGGCGTTGGCATGGATGACGCCCGGGGTCGTCCTGGCCACCGCTTTGTGGCTGATTTTGGCCGTGGTGGTCGCGATCGTCTTCCGCTTGCCGTGGTATCTGGGATGCCTGCTCTTTGCCATCGGGTGGATCAACAATTACAACATTCAAATGCTGGGCCTGTACGCCGACATGCGTTCGCCGTTTCTCAATTGGTCCCAGGAAATCGAACCCGTCAAAAATTCGAAAGGCGCCATGGTGCAAGCGCTCGGCATGTTTGCGTACGTCGGCGCGCTCGTCGGCATCGCCTTCCTCGTCCGTTGGCTGTCGCACCACAACAGCGCCGTTATTTCGTACGTGGTGCTTGCCGTCACGGTCGCGCTGGCATGGTTCGCGTCGTGGGCCGTGTTCCGTCGTTCGGAGATTTTGATCCATACGACTGATGTATAATGGGCTCGGCTTCTTCGGCCCCGCATCATGAAAGGAGCAGCTATGACACAGCTCAAAGGTAACCTCATTTTCGGCCAATCCGGCGGCCCCACGTCCGTCATCAACGCCAGTGCGATGGGCGTCTTTCTCGAAGCGCTGGATCACCCCGACATCATCCCCCACGTCTATGGCATGCGTCACGGCATCGAAGGGTTCTTGAAGGGCGAATTTTACGACATCGGCAAAGAAGATCGCTCGGAGCTCGAACTGCTCCGCGCCACCCCCTCATCGATCCTCGGCACCTGCCGCTACAAACTCGCCGACCCCGACGTCGACGACACCGAATACCGACAACTCTTGGACCTGCTCCGTCGCCACGACATCCGCTACTTCTTTTACAACGGCGGCAACGACTCGATGGACACCTGCGATAAAATCGGCTATTTCTTGAAAAAACACGACTACGCGTGCCGCGTCATCGGGATCCCGAAGACGGTCGACAACGACCTCATGGGCACGGATCACTGCCCCGGATTCGGCTCGGCCGCGCGTTACGTGGCGACCTCGATCGCCGAAGTCTGGCAAGATGCCCATTCGTACGACCTTCCGATGGTCGTCGTCTTCGAGGCCATGGGCCGTCACGCGGGATGGCTTGCCGGCGCCTCGGCGCTCGCCAACGTCGTCGGGCAAGGCCCGGACCTCATCTATCTGCCCGAACGCCCCTTTGACGTCGAGCAATTCGTCGAAGACACGCGCCGACTCGTCGACCGCCAAAAGATCGTCATGGTCTGCGTCTCCGAAGGCGTGTCGACGGCCGACGGCAAACTCTTGGCGGAAGCCCTCAGCGACCGTGCGACCGATGCGTTCGGTCACAAACAATTGGGTGGGGTCGCCGCGCTCTTGGCCGACGTCATCCAAGAACGCCTCGACGTGAAAGTCCGTGGCATCGAATTCTCGCTGCTTCAGCGCGCGGGGGCGCACCTCGCGTCGAAAACCGACGTCGATGAAGCGATCCTGGCCGGCCGCGCCGGCGTGCGCGCCGCCCTCGAAGGTCACAGCGGCGTCATGATGGGCTTCAAGCGTGTCAACGAGGATCCGTATCGCGCGGAGATCATTCACGTACCGTTGAATGACGTCGCGAACCATGAGCGCACCGTGCCGGATGCGTGGATCAACGAGGCGGGCAATCACGTGACCGAGGAGTTCGTCGACTACGCCCTCCCCTTGATTCAGGGCGATGCCTACGCGGTCACCGAACACGGTCTGCCGCGGCATGCGCGCTTGAAGAAGGTGCGCGTGTAAATTTCACGGTCTCGGATACGACAAGGGAGGCGCCGCGGCGCCTCCCTTTTTTGATGGATCATGGACGACGGATCAGGCGTCGTCCCACGTGATCTCGCCGTCGCCCGCACGGTCGATGTGCAACGTGACGGACGGTCGGTCGTCGATCGGACGGCCGAAGGCATCGCGGCCGTCCACGGCAAAGCGGCGCATCGTGATCGTCGCATCGGAGGCATCGAGAATGTCAAAGTACCCCGTTTGCAAGACGGGATGCGCGCATTTCAGGCGCAGGCAGTCGATTACCCGCGCGTTCGGTTCCGCATCCCACCGGTAGGTGCGTCGATTGTACGGATCGTCGCCCCCCTCCATGCCCAGTTCGTCGCCGTAATAGAGGGCGGTCGCGCCGGGAAACGCCAGCTGTAAGCGCGCGGCCGCGACGACGCGTCGCGGATCTCGGAGGGCGGTCGCAATGCGTACGGTGTCGTGACTTCCCAAAAGATTCATCTGCGTATAGAGGGCCTCCGCGGGCGTGACGGACACCATCTTCCGAAAGCGACGCGCGAGCGCCGTTCCCGAAATGTCGTCGTTCAAAAAATCGATGACCGCCTCGCGAAAGGTGTACCCCATGACGGCATCGTGCGTGCGTCCGAACAGGAAATCGCGGTGCGCGCCGTAGCTGATTTTCGAGGTCGGATCCTCCCATACTTCCCCGAGAATGAACGCATCGGGCTTGTGGCGTTTCACGCACGCACGCAAGCGTCGGAGGAACGGATCCGGCAACTCGTCCGAGACATCCAGGCGAAAACCGTCGCAGCCGAGACGCAACCAGTGGGCGAGCACGCCGTCGTCGCCGAAGATAAACGCCTGATAGCTCGCGTCCAACTCATTGACGTTCGGAAGCTCCGGGAAACCCCACCAGCACCGATACGGCGTCCCATGTTGACGCTCGGGATCTTCGTCGAAGGTGTACCACGCGGCAAAGGGCGACGGGACGCCGTCCGTGTACGCCTGCCATGCGCCGACCGTGTCGTAGCGTCCGTATCGATTGAAGTAGCGGCTGTCGGCGCCGGTGTGGCTCAGGGCGATGTCAAGGATGACCTTCATGCCCCGGGCATGTGCCGCGTCGCACAGAGCGCGAAGGTCGTCGGTCGTCCCCAGAAGCGGGTCGACCCGCAGGTAGTCTCCCGCATCGTAGCGATGATTCGATCGCGCTTCGAAGATGGGATTCAGGTAGAGGACCGATACGCCGAACGAGCGGAGGCGATCGAGATGTTCCCGGATGCCCGACAACGTGCCGCCGAAGAAATCGCAGGCTTCGTAGCCCTTGGGCGGTTTGCCGCGGCGATCGACCTCGTCCTCCCAGCGATGATGCCAGATGCGTTCGGGACGCGCCTCGATCCACCGCAGAGCGCGGGCCTCGTCGAACGCGGATCCGCGCGCGAAGCGGTCCGGAAAAATCTGATACAAGACGGCGCCCTTCATCCAATCGGGCGTTGTGAAATCGGACGTCGTCACCGTGATTTGGAAGGCCGGGATCGGCGCACGGCCGTCAATCGCAAACGTGCGACTTGTCGGCAGCGTTTCGGCAAAATCGCGGTCGTCGGGAAAGCCCCAACGGTAACGGCCGTCGGCCAAACGCACCTCAAACCAGTAATAAAAAAGGCCCGCCTCCGGCATCGTCAGGGTCGCGGTGTACCCCGCGGCTTCCCGCGTCATGAGGACGTGACCTTCGTTGAAATCATTCAGTCCGTAAAGGTAAAAGCAGCGAACGGCGTCGACGTGGGCATCGTCGGATTCAACACGCACGCGAAGGTTCACGTGCGCGCCCGCGGGCACGGCGCCCTGCGGGGCGCGGTCGTCCGAAGACAGCGCGTCGTGTCGAATCGTCAGCACGTCAGGCCGGATCTCCCACGAGCCGTTCGTACAGTTCGACGTATTGTTTCGCCGACTTCGCCCAGGAATAATCGCCGTCCATCGCGGTCTTCACGAGCGTCCGCCAGCTGTCCGGCTCTTCGTTGTAAACGCGCACCGCCTCTTTCGCCGTAAACAAGAGTTCATGGGCGTTGATGTTCAGGAACCCGAAGCCCGAACCGGTCTTTTCGTATCGATTGAACGGTTCGACCGTGTCGGCCAGCCCGCCCGTTTGGCGGACGATCGGGATCGTGCCGTAACGCATCGCAATCATCTGCGAGAGCCCGCACGGCTCGAAGATCGACGGCATCACGAAGATGTCGGCGCCGGCGTAAATGCGGCGCGCCAAATGGCGATCGTATTGGATCAGGGCGCGCATACGGTCGCGGTGGCGCCCCTCGACGTCCTGCAAGCGCTTTTCGTACGAGGGATCGCCCGTGCCGAGCAACACAAACTGGATGTCCTCTTCGAGCAATTCGTCGATGATGTGCAGCAACAAGTCGATGCCCTTTTGGTAGTCGAGCCGTGTAATCATCGCAAACAACGGTGTCTTCGCCGATTTCGGAAGGCCGACCTCTTCCTGCAACGCCCGTTTACAGACGGCCTTCCCCTTCGCCCACGACGACCGGGAGTAGTGTGCGGCAATCTCGGGATCGGTCTTCGGGTTGTAAAGATCGGTATCGATGCCGTTCAAAATGCCCGTCACTTTTTGTTGATGTTCCGCCAATAGATGATTCAAGCCTTCGCCGTAGTAATCGGTCATGATCTCTTGGGCGTACGTCGGCGAGACCGTCGTCACGCGGTCGGCGTAGACGATCCCCGCCTTCAGAAAGTTCGGGGCGCCGTTTTGGAGCACGCCCCGCTCCGTCATGTACGCGTCGGGCAGATCCAAAAGATCTTGCACGGCCTCGCGACCGTGGAACCCCTGATGCTTCAGGTTGTGAATCGTCAAGACTTGCTTGACGTGCGTGTGGTAGCCGTGCGGATGATAGTCGTGGTCGAGCAAGACCGGCATCATCCCCGTCTGCCAATCGTTCAAGTGGAGGATGTCGGGCTCGAACCCCATCGGCTCGCCCATCGCCTCCAACACGGCGCGCTGAAAGAACGAGAAGCGTTCGATGTCAAACGCATAATCGATGTACAGGCTGTCGTGCCCGAAATAGAAATCGTTGTCGATCAAATAAACGGGGACGCCGTTCACCTCCATGGTGAACAGTCCCGAGTACATCGTGCGCCATCCGAGGCGTATCATCGACCAGCGCAAAAATTGCAAGTCGGCCGCGTATTGCTCTTTGATGCGCTTGTAGAGCGGCATCGCGACGCGGACGTCGACCCCTTCGCGCCGCAGCGCTCGGGGCAGCGATCCCGCCACATCTCCGAGGCCGCCCGTGGCGGCCAACGGCACCAATTCCGAAGTGACAAATAAGACGTTCATCCGTAACTCCTACACAATTGAGTTCTTGGCGATCGCGATCGGGAACCCCGCCTGGCCGAGCAGACGTCCGCCCACGCGCACCACGCTGTTTTTGTCGATGATGACATGATCGAGTTCGACGCCGTCCGAAATCTGCACATCCTGGAACAACACACAGTTCGACACCCGCGCATTGCGTCCGATGACGCAGCCGCGGAACAAAATGCTGTTCTCGACATCGCCCATGATCTCGCAACCGTCGGACGCCAAGACGTTCGTGGCGATGCGATTGTCCGACGTCACGATGCACGGCGCCCGGTTCTTCGCCTTCGTGTAAATCGGGCGTTCGCGGGAGAAAAGCGTCCGACGCACATCGTCGTCCAAGAGTTTCATCGATGATTCAAAGTAACTTGCGATGTCATCGATGCGCAGCAAAAGCGGCGTGTGTTCCATCGCGTGAATTTGCAGGCGCTGATGGTATTGCAAGAGGCCGACGATCGAGACGTCACCGACGCCGCGCGCCAATTGTTCGGTCAGGATCTGTAAAAGCAGGCGGCGCGAAATCACGATCAAGCCGATGGCATTGGGGGCGTCCGGCGAATGCGGATAGTCGATCATGACGTCGCGCACCATGTCGTTTTCGTCGACATCGAGCGTCACGGAATGGGCGCTGCGAACGATGTCGTTGCGCGTATAGAGGACGGTCATGTCGGCGCCGGAGGCCGCGTGTTCGTCGATCATGGGGCGATAATTTGCGTTGGTCACAAAATCGCTCGACGAGATGATGACGTACGGTTGACCGCCGTCTTCGACGTAGTCGATGATGCCTTGCGCATCGGTGCGGTCGGGCGTCCGCGTCACCGGGTTGACGTACGGCGGGATCAGATAGAGGCCTTGGCGGATCCGATCGAGGTCCCACCACGCGCCGGTGCCGATGTGGTCCATCAGCGACTTATACCGCGTCAAGGCGACGATGCCCACGCGACGGATGCCGCTGTTGACCATGTTCGACAGCGTGAAATCGATGATGCGGAAACGTCCGGCGAACGGCACGGCGGCCAGCGCGCGCGGCTCATCGAGCGGCGCCAACTTGACGCGCCGATTGTCGGTTAAGATCAAGCCCATGGCATTGGTTAACATAGTTCCATCTCCCTTCGCATGAAGCGCGGCATCGCCGTGAATCGATCGGGATGGGCTTGGGCATGCTTCGGCCCGATCATGGAGTTGCCGACGATTTTAACGCCGCGGCGGATGACGAGTTCCGGAGCGAAGACGGTGATGCCGTCGTCGCAGAGCGGATCGATGAAGTCGTCGAGGCCGCCCGGAACGTCGGGCGTCGCGACCACGTCCTCTTCCACCACCGTGTTCATGCCCACGATGCAGCGTGTCAGCGTGGCCCCCGACTTGATGCGTGCGCCCGGCATGATGAGGGAATCGCGGATGACCGCCCCCTCCTCGATCACGACGTTGTAGCCGACAATGGAGCTCCGGCAGTCGCCGAAGATCTCGGACCCGTCCGTGACGGCGACGTTCTCCACAAACGCGTTCCGTCCGATGTAATGCGAGGGACGCTGCGGGTTCTTCGAATAGATGGGCCACGTCATGTCGTGCAGATTGATCTGCTCCGGCGTGCGCAGAAGATCCATGTTGGAGTCCCAGAGCGACTGCACGGTGCCCACGTCTTTCCAATAGCCTTCGAAACGATGGGTGTAAACGCGCAAGCCTTCGGCGATCATCTTCGGAATGACGTCCCCCCCGAAGTCGTTTTTCGACGCGGGGTTTTGCTCATCTTCGATCAAGGTGCGGCGCAGGACATCCCATGAGAAGCAGTAGACGCCCATCGACGCCAAATTGTTCTTGGGCTCCGCCGGCTTTTCCTCAAATTCGACGACGCGGTCATCGTCGTCGGTGTTCATGATGCCGAAGCGCGAAGCGTCGCTCCACGCCACCTCGATGACGGCGATGGTCGCATCGGCCTGTTTCTCGATGTGCGTGGCAACCATCTTTCGATAATCCATCTTGTAAATGTGATCGCCCGAGAGAATGACGACGTACTTCGGATGATAGCTGTCGATGAACGGGATGTTTTGAAAAATCGCGTTCGCCGTCCCCTTGTACCAGTCGTTGCCCTCTTGGCTCAAGTACGGCGGCAGGACGTACATGCCGCCGCTGTTGCGGTCCAAATCCCACGAATGGCCGTTGCCGATGTACGAGTTCAATTCCAGCGGCTGATATTGCGTCAATACGCCGACCGCTTCAATGCCTGAGTTCATGCAGTTGCTGAGCGGAAAGTCGATGATGCGATACCGACTTCCGAACGGAACGGCCGGCTTCGCGATAAACTCCGTCAGCACGCCCAGCCGTGATCCCTGCCCTCCGGCGAGAATCATGGCAATGGTGTCTTGTTTTGCCATCGTTGCCTCCTTGGTTGGTCACGCGCGTGTTCGGTCGCGCGACGGTCGTCTAACGGTGATGGTCGTCGCCAACGCCTTCGTAGACGAGATAAACGCCCGCAAGCGGTGGCAACGGCAAGGTTAATCGGTATTCATCCGCCGTCGCATCGGACGCCGGCGCGGTCGTAATGACCGCCGTTTCTTTCAAAGGTCCGAATCCGCTGCCCCCGTAGCACGGCGCATCGGAATTGACGGCGACGCGGTATCGGCCGGGGCGCGGCACGCGGATCGTATGGGCCGCGTACGATTGCGGCGTCATGTTCAGCAAGACCACGACGACCTCGTCGCGGCCGCGTCCGAAGCGGGCGTACGCGAACGTGCTGTGTTCGCGGTCGTTCACATCGAGCCATTGAAAGCCGTCCCACGAGGTGTCGACCGACCACATGGCCGAACAGTCTTTGTAAAAACCATTCAATGTTTTTACAAACGTCCGCATGGCGTCATGACTCGGATACATCAACATGAACCATTCCAGTTCTTCGTAGTAGCGCCACTCCAAATACGGCGCGTACTCATTGCCCATAAAATTCAACTTGGCGCCCGGATGTGACATCTGGTACATGTAGCAGGTGCGCAACGACGCAAACTTGCGCCACGGGTCACCCGGCATGCGGCCGAGCAAAGTCTTCTTGCCGTGCACCACTTCGTCGTGACTAAACGGCAAAATAAATCGTTCGCGGAAGGCGTAGACCATCGAGAACGTGATCTTGTCGTGGACATCGCCGCGGGCGTAGTAGTCGTGCTCCATGTACGACAGCGTGTCGTTCATCCAGCCCATGTTCCATTTATGCGTAAAGCCCAGCCCGCCGTGCTCGACCGGCACGGTGATGTCCGGGTACGGCGTCGACTCTTCGGCCGCGAGGATCGCGTGCGGGTAATGCTCGCGAATCCAGCGATTCGTCGACTTCATGAAGTCGATGGCTTCGCGATGCTCGAACGATCCGTCCGGATTCGGCACGGCGTGTTCGCGCCCGAAGTCCAGATAAATCATGCTGCTCACCGCATCGTAGCGCAGCCCGTCGGCGTGAAACTCTTCCAGCCAATAGACGGCGTTCGACATCAAAAATGAGCGCACTTCCGGTCGACCGTAATCGAAGACGAGCGTCCCCCACGACGGGTGCTCGCCGCGGTTCGGGTCGGCGTATTCATAGAGCGGCTCGCCGTCGAAGCGGGCCAGCGCGAAATCGTCGCGCGGGAAATGGGCCGGCACCCAGTCGAGGATGACCAAGAGCCCCGCCCGGTGAAGCGTATCCACCAGGCATTTAAAATCGGCGGGCGTCCCGTAGCGCGAGGTCGGCGCGTAGTAGCCCGTGACCTGATAGCCCCACGACGCATCGAGCGGATGCTCCATGACGGGCATCAGTTCCACGGCCGTATACCCCATCTCCACGCAGTACCGCGCGAGCTGCGGCGCAAGGTCGCGATAGTTGTAGGGGTTGCCGTCGGCATATCGCCGCCAGCTGCCCAAATGGACTTCGTAAATATTCAGCGGGCGTGCGGCGAGCGCGTCTCGGCGCGTGGCCATAAAGTCTGCGTCGCCCCATGTGTAGTCGTTTTCAAAATCGTACAGAATCGACGCCGAATTCGGTCGCGTCTCGGCATGGCGCGCATAGGGATCGGCTTTCATCAACACGCGGCCGTCCCGCGTCTCGATCGCGTAGCGATAACGCTGCCATTCCACGGCGCCGGGGACAAACCCCTGCCAAATGCCGGTCGTGCCGTAAGGGCTCAGGCGATCGCGCGAGCGATCCCAGCCGTTAAAATCGCCGACCGCGCTGACGGCGGCCGCACGCGGCGCCCAGACCGCAAAACGATACCCTTGTTCTCCTTCCGGGGAAAGATCGGGACGCGCTCCAAGAAATCGATAACTCGCGTGATGCTTGCCTTCGTTAAAGCGCCAAGCTTCGGTCATGTAAGTGTCCCTTCTCCGCCCATGACAACGTCCCGTTTCGGACGGTGCCGAATCGTTCGCACAACGACGATGCGCGCGCTCATCGGCATGGTTTCATTATACATGAGCGCGTCATCGGATCCGCAAGGTGGCCACCGTCACGCCGTCCCCGCCTTCGCCGTCGCCGCCGAGTCGAAACGTCTCGACACGGCGATCGCGCGTGAGCATCTCATGGGTCGCCTTGCGCAGCGCGCCGGTCCCCTTGCCGTGCACGATGCGAACGGGGGAAATGCCCGCCATGACGGCGTCATCGAGGAATTGATCGATCATGCCGAGCGCTTCGTCGACCCGTTTGCCGAGCAGCATCAATTCGGCGCCCGCCCGCATGACAATCTCGCTGCCGAGGTTCGGCCGCGCTTTCCGAGGCGGCTCCATCGTGGGCTTGTCGTCGGCCCCGACGGGGCGGAGATCCTTGACGGGCACCTGCACTTGGAACGATCCCCATTCGAGCGTCACGCATCCCTTCGCATCCGGCGGTTCGCGGACGATGCCGGACACGCCGAGCGATCGGGCTTCGTAGCGCTCCCCGACCCGAATGTCCTCGGGACGCAAGACCGACACCTCAATGCCCAAATCGGTCACGGGCGTCGGGCGATGACGTCGCTCGATCTCGCCCAATTGACCGCGCGCCTTCGACGCCAACCGATGGTCAACGTCTTTGTTCTCGGCCTGCGCTTCGCGAATCGAATCCAACAGCGCTTCGACATCGTCGCGCGTCGCATCCAACATCTCGGAGGCTTCGCGACGGGCCTGCTCGAGCACGCGCTCCCGCTCCGCCAACAAGGTTTCGCGCTCATCTTCGAGCGCTTGACGCGCTTCCACCGTCTCCGCCTTCAACCGCTCGATCTCTTCTTCGATGGCACGCGCTTCGCGATGACTCTCTTCGATGGCGGAGACGAGATCTTCAAACCGCGCGCCTTCGTCCGATATCAGGGCGCGGGCGCGGTCGATGATCGCGGGATCCAGGCCGAGCCGATGGGAGATGGCAAAGGCGTTGCTGACGCCCGGCACCCCAATCAACAGCTTGTAGGTCGGGCGCAACGTCCGGGTGTCGAATTCGCAGCACGCGTTCTCGACGCCGTCCTCGTTTAGGGCATAGCCTTTCAGTTCGCGGTAATGCGTCGTCGCGATCGTGTGACAGCCTTTTTGCTTCAAATCGTCGAGGATGGCGATCGCGAGCGCCGCGCCCTCGGAGGGATCGGTGCCGGCCCCCAATTCGTCCAGCAAGACCAGCGTGCCGGGACCGGCGGTCGACGTGATGCGTATGATCTCGCGCATGTGCGAGGAAAAGGTCGATAGATTTTGTTCGATGCTCTGCTCGTCGCCGATGTCGGCTTCCACCGACGCGAACCACGAGAGTTCCGAGCCTTCGGCGACGGGGACAAAGAGGCCCGCCATCGCCATCCACGTCAACAGCCCGCACGTCTTGAGCGTGACGGTCTTGCCGCCCGTGTTGGGACCCGTGATGACCAGCGTCGTGAACGTGCGCCCCAATTCGACGTCGATCGGCACGACGTCGTCTTTCGGAATCAGCGGATGTCGCGCTTTGCGGAGCACCATGACGCCCCGATCGTTCATGCGCGGGCGCGTGGCGTTGATCTCCAAGGCGTAGCGCGCTTTGGCCATGGCGAAGTCGAGCTCCGTCAAGACCTCGACGTCCGTCAAAAGCGCCGCTTCCTGCGTCGCGACGATCTCCGTCAGCGCTTTGAGGATGGATTCGATTTCATATTGTTCGCGCGATTCGAGTTCGCGGATTTTGTTGTTCAGTTCGACGACGGCCATCGGCTCGATGAAGAGCGTGTTGCCCGTGGCGGACGTGTCGTGCACGAGGCCGCGCACGGCGGCGCGCCGATCGGAGCGTACGGGCACGACGTAGCGCCCGCCGCGGATCGTGACGATGGGATCCTGCAGCGCCGACGCATGGCGCGCGAGCACGCGGTCGAGCTCTCGGCGCACATCGTCTTGGGCATCGCGCAACCGACGCCGAATGGCGTACAGCTCTTCGCTCGCGTGGTCAAAAAGTTCGTCGTCGCCCGCGATCGATTTTTCGAGGCGTTGACGGAAACCCGCCAACGGCTCGAGTTCGCGGACGCTCGCCGACAGCGGCGACGGCTCAACGCCCGGATCCTCCGTATCGACGGCTTCCCGCATGCGATCGACGGCGCGCAAAAACGAGGCGATTTTCAGAAAATCGCCGCACCGCAACACGACGCCGACCTTCGCCTCGCGGATGAACGGACGGATGTCGTCGATCCCCGAAAAGGGCAGATCGCCGCGCGTCAGGAGATGTTCGACGAAAAGGTCGGTCTGTTCCAGCCGCGCCTCGGTGGCGTCCAACGACGGTGCGGGCAAGAGCCGCTCGCAACGTTCGCGCCCCAAAACGGTGGCGGCATGCGACGCAAGCCGATCGATGATGGCATCGTATTCGAGTGTGGCGAGGGATTTAGGAACGATCGGCGTCATGATCATTCTGACGTTTGGGGCGGATCACTTGACGGATGCCGTATTCGATCGTCGCGACGACGGAGCACAGCACCGGCAAGATAAACAGCAAGTGGCGAATGAGTTGTTGTTCGGGCGGCAACCAGAACGTGACCGTCATGGCGACGACGAACAGAAAGGTCGCCAATTTGCCGAAACGGTCGGCATACACGACCACGTCGCGCTTGACCAAAATGAGCGCGGCGCCGATCAACATCACGGCCTCACGCAGCATGTAGAACACCGGCACCCACACGGGAATTTGTCCCGCGATCGCCATGCAAATGGCCGACGTCACTTGGAAGACTTTATCGACAAAGGGATCAAACAATTTACCGAATTCCGTCACCAGGTTAAACCGTCGGGCAATGTAGCCGTCAAGAAAATCGGTCGCCCAGATGACGATGAACAAAATGAAGGTGGTGACGCGATCTTCCGGCCAACGCAAGATCATGGACGCCAACACCGGGATGGCCAACAATCGAATCAACGTCAACGTATTGGGAACGTTAAACACCGCGCGAACCGGATGCTTCTTTCGGGTGGGTTTCGACTCGCGATCCATGTGTTGTTTGTCCATCTTAACTCGTTGCCTCGATTCTCTCATAGGTTGCGATGATGTCCGCCGCCCCATCACCTTTCATTGTCTCATAAATATGTGGCGGAGGCCATCGTCAGATGAGCCCGAATTGCTCCGGACCGAAGCGCTCCATCAGGAGCAGCGCGTTTCGATTGTTCCAGTCGATCGGCGGCGCTTCGTCGATCGGACCGAGCACGCCGGTCGCTTCATCGAACAGACGCACCGGCACGTTGCCTTGGAAATATCTGAGCGCGGCCATCAGCGCCGGTCGGTAGTCCGAGTCCGCGTCTTTCGGAATGCGAATGACGACCGCCTTGAACCTGGCGTCCTCGTCGACCGGCCGCGTGCGCTCCGCGGGCGGAGGCGGCGGGGGCGGCGGCGGAGGCGCCGCATCGCGCCGACGCTGTCCGTTGCGCCAACGATCGCCGTTGCGCGGCCGGCCTTTTTGATGACGTTGACGGTACCCGCGTTCCGTCACCGAGGCCGGCAATTCCCGCATGTCCGCGGTCAACGGTTCGATGACGTCGACCAGCAGTTTCGGGTCTTCGTCGGCGTCGCGCATGTCCACCGTGCCGGCGACGATCACCACGTTGAAGTGATCGAGGATGTGGTGGTAGGCCTCGTACGCCCGCGGGAACACGACCACCTCCCAGCTGCCGCCTTCGTCCTCCATTTGCAGAAACGCCATGCGGTCGTTGTTCTTGGTAAACAAATCACGTCGATCGGTCACGAGTCCGGCCATGATGATCCGGTCGCGGTCTTTGAGCCGCAGCGGGGCGACGTCGGCGGCCACCACGCCGTCGATGTCGTCTTCGAGCGTCGTCTCCGGCTTCAGTTCCCCGGCGCGGACGATCGGCAACGCCTCCAACGCTTCGCGGTATTCGCTCAACGGATGGCCCGTCACGTACAGACCGGTCGTCTCTTTTTCCATCGTCAAGAGCTCAAGCTGCGGGAATTCCGGGACATTCGGATACACGGGTTCCTCCGGCGCTTTGAAGGCCTCGTCGCCGGAAATGTCGAAGAAGGTCATCTGCCCTTCCATCACGCCGCGCTTGGCATTGTGCACACTCTCCATAAACGGCTCGATGACGGCGATCATCTTCGATCGCGCGATGCCGAAGCCGTCGCATGCCGACGATCGGACAAGGCTTTCCACCATCTTGCGATTGAGCGACGATTCGCTCATGCGGCGCAAAAAATTGCCAAACGAGGTAAACGGTCCGTGATCGTCGCGCTCGCGAATCAGCGCCGCGATCGCCTCACCGCCGACGTTTTTGATGGCACCGAGCCCGAAGCGGATGCCCTCGCCTTCCGGCGTAAATTTGGCGACGCTCTTGTTGATGTCGGGCGGCAACACGGGGATGCCCATCGACTCGGCCGTGTGAATGTAACGCGCCGCCTTCTCGAGGTCGCCCAACTTGGAATTCAGCATCGCCGCCATGAATTCCACGGGGTAATAATATTTGCACCACGCCGTCCGGTACGTGATGGCCGTGTACGGCGCGGCGTGCGCCTTGTTGAACGCATAGCCCGCGAACGCGCCGATGTCGTCAAACAACTTCGCGGCCACCTCGCGCGGCACGCCGTTGGCCACGGCGCCGGGGATCGGCACGCCCTTTTCATCGACGCCGCCGTCGATGAAAAGCGTGCGGTAACTTTGCAGCAAATCCTCTTTTTTCTTCGACATCGCGCGGCGCACATTGTCGGCTTGGCCGAAGGAGAACCCGGCCAATTCCCGCACAATCCGCATGACTTGCTCCTGGTACACCATGACGCCGTACGTGACTTTCAGGATCGGCTCCAAGGTCGGCCAATCGTAATGGATTTTGCTGGCGTCGTGGCGAGATTCGACGTACCGCGGGATCTGATCCATGGGGCCGGGACGGAACAAGGAGATCCCGGCGATGATGTCTTCGAACGACTCGGGGCGCAATTCCTTCATGAACTGCGTCATGCCGCCGCTCTCCAATTGGAAGACGCCGTCCGTGTCCCCGCGGCCGATCATCTCAAACACATTCGGGTCGTCGTACGTCATCGAGCTGAAGTCGATGCCCTTCCCCGTCTTCTCTTCGACGAATTTCGAGGTGCCCTGCAACACGGTCAGCGTGCGGAGCCCGAGAAAGTCGAATTTCAACAAGCCGACCGATTCGATGTCGTCTTTCGTAAACTGGACAACGATCGACTCGTCGTTGCGGGCCAACGGCGCAATCTCCGAGACGGGTTTGCCCGCGATGATGACGCCGGCCGCATGCGTGGAGGCGTGGCGCGGCATGCCTTCGAATTTGCGCGCCAAGTCGAGCACGCGTCGCGTGACGTCATCCTGCTCATATTGTTTTTTCAAATCGGGGTTCATTTCCAAGGCGTCGTCGATCGTGATCTTCAAGACTTCCGGCACCATTTTGGCGATCCGATCGGTCTCGTCGTAAGGGACGTTCAGCGCACGGGCGACGTCACGAATGACGGCGCGGGCGGCCAGTGTCCCGAACGTGATGACTTGACAGACGTGATCTTCCCCGTATTTCTTCGTGACGTAATCGATCACTTCGTTGCGGCGTTCGTAACAGAAGTCGACGTCAAAGTCGGGCATGCTGACGCGCTCCTTGTTCAGGAAGCGCTCAAAGAGCAGATCGTATTTGATCGGATCGAGGTCCGTGATGTAGAGCGTGTAGGCCGCCAGCGATGCCGCGCCCGATCCGCGTCCGGGCCCGACGGCGATGCCGTGATCGCGGGCATAGCGGATGAAGTCCCACACGATCAAATAGTAATCGGTGTAGCCCATCTGGGTGATGACCGACAACTCATACTCGAGTCGCTTATCGTAGACGGCGCGATCGATCCCGGTGGGGCGCGTCGCGAGACGGCGATCCAGCCCCTCGGCGCAGAGGCGGCGGAGCATGTCGGCGGCCGTCTCGCCCGGCGGCGTCTCGAAGTGCGGCAGCGACAAGTGACCGAACTCGATGTCGGCGTGGCATCTCGCCGCGATCTTTTCGGTGTTCTCGAGCGCCTCGGGGACGTTTTGGAAGATCTCCGCCATCTCCTCCGGCGTGCGCACGTACAACGTGTCCGTCTCCATCTTCATGCGATCGGGGTCGTCGATGGTCTTGCCCGTCTGCATGCACAGGAGCACGTCATGCGCGAACGCATCGTCTTTCGTCAAATAATGGCAGTCGTTCGTGGCGACCAGCGGAATGCCCGTCGCTTGGCTGATCTTGATGATTTCGGCATTGACGACCGTCTGATCGGCCAGGCCGTTGCCTTGAATTTCAAGGAAATAATTGTCTTCGCCGAACAAATCGCGATGTTCCAGAGCGACCTGTTTTGCTCCCTCGAGATCGCCCGCCAAAATCCGTCGCGGCACTTCGCCCGAAAGGCACGCCGAAAGTGCGATCAACCCTTCATGGTGCGCTTTCAAAAGTTCGCGGTCGATCCGCGGTCGGTAATAGTAGCCGTCCACGAACCCGGCCGACACGAGGCGCACCAAATTGTGGTAGCCTTCGTTGTTTTCCGCGAGCAGAATCAGATGGAACGGGTCGCGATCGATCGCGCCCTCTTTGTCTTTGTGGCTTCGCGGCGCGACGTAGACCTCGCATCCGATGATCGGATGGATGCCGTGCTTTTGCATCGTGCGATAGAAATCGAGCACGCCGTACATGACGCCGTGGTCGGTGATGGCGCACGCGTCCATGCCGTGCGCCTTCAAGTGTTTTGCCAAATCGTCGATCCGATTGGCGCCGTCCAAAAGGCTGTATTCCGTGTGTAAATGTAAATGCGTAAATGCCATGCCGTTCCGAACTGCTCCCGTGCGTCTCGATCAGTCCTCCAACAGACGATTGACGCGCTCCAAAACGATCGATTCGTAAGTCTTCTGTCGTGCCTCACACGCCGCACGATCGTCGCCGTAACATCCGAAGTACACCTTGATCTTCGGCTCCGTGCCGGAGGGACGCACGCACATGAAGTCCAAGTTCTCCAACCGATACAGCAAGACGTTGCTCGTCGGATAATCGAGCGGTGTTTCCTCGCCGGTGGCAACGTCGACTTGGATGCCGCGTTGGAAGTCGGAGAGCGTCTCCGGCGCCAACGCCTCAAAGCCTTCGAAGGGCTTTTCGCGCAAGGCGGCCATCGCGTGAGCAATCTTTTCGAGCCCGACTTTGCCCTCACGGTAAATCGATATGGTGTTCTCCGCCGCTTGACCGTACGTCGCATACAGATGCTCGAGTCGATCGGCCAAGGTCTCGCCTCGATCGGCCGATACGGCCGCCATCTCGGCAATCATCAGGCAACTGACGACGGCGTCTTTGTCGCGTACGGCATCGCCCACGAGGTAGCCGAAGCTCTCCTCGTAACCGAATTCGAACGTTTGCCCCTCGATGTCGTGATATTTATGGATCTCCCCGGCGATGTGCTTAAAGCCGGTGAGCGACAGATACAAGTCGGTGCCGAACCGCTCGGAAATGGCGCGCGTCAGCCGCGACGATACCACCGTCGACACGCAAAACGCGTCGTCCGCAAGCGTGCCGCGCTCGGCCTTCGTCGCCAGGATGTAGTCCATCAGCAAGAGGCCGATTTCGTTGCCGGACAGCAATTGGAAATCACCCTCGGCCGTGCGGAACGCGACGCCCGTGCGGTCGGCATCGGGGTCGGTCGCCAAGACGAGATCGGCGCCGATGTCTTCGGCGAGCCGCATCGCGAGCTCCAAGGTCTCCGGCAATTCGGGATTCGGCGTCGGCGTCGTCGGGAAGTCCCCGTTCGGGAGTTCTTGTTCCGGGACGACGTGCACGTTGGTGAAGCCGTGTTTTTTCAAAATGCGGCGCACGGGTTTGTTCCCGGTGCCGTACAGCGGCGAATAGACGATCGGCAGGTCGGCGTTCCGACGCACCGCATCGCCATTCAAGGTCAAGCTCAAAAGCATGGCGTCGTAGTCGCGATCCAGGTCGGCGCCCATCCAAGCAAACAAGTCGGATGCGCTCGCCTCGTCAAACGGCATGATCCCGTCGATCAAGCCCGCAAGATCGGTGACGCCCTCCATGATCCGCGCGACCTGTTCGGCCGCGTCGGGCCCCAGCTGGGCGCCGTCGGCGCCGTACACCTTGAAACCGTTGTATTTTTTCGGATTGTGGCTGGCGGTGATCATGACGCCGCCCGCACAGTCGTAATGGCGAATGGCATACGACAGCATCGGCACGGGGCGCAGTTCGTCGGTCAAGCGGACGTGCAATCCGTTGCTCACGAAAATGGCGGCCACCAAACGCGCGAATTCGTCCGAACGATGGCGCGAGTCATGCGAAATGGCGATGCCGCGACGGCAGGCGTCTTCGCCTTGCGCCTTCAAATAATCGGCAAATCCCTGGGCCGCGCGGCCCACGGTGTAGATGTTCATGCGGTTGCTGCCGGCCCCCATCACGCCGCGCAATCCGGCCGTGCCGAATTGCAGATCCTGATAAAATCGATCTTCAATCTCTTCGGAATCATCGGCGATGGCGACGAGCTCCGCCAAGGTCGCTTCGTCCATTTTTGGATCGTCCAGCCAACGTTGATAGACGGTTTGAGCGCGTGTCGGTGTCATATGAATCTCCTTCGCGATTAAGGTTACAAAACAGATGATTCAAGTCTAACACACACGCGTTAAAACCACCGTTCAAAACGGTCAAAAAAATGTAACGTCCCGACGGAAAAACGGGGGTGAAGTTATGGATTCAGATGGGCGCGGACGAGCATCAGTTGATCGCGCAAAATTGCCGCCAATTCAAACTCCAACCGCCGCGACGCGTCGCGCATCTCTTTGTCCAGGCGCTTGGCGCGGCGTTCGAGCTCCACGTACGACATGTCTTTCAGCGAACGATCCAGTCGGTCGAAATCGTCGTACGTGTCGAGCGGCGCGTCGGCGACGAGGTCGACCGCCGTGTCGACGACGTCCCGGATCCCCTTCTTGATCGTCGTCGGCGTGATGTCGTGCTCGACGTTGAAGGCATGTTGGATCGCGCGACGACGGTTTGTCTCGTCGATCGCACGCTCCATCGAGGCCGTGATCGTGTCGGCGTACAAGATGACGCGCCCGTGGACGTTGCGGGCCGCCCGCCCGATGATCTGAATGAGCGAGGTCGTCGAGCGCAAGAAGCCCTCTTTGTCGGCGTCGAGAATGGCGATGAGGGAGACTTCCGGCAAGTCGAGCCCCTCCCGAAGCAAGTTGATGCCCACCAGCACGTCGAAGTTGCCTTGACGCAGTCTGCGCAACAATTCCAATCGCTCGACGGTCGCGATGTCGGAGTGCAAATATTCGACGCGGAAACCGTCTTCGGTCAAATAGTCGGCCAGGCTCTCGGCCATGCGCTTCGTCAAGGTCAGAACAAGCGATCGCTCGCCGCGCGCCGTCGTCTCGCGAATCGCATTTTGCAAGTCTTCCATCTGATTCTCCGACGGGCGGACGTAGACTTCCGGATCGAGGAGGCCCGTCGGGCGGATGACTTGTTCGACGACCTGCGTCGAGTGCTCCAACTCATACGCGGCGGGCGTCGCCGACACATAAATCGTCTGCCCCATCCGCGTTTTGAATTCGTCAAAACTCAACGGGCGGTTGTCAAACGCCGACGGCAGGCGGAATCCGTAGTCGACGAGCGAACGTTTTCTCGATCGGTCCCCTTCCACCATGCCCCCGATCTGGGGAACGGTGACGTGCGACTCGTCGATGAACAGCAAATAGTCGTCGGGGAAAAAGTCCATCAAGGTGTACGGCGGCTCGCCGGGGGCGCGCCCCGTCATGTGCCGTGAATAGTTCTCGATGCCCTTGCAAAACCCCGTCTCCATCATCATTTCCATGTCGTAGCGGGTGCGCTGCTCGAGGCGGTACGCTTCGACGAGTTTGCCCTCCTCGCGCAAGACCTCCAGCCGATCTTCCAATTCGCGACCGATCGACACGACGGCCCGACGCATCTTCTCGAGCGTCGTCGCGTAGTGGCTCGCCGGAAAGATGGCGACGTAATTGCGACCGGCGATGACGCGTCCCGAGACGGCGTCGACCTCACGGATCTCCTCGATCTCATCGCCGAAGAAGCCGATCCGGGTGAGCGTACTCTCTTCCGAGGCCGGAAAGACGTCGATCGTGTCGCCGCGCACGCGGAACGTACCGCGCTTCAAGGCGTAGTCATTGCGCACGTACTGAATCCGCACGAGGTCTTCGATAACCTCCTCGCGGCTCCGGCGCATGCCGGGGCGCAAGCTCAGCATCAGGTGCCGATAATCGTCCGGATCGCCCAAGCCGTAAATGCAGGAGACGGACGCGACGACGATCACGTCGCGGCGTTCCAAGAGCGACGCCGTCGCCTTATGCCGCAACCGATCAATCTCATCGTTGATCGCGGAGTCTTTTTCAATGTATAAATCGCGCGAGGGAATGTAGGCCTCGGGCTGATAATAATCGTAGTAACTGACGAAATATTCGACGGCGTTCTCGGGAAACAGCTCCATGAACTCGGCCGCCAGTTGTCCCGCCAAGGTCTTGTTGTGCGCGATGACCAGCGCCGGGCGCTGGCTGCGCTCGATGACGGACGCCATCGTGAAGGTCTTGCCGGAGCCGGTCACGCCGAGCAAGGTCTGCCCGCGATCGCCGCGCTCCAAGCCCTCGACCAATTGCTCGATCGCCTTGGGCTGGTCGCCCTTCGGCGTCATCGAGGTCGTCAAACGAAACGTGCCGTTGTGAGGATCGCTCGCACTCATGATCGATGCAACGGCTCCATGAGACCGAGTTCGGTCAATTTATCGCGGACGGCCGCCATGTCGGACCAGAGCAAATCGCGCTTGGAACGGTCGCGCAAAATGTAGGCGGGGTGAAACGTCGGCATGATGTGGCATCCGTTCGATTCGGTCCAGTGACCGCGCACTTTCGTGATGCCCTGTTTATCGCCCGTGAAATACCGATACGCCGTCGCCCCCATCAAGAGGTAGACCCGCGGCCGCACGATGCGCATCTGTTCCACCAGAAGCGGTCGGCACGCCTCCGCTTCTTCGAGAGACGGCACGCGGTTGTCCGGCGGCCAACATTTCACGATGTTGCAAATGTGATAATCCTTCGGCTCGAATTCGAAAGCCTCCAAAAGCAGATCCAAGAGTTGCCCGGAACGGCCCACAAACGGTTGCCCCAGTCGGTTCTCATCGCGACCGGGTCCCTCGCCCATGATCATCAACGGCGCGTCGATGCCGCCGCGCCACACGACGACGTTGGCGCGCGTCTCGTGCAAGGGACACGCCTCGCACGCGAGGCACCGCTCCACAAAGGTATTCCAACGATCTCTTTTTGTCATCCGATGCTCCTCTCTTGAACCTCGCTTTATCATAGAGGATCGACGCCATTTTGGCGATCCCCGGGCGTTCCACAAAAAAGCCCCGCCTTCCCTCGAACGGACGCGGGGCCGTTTTGAACGTCGGTGATCCGACAATCACTTCAGGGCCGCGCCGTCTTTAAAGGCATCGCCCACGCGCTCCGTGACTTTGTAATAACCGTTCGTGAACGGATCGAAGGCGATGGCTTCGACGGCCGAGATATCGAGCCGGCCGTCCTTCATCACACGCGCGTCGGCCGTGACGTTCACGACTTTGCCGATGACGCCGATGCCGTACGTGCCGCCTTGGAATTCCACAAACTCGCACTCGGCGCAGATCGGAAATTCGTTGATGACGGGGGCGTCGACATGCTCGGACTTCGCGGCCGTGAGACCGCTTCGGGCAAATTTGTCGGCCACGTCGTTGCCCGAGACGATGCCGACGAAGTCGGCTTCCGCCATGTGCGCCGCATCGGCGATGCTCACGGTAAACGCCTTCCGCCGTCGGATGTTCTGCACCGTTTTGTGCGTCTCGGATAAATTCAGGGCGACGAATCCCGAGATCGCCATGGTGCCCCACGCGGCATTCATCACGTTGACCGTGCCGTCCTCGTTGTACGTCGCGATCATCAGGACCGGCATGGGAAAAATCGGGCTGGTTGATTCAATCTGAACTCTCATGGCAAGGATGTCCTTTCTTTTTCATGGATATGGACCTTGTGTCCACAGTGTATCATCCGCCGATCTCGCCGTGTGCCCTATAAAAAATCGGCAAAGGCCTGTTCAAACATCCGGAGGCCTTCATCGTCCAAGTAAAATTTGTACGCGTCCTCCGACGCCTCCGCGTCAACGTGCGGTTTGTACGCATCCTCGGGGCACGTATAGCCCATCATGCGCGCCAACACCACGGGAAAATCGGCGTAGGCCTCCGCCACCGCCGTCACGATGTTGCCGTCGACGACGATCGGTCGGTAGGTCAAGTTCTCCTGGCGGATGAACGGCAGGCGCTCATTCATCTCCACGTACAGTTGATTGATGAATTTTTTGTCGTCCAACAATCCCGCCATGGACAAGAAGATGGGACCGCCGCACAGCGCGCCGATGATCAGGTCGGGATGCGCCTTCAAGCGCCTTAAAAAGCGAATGAGTTTTTCGTCCTTCAACGACGCGCGTACGTCACTTACTCCGGGCAAAATCAGGGCATCGTACGCATCGGGGTCGAATGCGTCCACGGTCTTGTCCGGGATCACCGTGATGCCCTCTTCGGACGTCACCGGTTGGTCGGAACTCGCAAAGACCACGGTCGGCGTATCGAAATACCACCGAAACAACGCCACGGTGTTGCCGATTTCCTGCAAACTGAAGGTCGGGTAAACGAGCAATGCCAATTTTTTCTTCATGGGTGCCTCCCCAGCATCGGATGATCGAAGTCCACGTCTCGTTCAGTGGGTTCAGTATACGGGTCATCGGGTGCCTTGGCCACATCGCGGGGCACACAAAAACCCCCGCTCGTCGGGAGCGGGGGTGGTCGTCATCGGTTGCGTTGTCGTTCAATCGCCGCGCGTTTACTCCTCCAACGGCTTCATCGTCGGGAACAGCAAGACGTCACGGATGGACGCCTGGTCCGTCAGGAGCATGACCAGACGATCGATGCCGATGCCGAGACCGCCGGTGGGCGGCATGCCGTACTCCAGCGCCTCGACAAAGTCGTCGTCCGGCAATTGCGCCTCTTCGTCGCCGGCTTCGCGACGTCGCAATTGGTCGGCAAAGCGGCGGTGCTGATCGATCGGGTCATTCAATTCCGAATAGGCATTGCCGTATTCGCGCCCGTCGATGAAGAGCTCGAAGCGCTCCGTGAGTTTCCCGTCGGTGCCGGGCTTGATCTTGGCCAACGGCGACACTTCGATCGGGTAATCCATGAGGAACGTCGGTTGAATCAAGTGTTCTTCGGCGTAGGCCTCAAAGCAGGCATTCAAAAGTTCGCCCCACGTCATCTTGTCGGTGACGTCTTCGAGCCCGCGATCGCGCGCCGCCCGTTGCGCTTCGGCGTCGGTCGCAAGTTCGTTGAAGTCGATGCCGGCGTACTGTTTGACCGCGTCGATCATGGTCAGGCGACGCCACGGGGGCGCCAAGGAAAGCGGCGTGCCCTGATATTCGATGTCGTACGTGCCGCAGACGTCCATGCAGGCGCCCGCGATCAGCGCTTCGGACAGTTCCATCATCGCGTGGTAGTCGCCGTACGCCTGGTAGATTTCGACCATCGTGAATTCGGGGTTGTGCTTCGTGCTCATCCCCTCGTTGCGGAAGTTGCGACCGATCTCAAAGACGCGTTCCAAGCCGCCGACAATCAGGCGTTTCAAATAAAGTTCCGGGGCGATGCGAAGGTATAAATCGAGATCCAACGTGTTGTGATGCGTCACGAACGGGCGCGCCGTGGCGCCGCCGGCGATCGTGTTGAGCAACGGCGTCTCCACTTCGAGGAAGCCGCGACGTTCGAGCTCTTGACGAATAAACGAGATGATCCGACTGCGCTTCACGAACGTCTCGCGGACGTCCGGATTGACCATCAGGTCGAGGTAGCGTTTGCGATACCGTGTGTCGGTGTCGCGGAGTCCGTGAAACTTTTCGGGCAGCGGTCGAAGCGATTTGGCGAGCAATGCAAAGTGTTGATTGCGCACCGATACTTCGCCCATGCGCGTCTTGAAGACTTCGCCCGTCACGACGACGATGTCGCCGATGTCGAGGTCTTGCCACGCGCGGTAATCCGCCTCGCCGAGATTGTCCAGGCGACTGAAAATTTGAATTTGTCCCGTCCGATCCAACAGGTCGGTAAACGAAACTTTACCCATGCCGCGCTTGGCGATGAGACGTCCGGCGACCGTGACCGTTTGATCTTCGAAATGCTCAAAGTCGTCGACGACTTCACGGGCATGATGCGTCACATCGGCCGTGGTGATGAGGTAGGGGTTCTCGCCCGCATCCGTCAGCGCCTGCAGCTTGTCCATCCGAAAGCGCATCTGCTCGGGCAGTTGGTCCATTTGATCTGCTTGAGGTTCTTTTTGGGTCATTCTGTATCCTTTGGTCGAGAAATTTTAAGAATGGTGTACTTGATCATGCCCATGGGGGTTTTGACGTCGACGACGTCCCCCTTGCGACGGCCCAAAATGGCCGATCCGACAGGCGAATCGCTCGAAATTTTATTGATGAAAATATCTTCTTCTTTGGTGGAGACGATCATGTATTCCGTCTCTTCCCCCGTATCTTCGCGGCGCAACAGCACGTTGCCGCCGAGGGTCACACGCGTTTTGCTGACGTTTTTCTCGTCGATCACTTTCGCGTTGTTTAAAATTTCCTCGATTTCCGCAATCCGAAGGTCGTTGTCTTCGTAGGCTTGTTTCGCGTCGTCAAACTCGGAGTTTTCCGAAATGTCGCCGTGGGCGCGCGCTTCCTTCAAGCGCTCCGCGATCTCGGCGGCCACACGCGTTTTGCGATCCTCGAGTTCTTCTTGATACTCGCGAATCTTGCCATACGTCATTTCATAGACTTTTTCAGCCATACTCTCGTGTCCTCGTTTCCGTAGTCATTCGGCATTGCGCTCCCCGCGCAACGTCTCATTATAACGCATCGGGCTAGCGCCCGACTTCGCTCTCTTTGTGAATCACGTCGTGCGCGCCGCCCTCAACGATGCTCGTCGGCGAGACGACGACAAAACGCGCTTTGGTTTTGAGCGTGTCCAAATCGGTCGCTCCGCAGGCACACATCGTGGACTTGACTTTCGCCAACGTGACGGCCACGTTGTCGGCCAATTTGCCGGCGTAAGGCACGTAGGAGTCGACGCCCTCTTCGAAGGCCATGCCCGTGCTGCCGCCGTCGTCGTAGCGCTGCCAATTGCGCGCGCGGTTGGAGCCCTCGCCCCAGTATTCTTTCACATAATTACCTTTGAACAAAACGCGACGCGTCGGGCTCTCGTCGAACCGTGCGAAGTAGCGTCCGAGCATCAGAAAATCGGCGCCCATCGCCAGCGCGAGCGCCATGTGATAGTCGTAGACGATGCCGCCGTCGGAACAGATCGGGATGTAGACGCCGGTCTCTTCGAACCATTCGTCGCGCGCTTGAGCGACGTCCATCAGCGCGGAGGCCTGGCCGCGGCCGATCCCCTTCTGCTCACGTGTGATGCAAATCGAACCGCCGCCGATGCCGACCTTGACAAACGACGCGCCCGCGTCGGCGAGGAAGCGGAAGCCCTCGCGGTCGACGACGTTGCCCGCGCCCAACGGGAGGTCCGGCCCGTACGTCTCGCGAACGTAGGTGATGGTATCCTTCTGCCAATCGGAAAATCCGTCGGAAGAATCGATGCAGAGCACGTCGCAACCGGCGTCCAACAGCGCCGGGACACGCTCGCGGTAGTCGCGTGTGTTGATGCCGGCGCCGACGAGCAGACGCTTGTGGTCGTCCAGAAGTTCATCGGGATTTTCTTTGTGGGCGTCGTAGTCTTTGCGGAAGACGAGCGCCACCAGATGCCCCCGCGCGTCGACGATCGGCAATTGATTCAATTTGTGATCCCAAATGATGTCGTTCGCCTCGCTCAGCGTGATGCCTTCCTCGCCGTACACGATCTCATCCAAGGGCGTCATGAATTCGCGCACCGGCGTATCGAGCGACAGGCGGGAGACGCGATAGTCGCGACTCGTCACGATGCCGACAAGCTTGCCCGTCGAGGTGCCGTCTTCCGTGATCGGGACGGTCGAATGGCCCGTCTTTTCTTTGAGACGGACGATGTCTTCGAGCCGATCGTCGGGTTTTAAATTGCTGTCGCTGGTGACAAACCCGGCTTTGAATTTTTTGACCGAGCGCACCATCTCGCACTGGCGATCGATCGGCTGAGACCCGTACAAAAACGACAGGCCGCCTTGGCGCGCCAAAGCGATGGCCATGCGGTCGTCGGAGACGGCCTGCATGATGGCGGAGACCAAGGGAATGTTCAAGGAAATGGCCGGCGCCTCGTCGGCGGGACGATATTTCACCAAGGGCGTCGCGAGGTTCACGCGGTCCGGCGTGCACGTGCGCGTCGTCCGGTTCGGAACGAGCAAAAACTCACTGAAGGTACGTGACAGTTCGGGAATGAGTTCGGCCATCAGTGCCCTCCTTTTTTATGCGCGATCGCTTTCTCGATCAAGGCCAGGAACAACGGGTGCGGATCGGTCGGACGCGACTTGAATTCGGGGTGGGCGATCAGGCCGATGAAGAACGGATGGTTCGGCCACTCGATCGCTTCCACGTACCGGCCGTCGGGCGACATGCCGGAGAATTTCATGCCCGTCGACGCGAGCGCCTCGGAGTACGACGGATTGAATTCACGTCGATGATGATGGCGCTCCGAAGCTTCGAGCGAACCATAGACCTCGGCCAGCAACGAACCTTCCTCGATCACCATGGGATGGGCGCCGCGACGCATGGGGCGTTCACAGAACGGAATGGACTCGATGTTTTGATGCATCGCCGGCGTGAGGTTGGCGTAATAAAACACGTCTTGACAATCGCATTCGCACTCGTCGCTGTGTGCCTTTTCGAGGCCGGCGACGTGACGGGCGATGTCCACCACGGCCATCTGCATGCCGAGGCCGATGCCGAGGAACGGAATGTTGCGTTCGCGGGCGCTGCGGCTCGCGCGGATCATGCCTTCCATGCCGCGTTTGCCGAACCCGCCGGGGACGACGATGGCGTCGGCCCGGCCGAGCCGTTCGTCAACGCCCTCCGGCGTCATGGCCTCCAATGCTTCGCAATCGACCCAGTCGATGTCGGGCTCGATGCCGAGCGCGATCCCGGCGTGGTCGAGCGATTCGATCACGCTGTAGTAGGCGTCTTGAAGTTCGATGTATTTGCCGACCATCGCGACGTTCAGCGGTTCGCGCGGCGCTTTCGTCCGGTCCACCAGACGCTTCCAGTCGTCGAGCTTCGGCTCGGGGTGTTCGAGACACAGTCGCTCACACACGACGCGCGCAAGCCCCTCTTTTTCAAAGATCAGGGGCAACTCGTACACCGACTCGCAGTCCATGTTCTGGATGACGGAATCGTAGCGGACGTTGCAAAACAGCGCGAGCTTCTCGCGAATGCTGTGATCGAGAGGCACTTCGGTCCGACAGACCAAAATGTCGGGCTGAATCCCGTACGACAAAAGTTTTTGCACACTGTGCTGCGTGGGTTTCGTCTTGAGTTCGCCGGGTTTATTCAAATACGGGAGCAGCGTGACATGGATGAACAGGCAATTTTGGCGTCCGACTTCGTAGCTGATCTGGCGGATGGCTTCGATGAACGGCTGGCCCTCCATGTCGCCGACGGTGCCGCCGATCTCGGAGATGACGACGTCGACGTCGCCTTCTTCCGCGACCTTGTAGACGTGGTCTTTGATCTCGTTGATGATGTGAGGCACGACCTGCACCGTTCCGCCGTGGTAGCCGCCGGAACGCTCACGATTGATGACGTTCAGGTAGACCCTGCCGGAGGTGATGTCGCTCTCGCACGTCAGATTGACGTCCGTGAAACGCTCGTAGTGCCCGATGTCCAAATCGGTCTCGGCCCCATCCTCGGTCACGAAAATTTCGCCGTGTTGCGTCGGGCTCATCAAGGCCGGATCGACGTTGATGTACGGGTCGAATTTTTGGTTGCGGACGGGAATGCCGCGCGCGATCAGCAATCGCCCCAATGCGGCGGCCGTGATGCCTTTGCCCAGTCCGGACACCACGCCCCCTGTCACAAAAATGTACTTTGTCGCCATGAATCTCTGTCTCCCTTTTCACGAATATAAAAACAACGGACAACCGGCGGTCAACCGCTCAATCCTTTGATTACTATACCACGAGGTGCGCCCGCGCATACAGGGCGCGCGCCCATAAAAAAGAAGCGCTCACACCGTCGGTGAGCGCCCGCAAAGATCGTCTCCGAAAGACGACCCGAAGCCGCCTTCTCGCAAAGAATGTCGCGAAAAGGCGGCCTGTCGTTCATGATGATCCGCCGCGCCCGCGGCGGATGTGATGAGGTCCGATGCTAGCGATCGGTCACCTTGCGACGCGACGCGATGATGACGACCGCGACCGCCAACAAAATCGTGCCCATCGCAACGTAGACAACCGTCGTCTCACCCGTGGACGGAACGTCCGGTTGATCCGGTTTTTCCGGCTTCGTGGGCGGTTCCGTGACGTCGGGTTCGGACACGTCGGGTTCCGTCACGTCGGGCTCGGTTTCGTCAGGTTCGTGTTCGCCCGGTTGGAAATCGTCGACATCGACGATCTTCAAGCGACCGTCGGTCGCATAGGTGAACGGACCGTCGGCGCTCTGCGCTTTGATCTCTTCCACGAAGATGTCGAGCATCATGCCCAACAGCGTCACCTGTTCTTTGCCGCCGAACATCTCGTAGCCGTCACCGCCGGACGCCATGAAGTCGTTCGTCGCGAGCGTATATTCCGCGTTCGGATCGATGGGCTTGCCGGCCACGGTGACGTTGCCGATCTGCTTGAACTTCGCGTCCTCGCCTTCCCCTTCGGTCACGATCTCCCATGTCATGCCCGCCACGTGCGGGAAGCCGCCGGCCGGTTCGGGCCAGCTCTTGGCACCGTGCGCCAACGCGTCGATGATGTCTTGACCCGTGACCTTGATGACCGTCACCTGGTTCCCGAACGGCAAGACTTCCTGCGCTTGCCCCATGGTGATCTCACCCGCGGGGATGCTCGCGCGGATGCCGCCGCCGTTGGTCAACACTACGTCGGCGCCGGAGGCCTTCAGCATCGCATCGGTGATCAAATTGCCGAGGTTCGTCTCACCCGTGCGGACAAACGCGCGTTCACCGACCAAATCGGTCGCCGTGCTGCCGATGACTTCGCCGAGCACAACTTCGTTCGCCTTCTCGAATGCTTCAATCTTCGCCTGGATGGTGGGATCTTCTTCGACGTCGGCAACGTCGGCGAAGTGCAACAGTTCGGCGCTTGTTTTGATGCCTTCATCGGAGACTTTGAGCGTGACTTTGCCGATGTTGTGGAAGTGCGAGCCCGTCTGGACGATCAGGGCTTTTTCGCCGTCTTTGTCGGTCACTTCGACGCCGTGATCGAACGCCTGATGGCTGTGGCCGTCAATGTAGAGGTCGACGCCCGACATCATCGATGCCAACACATCGGTGCGGACCGTCGATTCCTCATCGCAGCCCACGTGTGCCAAAACAATCACGTAATCGCACTTAAACTGATCGGTGGCGTTATCGATGATCTTTTGTGAGTAGGCCGCCAGCGCCGCGGGATCGTCGTTGTGTTCGCCCGCGTTGAAATTTAACCCCTTGGTGTGGTCCGGGTGCGCCTTGACCTTGGTTTCCGGCGTGGTGATCCCGAAGACGCCCACCGTGAATTCAGGTTCGGTTCCGATGGTGATGACTTGCCATGAACCGAATTCCTGATCACCTTGCTCGTTGGTGATGTTCATGCCCAGCATGCCAAAGTCCGCCTTGTCACGCAAAGCGTGCAGTTGTTCGACACCGTAGTTGAACTCGTGATTGCCGAGCACCATGGCATCCACACCAACGTCATTCATCAGCTCCACCATGTTTTCGCCCTTGGAAAGCGACGCGAAATTGGTGCCGTGCAGCGCATCGCCCGCATCAAACACAAAGACGCCGCTGGCGGCGTTCGGTCCGAACATCGCCTCATGGATGATGGTCTTGTAGCGTGCGTAGCCGATGATGCCATCGGTCACGAGATTGCCATCCTTATCGATCGCGGGGTCGCCCTTGGCGCGTCCGTGGATATCGTTCGTATGGAAAATGACAAAGGTTTGTTCGTCTGCCGAAACACCCATCGCCGGTACCACCATGATCATTAAAGCGATCACGATGAGCGCGACGGAAAGTTTGCGCATGATCTTCATGTCGTATCCTCCTCTAACGTGGTTCGGTGCGTGTATGGTTTGAATTAAAAAGGTACGCACTCACGCTTTGATCATAACAAAAAACAACATCCGATGCACCTTTCAAGCGCTAACATGCGCGCGCATACGTTAAATATCCATAAAACATTTGTGAGATGGCTCAAGCAGAGCGAGATGATGTCGGGATGACACGACGTCGGATCCATACATAAAGGGCGATCGAAACGAACATCGCGCCGGCGTCGGAGATCACGTAGGCGTACCAGACATCGTCCAGATGCCGACTCGCAAACAGCCGAGCGAGGGGCAACAGCAACACGAGCTGGCGAAACAGCGACACAAAGAGGCTGAATTCCCCGCGCCCCAAGGCTTGGAAGGCATTCGAGAGCATGATCGACACGCCCGCGAAGACGAAGCACAACGAGATGCGCCGAAGGGCCGGAATCCCCATCGCACGCAAGGCGTCGGTCGCGCTGAAGATGCTCAAGAGCGCGTCGGGGAAGCACTGGAAAATCACGGTGGCCGTCGCCATGATGATCAACGTGACGGCGAGCCCCTTCTTCAACGTCTCGCGAACGCGATCGTACCGGTCGGCGCCGTAGTTGTATGCCATGAGGGGGAGCATCCCCTGCCCCATGCCGAACACCGGCATAAAGACGAAAGACTCAAGCTTCATGTAGACGCCCATCACCGTGATGGCCATCTCGGAAAACGGCTTGATGATGGCATTGAAGGCCAATCCGACGAGCGAGGTCACCGACATCATCACCAACGACGGCAAACCGACGCGGTAGATGGACCGTAAGATCTTCGGCTCGAAACGAAAGCCGCCGAGACGGACCGTGACCGTGGTCTCTTTTTTGAACAATAAATAGACGGCCACGGCGCCCGCGATCCATTGCGAGACGATCGTCGCGACGGCCGCCCCCGCCACGCCCATCGCCGGAAACCCGAGATGGCCGAAGATCATGATGGGGTCGAGCACGATGTTCAAGACGGCCCCCAAAATCTGAATGGCCATGGCGCGGGTCATGTGGCCGGTCGCCTGAAAGATCTTTTCGCAATGCAATTGCCAAAACAATCCCAGGGATCCGACCGTCACAATGCGGAGGTACGCGATGCTGTCGGCCGCGACCCCGGGATGATCGGTGAATGCGTGCGCCACCGCGGGAGCGACAAAGTAGCCGACCCCCATGAACAACGCGGTGTTGATGAAGGAGAGCACAAACCCGTGCGTCGCGGCCTTCGACGCCGAGCGCTCGTTCCCCGCGCCGAGGCTGCGCGCCACGTAGGAATTGACGCCGACGGACGTGCCGACACCGAACGCCACCATCAATTGGGCGACGGGAAAAATGATCGAGACGGCGCGCATCGCCTCTTCCGCCACCATGCTGACGAAGATGCTGTCGACGATGTTGTACATCGATGCGATCAACATCGAGAGCACGGCCGGTCCCGACATTTTCAAAAGCAACGGCAAAATCGGCGCGTTGCCCATCCGCGTGGTTTTATCTACGGGCTGCTTCGACATACTCCCCATTAAACCATACGTGCGCTCAAGCGTCTCGGAGATACAAAAAGCGTGCTTTGCGCGACCAAAATTCCGGCCGCACGTGCCGTCCGTCCTCGCTGCGCATGCGCAGCATCTCGAAGAGGCGCGCTTCATCGTTCGGCGTGCCGCCGTCGGGATGGAGCCAATGCAGATAACGCGGCAAAATGCTTGAAATCGACTCCATGCCGCTCCGACGCCGCTCCAAGACGTCGCAGCGCACCTCCAAGCCGCGCGTTTCAAAGAAGTGGAGGATGGCCTTCGGGTCTTGCGTCTTAAACGTTTTGTCATGACCGTGGACGGCGCGGTGGATGTCCTGATAGAACGTATCTTGGCGATCGATGAACGTGACGAGGCAGAGGCCTAGGCGCGTGCACGTGAGCATTTTTTCCAGGTTGGACTCAAAATCAAGGGCCGGCGTGTTGATCGCGATGACGATGTCGAACGCCGCTTCCAGCCCTTCGACGGCGGGATCGACCGCCTCCCACGGCGCTTCGATGAAACGATAGTCGGACGGGTCAAATCCGGCACGTCGGAACGCGCGCTCGCCCACGTCGATCATGCGGTCGGCGATTTCGACGCCCACGACCAAGTCGCCCCCGCGCCGCAAAACCTCGGCCATGTAACGACCGGTTCCGCAGCCGACATCCAACAGGCGACAACCGGCGATTCCGATGGCGTCGTCGAGAAAATCGATGAGCTCGCGCCCCTCGTCGTTCACCTCCGTCGGGAAGGTCGAGGCACGGCGATTCCACTGATCGCGTAAATCCTTGAATCGTTCAGGGTCCTGCATGGCCAACTCCCTCGAAAACAAAGAGGCGATCCCCTTTCGGACATCGCCTCCGTGGCGGAGATGGAGGGATTCGAACCCTCGTGCCGGTCACCCGACAAACGCTTTTCGAGAGCGCCCCGTTACGGCCACTTCGGTACATCTCCATCTTGCCGTGATGCGCGGAACGCGCCGCGCAAAGCACAGTTTAACACATAAATGCGATCCGCGACCAGTCGCGTGCGAAACAATGGCTACGAGCCGCGAAAGCGATCGAAGAAATCTTTCGAGAGCAGGGGATTTTGCGAAATGCCCGAGACCATTTCCTCGTATCGTGCCACGATGGCATCGCCCAACGGCAGACCGCGGTAAATCGCGTATCGGTGGAAAAAACGATCGATATCGACGCGCGATTCGTAGATCTCGCTTGCAATGGCCGCAATGAAAACGCGACTGTTCGGCAGCGCGATCTCCGAGATGAGCGGGATGCGATTCCAGATCACGCGATGCGGCCCCAGATCGACCGACGGCGTCGTCCGACGCGAACGCCCGCCGGGCGTTTGGTGCGTGTCGCGCACAAACCGAATGTCTTCCAAAATGGCGCACAAATCGGCGAGTGCGCGGGCAACCGACGAGCGCGGATAGCAGAATTGGAACGTCGTCCAACCGCAGATGTAAAGGTAATGACTCGCGCGCAGGCGAATGATGTTCTGGATCGGATCCGTTTCGGAACGCTTCTTGAGATTCGCAAGCGTCATGAACAATGTGCTCAAGTCGCGATAATCGAGTCGGTACGCCAGTTGTTCGAGCTGTTCCTCCGTCTCCACCTTCTTGACCTGATTGATGAGCCACGTCGCGTGATGTTCCGTCTGCTCCACCAAAAGCTCAAACGGCAGCGGATGCAATTCGCGACACGTATCGAGCGCTTCCTCGAACGTGCGACAGCTGAGCGGCACGCGCGGCACGAGCGGCTCGCTCTGGATGTGCAGCACGGGCGGCGGGGCGTCGGCTGCGGCATCGTCGTCTTCCGGTGCGTCCTCGGGCGTGGGCACGGGCTCGAACTCGATCGCGAAATCGGCGCGATCGATGATCGTTTGCGCGACGTCGACGTCGGGTGCGACGGCCTCGTCGGCAGGCTCCGACGGCCTCGACGGCAGGTCGAGTTTAAACGGCCGAATGCGGCGTTCGTCGGAGCGTTCGCGGTCGTTCACGTCCGTCCCTCCTAGAAGTCGCGTCCCTTGCCGGACGCGCGAATGGCCGGCGGCAATTGGTCGATGGCGTCGCGAATCTCGGCCGTCGTGAACGTCAGACGTTCCACCACCTCGGCCAGGTTCGCATCGAAGTCATCGAGCGTGCGCATCACGTATTGACTCGATTCTTGCGTGAAGTTGGTTGTGTTCTCGCCGATCTGTCGGCTCAAATTTTGCAAGGCCGCAAGCTGCGTCTCGAACCGAGCGATCATCACCGAGGCCTGGCGATTCTGATTCGCCGCCATGTCAACGGCTTGATCGATCGCCTTGGCACTCTCGCCGATGCCGCGCTCAATTTGCGATGAGTAGTGATCCAATTGCTCCGTCATCATTTCGATGTGACGGGCCAGGCTCGTCTCTTCGCCGGCGTACAGCGCCGTCATCTTGTCGGTGCTCGTCCCGATGATCTCGAGGTTGTCGCTGATGGAAGCCATCTCGTTCGCAATGTCGTTTTTGGCCAGCGCCATGAGACGCATCACTTCGCGGACATCGTCGTTGATGACGCGGTTGTCCTCGCGCACCTGCTTCAGCGCGGCCGTCGACTCGGCCATCATGTCGGCGCTTTGCTCGGCGACGAGGTAAAGCGTCTGCAATTTATCCGGCAGTTGGTTCAAGTGCGTCGACAGCGACTGCGCAACGGCCCCCGAGAACGTATCGGCCAATTCCGCCATGCCCTCGGATTGTTTCTCGGCCAAAGCAACGGCCAAATCCGTCAGCGCCCGATTCGCCTCGTTCAACGGCGGCGCCACTTCTTCGCTCATGATCTCACGCACGCTCGTCTTGATCCCTTCGGCAAATTCCCCCGTCGCAAGCTCATCGGCCAACGCGGTGAACTGATGGATCTCCTCGCGCATCTTTTCGTGGTAGCCGATCAGTTCGCTGACGAGGAAGGCGACGCCCGCGCGGTCTTGGAGGACCGACGTCGCGGCCGCGATCGCCCCGGTGACCGCGCGACGATCGTTGCCGATCTCGGCGGCCGTCGAACGGCCGTGCCATACGAGGAACAGCGCGGCCACGGCGCCGATCGCCAACAGCGGCAAAGCCAACGCCCACGGATTCAGCGGGAAGGCCACCGCGGAAGCAAACGTGAAGAAAGCGCCGCTGCCGATCGCCGAAAGCGCAAACGCTCCCCATGCGAGCAGCTTCGATCGATGGGTGGCGCCCTGCGACTCAAAAAGACCGACATCGGCATAGAGCGATGCAGGATCGGGCAACCAGCGACCTTCGTAGTTCATGCGACTCAAGCGCCCCAGGCGTTCGCCCAATCGCGCCACGCCCGGATCGGACGACGCGGCCAGTCGATCGGCCACCTCGGGGGCCGTCGGCCCCGCATCCTCGCCGAACGCTTTCAGAGCGTCGAAGGCGGCATCGCGGGACGCCTGCGATGCTTTGCGCGCGCGATGGTTTCGGACAATCCCGATCACCATCACCAAGATCGCCACCGCGGCGATCGCCGCAACGGCGATCACGCCGCCTTGTTGGGTCGCGGTCCATGTCTGCCACGCGAGTAACGAAAGGTTCATGTCTAACACCTCACTTAACGTCGGATCTACGGGCGCTCGCGTTCGAGGGCGAGCTCAATCAGTTCTTCCAGCACCGCATCATCGGCATGGCCGGACGCACGCAAGAGACGCGGATACATGCTGATGTTGACGAATCCCGGAATGGTATTGACTTCATTGACAAACAATTGACCGTCGTCGGACAAAAAGAAATCGATGCGCGCCATGCCGTACAAATCGAGCACGGCCCACACCCGCGTCGCCCACCATTCGAGCGACGCGCGCTCCTCGGGCGACAACTTGGCGGGAATGATCAATTGCGATGTCGAATCGTCTTCGTATTTGGAGTCGTAATCGTAAAATTCGCGGTCGGGCACGATTTCGCCGGCGCACGACAAGGTCGGCCATTGGTAGCCGCCGATCGCGGCGATCTCCAATTCACGCCCCCGCACGCCCTGCTCGACCACGGCTTTTCGATCGAATCGCAACGCATGCTCGATCGCCTCGGCAAGCGTCGCTTTCGAGGCCACTCGCGTGATGCCGAGGGAGGAGCCCGCGCGGGCGGGCTTCACAAAGACGGGAAACAAGAGCGTGTCGGCAATGTCATCGAGCATGGCGGCGGCATCCCGATGCCACGTGAGTTCATCGATCGGGTACCACGGCGTGTGCGGGATGTCGTGGCCATCGAAGATCGTGTTCGCCATGATCTTATCCATGGCGACGGCGCTGGCGGTCATGCCGCACCCGACAAACGGCAGATCGGCCAATTCCAACATGCCCTGCAGCGTCCCATCTTCACCGTACGGCCCGTGGAGCACGGGAAACACGACGTCGACGTGCGCATGTTCGATCTTGCCCGAACGCTGAATGTGCAAAAACGGACGCCGCGTGTCCGGCACGAGCGTCGCCGGATACACGGGGCCGTGATCGAGCCACGTGCCGTCGCGCATGGCGGCCGTATCCCCTTCATAGGAAAACCAGGCGCCGTCGCGCGTGATACCGACGGGCAAGAGATAAAAGCGTTCGTTGCCGCGCAGGGTGTCGATAATGTAAGCGGCGGACGAACGCGAGACATCGTGCTCGCCGGAACGTCCGCCGAAAAGGACAACAACGTTTAGAAGCGTTGAGCGATCACTCATTCAAGCTCCTTCTTATTGCGCGTGATGTTCACCAAAATGTCGGTCAGATGTTCCTCCAGATTTGTCAACATTTCGCGGGTATAGGCGATGGCGTTCGCGCGAATCTCATTGCTCTGTCGCGTCGCATCGTCCATCATCACTTGCGCATTGTTGATGGCCTGCTGCGTGATTTCATGCTCATCGATCATGCGGGCCATCTGAACCTCGGCGTCGCGCCGAATCGTTTCGGCCTCGCGACGCGCCTGAGCCGTCAATTGACGGTTTTGCTGCAAGACCCAACGGGCTTGTTCCAGTTCTTCCGGCAAGGCGGCGTTCACCATGCGGATCAGGTACAACATCTCCTCACGATCCACCATGCAGCGGTCCGAGAATGGGACGTTCTTGGCGTTCTCCACTTCCGCTTCCATACGTTTCAAGAGCGTCGCGACGCTGCGCTCTTCACGCACACGCGGCGGCCCGACCGGCGGATCCGGCACGTCCGGTTCCTGCATGTCCCGTCGATCATCGTAGTCGTTCATAACGTTTCCTCCTCGAGTCCGTCGGACCCTTATGGTTTACGCGCATAGGCGGTCTCGATCGTCGCGCGAATGCACTCGGGCACCAGACCGCGGACATCGCGGCCCCACCCGACCAATTCGCGGACCAGCGAGGACGAAATGAATCGTTCCGCTCCGCGCGCAGGTAATAACAGCGTCTCGATGCCGTCGCTCAAATGGCGATTGGCGTCGGCCATGATGAGTTCTTCCTGAAAATGCGTCGCATCTCGAACGCCGCGCACAATGGCGTCGATATGCATTCGCTCGCAATAATCGACCAACAGGCCGTGATCGATGTCGACCACGACGTTGCGATGCGAGCGACACGCTTCGCGAATCAGTCGCGCACGGTCTTCGGCGGACAAGACGGTCCGCTTTCGGACGTTGTCAAACACGACGACATAGAGCGTGCCGCACAGCGGTGCGACACGTTCCACCACACGCATATGGCCCATGGTCCAGGGATCAAACGAACCTGAGAACATCAGGCGAAGATCTTTGTGATCGGTTGACGCATCCATTGTTAACCCTACGCAAACTCACGTGAGACGTTGATTAGAACCTCTCTTTTAACTGGTAAAAGGATATCACGCAGATGCCGTACTGACAACCGCGCACACGCGTGAAGACCTCGTCAAATGCGGGATCGGCGGGCATGTGACGGTCGCGTTCGACGATCACCGTCCCCCCCGGCGCCACCAGGCGCGGCAGTTGTTCGAGCAGCGGCTCGGCCACGGCCCCGTGAAGCGACCACGGCGGGTCGATGTAGATCCAATCAAACGTCTCCGCCCCCGCCGCGAGCGCTCGGAGATGATGCCGATAATCGCCGCGCAGCACCGCGGCGCGGTCGCCCAAATGCGTCTTCGAAAGATTGGCGTCGATCGCCCGAAGCGCGGCGCGATCGCGCTCGATCAAGACCGCCGACGCGGCCCCGCGCGACAGCGCCTCGATCGCCATCTGCCCCGTCCCCGCAAACACGTCGAGCCAGCGGCGCCCCTCAACGCCGTCGCCGAGGATCGAAAACACGGCCTCTTTGACGTGATCGGCCGTCGGCCGACAGGCCTCCCCTTTCGGCGCCGTCAGGCGCGCGCCCTTCGCCTCCCCCGTGATCACCCGCGGCATCGCCCGTACCTCACAATCCCGGATGGGCGAGTCGCTCGCCGTACCGCGCTTGGAAATGACGCACGATGGCGGCATGTTCCGGTCGGGTCAAATGCGGATCCTCGCGGAACAGACGGTCGGCGGCGCCGGCCGCTTCCTTGAGAAGCTCGCTGTCTTCGTAGAGGTTCGCGACTTTGAAATCGGGCAATCCGTGTTGCTCCGTGCCGAAAAAATCGCCCGGACCGCGCAAAAGCAAATCCTGTTCGGCGATGTCAAAGCCACTGGCATGGCGACAAAGCGCCTTCAGTCGGCGAATGATCAACGGATCGTCGGCATCGCTCATCAAGACGCAAAACGACTCAAGCGACGACCGGCCGACGCGCCCGCGCAGCTGATGGAGCTGCGAAAGGCCGAAACGTTCCGCGTTCTCGACGACCAACAGCGTCGCCAGCGGCTGATCGATGCCGACTTCGATGACCGTCGTCGAGACCAAAACATCGATCGCTCCCGCCGAGAAGGCATCCATGATCCGCACCTTCTCCCGAGGCTTCAAGCGGCCGTGCATGAGCGCGACCGCACGGTCGGGAAACACCGTGTCGGCCAAACGTCGGTATTCCGATTCCGCCGAGCGCAGGTCGAGCTCGCCGTCGTCGTCGATCATCGGACAAACGACAAAGACTTTATGGCCGCGCTCCACTTCGCGTCGCATGAGGCGATCCACGCGCGCACGGTCGCTCTCTCGCGCTCTATACGTCTTTACAGGCTGACGTCCTTTCGGCATGTCACGCATGTCGGAGATGTCGAGATCGCCGTACAGAATCATGGCCAACGTCCGCGGAATGGGCGTGGCCGACATCACCATGACGTGCGGGACGGTGTCCCCGCGCCCGGAGAGCGTCAGGCGTTGCCGCACCCCGAAGCGATGCTGTTCGTCGGTCACGCAGAGACCGAGATTCCGAAAAACGATGTCGTCCTCCAACACCGCGTGCGTCCCCACCAAGATATCGATCGTGCCGTCGGCAAGCGCTTCGAGCATGGGACGCCGCGCGGAGGCGCTCGTCGCACCGGTCAGGCATGCGATCTCCAGACCGCTCCCGTCGAGCAAATGCGACAGCGATTCGGCGTGTTGGCGCGCGAGAATCGTCGTCGGCGCCATCAGCACCGACTGATAATCCTGCCAGCCCGCCACCGCCATGGCCAAGGCGGCGACCACGGTCTTGCCGGATCCGACATCGCCTTGAATCAGGCGATTGGCCGGCGTCGTGCGCTGAAAATCTTCCAACACGGCGTCCAACGTCGCCCGCTGCGAGCCCGTCAGCTCGAACGGCAGGCGCGCGATTTGACGTTCCAGGCGCGCACGGATCGGGTCGTCCACGGTCATCTTCGGTCCGTGATGCTCGATCCGACCGGCCTTCAACGCCCTAAGTCCGGCCATCACGAGAAAGAGCTCCTCAAAGGCGAGGCGACGGCGCGCGACGGCGATGTCGCGCTCGCTTTCCGGGAAATGAATGCGGCGAAAGGCGTAATCGGCGGCCGCCAAACGATGCTCGGCGCGCACATCGGCCGGCAAACACTCTTCGACGTAAAAATCGGGGCGATCGAGGATGTGGCGGACGGCGCGGCGCACGTTGATCTGGTGGAGGCCGGCCGTCAAGGGATAGATCGGCAAATACGGCGGCAGCGACGCGGCCTCGTCCATCGTCCGATGGTCGGGATTGGCGACGGTCAACCGGCGCCCGCGCCGCTCGATTTTGCCGCGAAAGAGCAGACGATCGCCGCGCTGCAAATGATCGGCCACCCACGGCTGATTGAACCACGTCGCGTACACCGTCCCCGTGTCATCCGACAAGCGAACCCGCAAGAACGAGCGACGGCCGCGTCGGGTCAGGGCCGGCACTTGATCGACCGTCGCCGCAAACGTCTGCACGCGGTCGACTTCCAGCGACTTGATGGGAATCGGAGTGCTCCAATCTTCGTATCGGCGCGGCACGAGCCACAGCAAATCGCCGACGACGTCGACGCCGAGTTTGGAAAACAATTGTTGGCGTTTTGTGGAAATGCCCGGCAGGATGGTGGTGGGTTCGGCGAGCCATGCGGGGACCGATCGGTCAGACACAGTCGCCCTCCGTGCCGGCATCGTCCGCGAGCGAACGCCCGTAACGGCAAAGATCTCGGACGGGGCATGCAAAACAGTCACGGCATCGCGCCCGACAGATCGCGCGCCCATGCGCCACCATCAAGTGCCCCCAGACCGTCCACGACGCTTCGGGCACGACCTCCATCAGATCGCGCTCGATGCGCGCCGGTGATTCGCTTTCGGTAAAGCCGAGCAGACGGCTGATGCGGCCGCAGTGCGTGTCGACGACGACGGCCCGGCCGCCGAAGGCATCGCCGACGATGAGGTTCGCGATCTTGCGACCGACCCCGGGAAGTTTCAAAAGCTCGTCCACGGTGTGGGGAATCTCGCCGCCGAAATCGTCGATCAACATGTTGGCCGATCCGTGCAACGCTTTGGCTTTCGAACGGAAGAACCCGCAACTGTAGATGATCGGCTCGAGGTCTTCTTGCGACGCGGCCGCCATCGCCTCCATCGTCGGGTACCGACGAAAGAGCTCG
This sequence comes from Saccharofermentanales bacterium, assembly GCA_050945495.1. Taxonomy (GTDB): domain Bacteria; phylum Bacillota; class Clostridia; order Saccharofermentanales; family DTU023; genus UBA4923. The sequence continues at coordinate 50,472 of JBMNTA010000003.1, forward strand.
GGCGTGACCTTGTTGACTCGCTCATCGGTGCACTGCGACGCCAAAATGGCCCCGACCAAAAGCTCCCAGGGCGATTGATGGTCCAGCGTGCAGGTCGCGTCCGGATACGTCTCGGACAGACGATCGATGATCGCTTGCGCGCGGATACGTTCGGAGGCTTGAGATCGAGTCATGGGGTACGCTCCAACAAATAGCCGGTCTTCGTCACGTACGTTTCGGCCGACGGACGGTACAGCAACATTTCGACGAGCGTTCCGACCGGTTCACCCTCGATAAATTCCATAAAATCATTCAACGTCTCCATGGGGCGGCCGTTGATTTTGATCAAGATATCGCCGACGTTGACGCCCGCCGTGTACGCGGCGCCCGGCGCCTTGACCGCATTGATGATCAAACCTTCGGGGTAGCCGTATTGTTCGCGCAACGCTTCGTTGTCGGCGTCGCCGTACACCGTGATGCCGAGTTCCGCTTTCACGGGGGCCATCGCCCCGTCGCGGTTCAGCGCGCGGTCGATCATTTCGGAGACGATCGGCGCGGGAATCGCAAAGCCCTGATTCTGTGCGTAGACGCGTTTGCGATACCCGCTCGCGATGGCGACGACTTCGCCTTGGGCGTTGATGACCGGCCCGCCGGAGCAGATCGGCAACATCGGAATGTTCGTCTCGATCAGCCCGTTGGGCGCGCCGTCGTCCTCATACGTCGTGCGGTACATCGCGGTCAACATGCCGGCCGCAAGCCCCCCTTCTTCGATCATCATGGGCGGCGCACACAGGCAATAGAGCGGCATGCCGATCCGGAACGACGGAGCTTTCGACAGCGGGAGCTCAGGCAACGTCGCCTCAAAATCATCGGGCAGCACCAGACGCAACAGCGCCAAGTCGCACGACGGTTTCGCGGCCACCAACGTCCCCTCCAAGGTCGTGTTGAGGTCGCGCACGCGCATCTGCACCATGACGTCTTGCATCAGGCGCCCGCGGTAATCGAGCGCATCTTTCAACAAGGTGTACGACGTGATCACGAGCCCCGACGCGTCAATGATCACGCCGGTGAACGTCGATTCGCGTTGCGCGTACATGGAGGTCGCGGGAATCACGACCCGAATCGATACGACGGCGGGCGACAGTCGATAATAAATATCGCTTGCCGACCACGGCGTCGGCGGTTGGGTCGTCGACGGCACGGCCTCCGGATCCGACGGTCGGGGGCTGGGATCGGGAATCCGATGCTCCGTGGACGTCGGACGTGCCGACGTGTCGGGCGGCGCGGTCGGGGGCGACGCGGTCGTGACCCGTTCGTGCGCGGTCGTCGTGACGGTGGCGGGGGTCGCGGACGTCGTCGTGAACCGTTCGCTCGGTGGCGTCGTCTCCGTCGGCTCGGTCGCGCCGTCGCAGGCCACGGGGCATCCCATGAGCATCAACCCCATCATCAATGTGACCGCAACGATTCGTCGGATGTTCTTTCTGCGCGACATGTCCTCCCCTTTCATGGATGGCATGGATGTGACGGTGACAGTGTACCGATGATTTTTGAAAAAAATATGAACACTCGGGAAAAGCGCCCCCTCCCGTCACGGGCGCTCGATCGTAAAAGTGACGCGCGCGCCCCCGAGCTCGGCGGAACGGCCGGCTTCGATCTGCTGTCCGTGGCGCTTGATGAGCGCGCGGGCAATGTAAAGACCGAGCCCCGAACCCGCCTCGTGGCGCGATTTGTCCGCCTTGTAGAAACGATCGAACACGTACGGCAACGCCGCTTCCGCGAACCCTTCGCCGTTGTCTTCGACGGAGACGCGGATCGTGCGGTCAATGACGCGGGTCTGAATCATGACGATGCCCGCCGTCGGCGCATAGCGCACCGCGTTCGCGACGATGTTGTTTAAAACGCGCGTCAGCTGTTCCACGTCCCCGATGCCGCGCACGGGCTCGCCGGCGTTTTCGTCGAACCGCAATTCCAAGTGCAGACGTTTTGCTTTGAGCATCGGCTCGAACGTCTGTTTCGTCCGTCGAATCCAATCGTTGACGTCAAAGACCGTCATGCTGAGCGTGCTCGGATCGATCATCTCCGCCTGCTCAAAGAGCGTGTTGATGAGCGACTCGAGGCGGTCGACTTCCGCCTTGATGATGCCGAGGTAATAGTCGGCCCGTTCGGGGGGCACGGTGCCGTCGCGCAGCCCCTCCACAAAGCCGCCGATCGAGGTGATGGGCGTGCGCAAATCGTGCGATACGTTGCGCAAAAACTCCGTGTGCTGGTCTTCGCGCTCTTCAAATTTGGCGATGAGCGTGTTGAACGTGCGGACCAGGCGCGTCAGGTCATCTTCGCGCGCATGCGCCGCAAGCGACGCCTCGTCCTCATCCTCCGCGTCCTCCGCGTTGTAGAGCATCAACGGCTTCTTTTCTTTGCCGAGTTGGACGCGCGCCGTCAAATCGCCGCGGTACACGCGGTCGGCGGTCGCGGCCAACGCCGAAATCGGCCGCGTGATGTTGCGCGACAACCAGAAGATGATCAACAGCGACAAAATGAAGGCGATGGCAAACGATATCGGCACGTTGTTGTCGAGCAAAAAGGCGCTCAAGGTGTCCGGTTGATGGCGCTTCAACAAGATGACCTCGCCCGTGTAGATGTCGCCCATCTTGCCCATGGGCGCGCTCGCGATGAGCCACTTTTTCGCCTCGGGAAGCACGTCGACGAACCCCGTCTTTTCGCCGCGGTCGCAATACGTGGCGCCGCCGCCGTTTCGCGCATCGACGGGCAAAATGAAATCGCTGTACGCCGACGCCGTGCGGCGCTCCAAGCGCTCCATGGTCTCGCGCGGCATGCCCGTGTGGTAGATAATGTCGCCGTGCGCATTGACCACCCAAACGTACGCCCCGGTGGAGCGCGTCGCGAAGGCGAGGTAGCCCGTGACGTCGGCGCTCGTGAACGTCTCGTAATTGCCGTCCATGCGATTTTCCGTCAAGTACGAGAGCTCGACGGCATTGCGCGTCAACTCCTCTTCGTGTTGTTGATTGGACGCCCATAAATAAACGGCCCCGTACGTGAAGCCGAGTACGAGAAAGATGGCGAGAATGGCCGCCGAAATGGTGAGCAGGGTTCGCGCGTAGATCGACAGGCGCCGTCTCATGCAACAACCTTAGGCTTTGAGCTCGAATTTATAGCCGACGCTCCACACCGTCTTGATTTGCCAGTCGGGATGGTCGATCGCGTCGAGTTTTTCGCGGATGCGCTTGATGTGGACGTCCACCGTTCGCGGTTCCCCGAAGTAGTCCATGCCCCACACATGCTCCAAGATCTGGTCGCGCGTGAAGACGCGATTGGGGTGGGAGGCAAGAAAGTACAACAGCTCCAGTTCCTTCGGCGGCATGTCGACCGGTTGGCCGCCGATTTCGACCGTGTACGTCAGGCGGTCGACGAGCAAGTCCTTGTAACGCACCGTCTCCACCGCCGCTTCGGCGTCGTCCGCGATGGGCGCGCGCTGGCGTCGGGTGCGCCGCAGCACGGCTTTGACGCGCGCGAGCAGTTCTTTCGGTTCGAACGGTTTGAGAATGTAATCGTCGGCCCCCAATTCCAGCCCGACGACCTTGTCCAACGTATCGCCCCGCGCCGTGAGCATCAACACGGGAACGTCGGACGTGCGACGGAGTTCACGCATGACATCGAACCCGTCCATGCCGGGCAACATCAGGTCCAAGATGATGACGTCCGGATCGGTCGCTTTGACCATCGGAAGCACGGCGTCGCCCGTGTAACACGCGTGCACATCGAAGCCGTCTTTCACGAAATACAGTTTCAAAAGTTCGACGATGTGTTGGTCGTCGTCGACGATGAGGACGCGTTTTGAATCTTCCATGAAAACCCCTTACTTCGCTTCGTCCGACGTCAACGAGTCGTCGGATTGCATCAGTGAATTGATTTCGTCGAAAAATGAATTGATGTCGCTGAAGGCGCGATAGACGGACGCGAAGCGAATGTAGGCCACTTCGTCGATGCCGCGCAATTCGCGCAACACGAGTTCGCCGATTTCGGCCGTCGTGATTTCTCGCCGCAGCGCGTTGCCGGCCGCGCGCTCCACCTCATCGATGACGCCTTCGATCTGATCGGTGGTGACGGGACGCTTCTCGCAACTCTTCGTGATGCCGATCAGCAACTTCTGTCGGTCAAACGGCTGACGGCTCCCGTCTTTTTTGATGACCATCAGCGGCACGCTTTCCACTTTTTCGTACGTGGTGAATCGTTCGCCACAAAGGAGACACTCCCGACGACGTCGAATCGTCGCACCGTCGTCCGACGGACGCGAATCGATGACACGATCGTCATTCCCATCGCAATGCGGACATCTCATGAGGTCGACCTCCTTAAATGACGCGACCGGATCAGAGATCCGGCCGCTTGGAATGCATATTCATTGACAACCGCTACGGCCGTCGTCGTTCGCGGAAGCCCCGCGCACGCGTTTATCGTTCGCCGTCGTTGTCTTGCAAGAACCACGGCATGCGACGCGCTTCGGACCGGCTCGGACCGGGCTTGGGCTTGTCGTCCGCCACCGGCGCCTCATCGAGGACGCGCGGCGTCGGCTTCGCCTGACGCGCCGCGTTCTCCGTCGCCTTGTTCACCATGTCGGCCATGATCTGGTCGGTCTGGCGTTGGCTCGTGCGACTGAATCCGGTCGGCTGGTTGTCGTTGCGCGACGCTTGCTTGCGCGATGACGGGGGTTGCAAGAACTCCGGCAGGTCATCGGCGGTCGGGCGCACATTGGCTGCGGACGTCGTTCTGGGCGAGGTCGTAAACAGCGGCGTCTGCGTCTGCGAACGACGCGGGCGCTGTTGGATGTCGTCGCTGAAACGGCTGGCGATGATCGTGATGATCAAGTCATCCTGCATGTTCTCGTCCACGACCGCACCGAAGATGATGTCGGCGTCGGGCGAGACCGCTTCGCGCACTTGCGAGGCCGCTTCATTGATCTCCTTGATCTTCATGTCGTGGCCGCCGGTGAAGTTGATGATGATGCTGTGCGCACCTTCGATCGTCGTCTCAAGCAGCGGGCTGGACATCGCCTGTTTGACGGCGGTGGCCGCACGGCTCTCGCCGCTGCCGCGGCCGATGCCCATGTGACAGACGCCGGCGTCGGTCATGACGCGGCGCACGTCCGCCAAGTCCAAGTTGATCAGACCGGGCACCGCGACCAAGTCGGAAATACTCGACACGCCGTATTGCAAGATGCGGTCGGCCAAGCCGAACGCCTCATCCAACGAAGTGTCGTCGCTGGCGATCTCTAACAATTTTTCATTGGGAACCACGATGAGGGAGTCGACGTGATTTTGCAGTTCTCGGATGCCCTTTTCGGCGTTCTGACGACGACGCGAACCTTCGAATCGGAACGGAAGCGTGACCACACCGACCGTCAAAATCCCGAGCTTCTCCGCCACTTGCGCCACGATCGGAGCGGCACCGGTGCCGGTTCCGCCGCCCATGCCGGCCGTGATGAACAACATGTCGGACCCCTCGATGACATTCGAGATCTCCTCAATGTTCTCTTCGGCGGCTTTCTGGCCGACATCGGGCTGTGCGCCCGCGCCGAGCCCGCGCGTGACTTTCTCACCGATTTGAATGGCTTCGCTCGCCTTGGAACGAAGCAAGGCCTGGTGGTCGGTATTCACGGCGATAAACTCGATGCCCTGAACACCTTCTTCGATCATGCGGTTTACGGCATTACATCCGCCTCCGCCGATGCCGATCACACGAATGGTCGCGTAAAGGTCATCTTTCATTTTAATGTCAAAATTGTAATCCGACACGCCCACTTCTCCTTTCAGCGCTTACGCTGAGTTATTTTACATTGTCATGACAAGTTGACAACGACATTGTTTCACTCAGGTGGTCCCAAAGGTGACAATCTATACTTGGAGTTATTCTACACCAGACGCGCAGACGACGCAACCGGTCGTTGCGTCGTCGCGTGCATGGTTTTTGATATTAAAAAATGATTGGTAATGACGTCCGAACAAATAAGCGGACACCGTGTGTCAACGACGCCACGGCAGGCGTTTTTCGGCCGTGGGTTCCGTCGGTTGCTCCTCGGCTCGCCGATGCCGACGGGCCTGCCAAGACGCGTAAAAACGGCGCGAAAGAATGGTCACGTCGCGGAAGACGCGGTACGCGAACACAAAGGCGACCACGAGGGCCAGATCGAACTTCATTTGATTGCCCAAGGCGATCAGAAGCATTGATATGACGGTATTTACGACGAATTCAAACAAAAAACGCCCGGTCGAAAATCCGTCGGCGGTCATCTGCCGATACGCGGACGTGAGCGAGGCCAATCCCACCATCGTGAACACGGCCAGATACGGCACGGTGCCGGCCGGCAACGGCACGCTGACGAATAAACCGATCAACAATCCGATGAGCAATCCGATGATGATGAGCATGCGCCCGTTCTCCTTTCGCAAGGTGTGCTTTTTGAGATGTCGTTACATCTATGAAGCGAACGCTACGGTGTGTCGGGACGGAAAAAGACGGTCTGTCCGCTCATGTCCAATTCGCCGGGGCCGCGCTCCATCAACGCTTCGCGATCGAGCAGGTAGGCCAGCGTCCGCAAACGCTCCTGTAATAACCTGTTGTCTTCCAGTCTAACACGAATGTGACCGCCTTGCGGCAACGGAATAAACAAATACATGAGCCGATGGGTGATCGGACGGATTTGACGGACGACGTCCATCAGCTTGACATCGCCCGTCCCCGCCGCGTCTTCGTCAATCATCGCCGCCATCACGCGCACCGCCGTGTCGATCACGTCGTCATCCTCCACGGGCAACGGTTGATGCGGCACCGCGTCGTCGGTCAGGCGGACGCCCTCCAGAACCGGGAGCTCCGATTGATCGGGTTCAATGATGCGCAACACGTCCAGATCGCGATCAACGAGCGCCAAGCCGCTCGGCACCCGAATGGCGAGAATTTCGATTTTTTCATCGATCGTCACGTGGATCTCCGACGGGAATCGGTATTGGACGCGCACATCGCGCACCAAGGGATGGCGTTCGGCAATCTCCGCTTCCAACGCGCCGTAGCGAAAGGTGATCCATTGTTTGAATGAACCGCCGACGCCTTCGAGGAAATGCGTCTCCGCGTGGGTATCGTAAATCGCCTCGGCAATGGGACGATCGTCGATCCGACGCGTCCCCTCCACCGTGACGGAGGCGATCCGAAACGGCGGCAACAAAATGAAGAGCGTGACGAGCACCACGATCACGGTGAGCGTGATCAAGCCTTTGGAAAACGCGCGCATCTTTTGGCGACGGCGCTGGCGTTTGCGTTTTCGCCGACTTTCGGGTGAAAACGGCGACGGCTGAAACATCTCCGGATAGGGATCGGATCGACCGGATCGGTGTCGTTTTTTGGGGCGCGGACGTTCGGCGGGCGGACGCTTTTTGGATGCGGGGGGATGCTTAGCCATGGTTACCGAGGAGCGCCATCGATCATGGCAAGCACATGCTCGGCGATCATGGGCGCGGCGTTCGGGGTCGATTGCGCACGGGCGCGCTCGCCCATCGCATGGCGCAAGGGGGCGTCCTCGATCATGCGCTCGACGGTCTCGACCAACGTCGCCGACGTAAAGGCATCGTCGAGGACGACGAAAGCGGCTCCGGCCTCCTCGAGCGCCCGCGCGTTCGACGTCTGGTGATCGTCGGCCGCGTAAGGGTACGGAATCAGCATGGACGGCTTGCCGGATGCCGCGACTTCGGCACACGTCATGGCGCCGGCGCGGCCCATGAAAAAGTCGCACGCGGCACACCAATACGCCGTGTTATTGATGTACGATTTGGCGGACACGTTCGGAATGGTCGACAACGCCTCCGCCAGACATTCATCTTGATTGATCCCGACGCTGTGCACGAGCAAGAGGTTCGGATGGCGTTCGATCAGGCGGTGCCAGGCATCGAGATCGCGCAATCCGGCGACGGCGCGATTCAGCGTACGCGCCCCTTGGCTGCCGCCCGTCATGAGCACGAGGAACGTCGTGTCGGGCACGCCGAGCGCCGCCCGCGCTTCTCGGCGATCGAGCGTGAAGAAGACGGGGCGCACGGGATTGCCGCTCAAGACCAAATTGTCTTTGTCGGAAAAATGACGCCGACTCACGTCGTAACTGATGAAGACGGTGTCGGCCTCTTTCGCAAACATCAGGTTCGCGCGTCCGGGAATCGAATTTTGTTCATGCAAAATGTACGGCACGCGCTTTTGTCGTGCGACCCACATCAACGGCGCCGAGACGTAGCCCCCGGTCCCGATGACCAGCTTCGGTTGTTCCTTTTTGAGAATGCGGCGGCTCTGCAGGATGCCGCGGACGTTGTTGACAAACCAACTGAAGTAACGCGGGTCGTTTTTGGACGGCATGTTCTGTGCCAACAGCGGTGAAAACGGAAAATCATGCGTCGCGGCGATGCCCTCTTCTTGGCCCCCGCGCATGCCGCAAAACACAATGCGGAGCTCCGGGCGCCTCGATCTGAGCGCCTCGGCGATGGCAAGCGCGGGATAGATATGGCCGCTCGTTCCGCCGGTGGCAATCAAAATCGACGCCGCATGGTTCGTTGTGTTGTTTGGCGACACCGCCCGACCTCCGTTCTCCCCGGTCTCTACATCGATGAGGACATTCGTCTATAGTCTATCGCAACGCGTTCTTCCCGCTCAAGCAAAACGGGGGGTGGCACGGCGTTCCGCCGTCCGTCCCGCCCATCCAACACGCGCGACAATTCGCGATCGCGCACCGTCGCCGATTTGGATACGCAAAGCACCATCCCGCACGCAAGGGCAAAGAAGAAGTTGGAGGTGCCGCCGTAGCTCAAAAACGGCAACGAAATGCCGGTGGCCGGAATCAGGCTCGTGGCCACCGCCATGTTCAAAAAGGCTTGGATGGTGATCAAGAGCGTATACCCCGCCGCAACCAACATCGCCATGTGCGTCGCGGCGCGACGCGCAATGTTCAGTCCGGCGAGCAAAAAGACCAGGTAGAGGAGGATGACGGCCATGACACCGACAAATCCCAACTCCTCTCCGATGACCGGCAAAATGAAGTCGTTGTGCGCTTCCGACAGCCAGTTCAATTTTTGCACGCCGCGACCGATGCCCTTCCCCGTCCAGCCGCCCGAGCCGAGGGCGATCTCGGCCTGCTCGATCTGCATGCGGTCGTCTTCGCTGACCGCATCGCGATCTTGGTGCGTGCCGACGCGTCGATACGCATGCGCGAATCGCTGTTCGACAAATTCGACCGCCGAGTTGCCCGTCGCTTTTTGGTAGCCCCAACCCGCAACGGCGCCCAACACGATCACGATGAGCAAGATTTCAGCGATGCCCATCATCCATGATTTCCACGGAATGTCGGCGAGGAAAAAGATGCAAAAACACACCATGGTCAAGATGATCGCCCCGGACAAATGCGGTTGCAGCGCGACGAGAACGATCCAAACGATCATCAGGCACGCGGGCAGCGTGACATCCAACAGGGCGCGACGCCACAGCGGTTTTTTCTGCGGGTTGCGGCGTCGAATCATGCGCCGACGCGACAGGTAGGCCGCGAGCACGAAGACGGCGCCCACTTTGGCCAATTCGGAGGGTTGAAAGGTGGTAAATCCAAGATCGATCCAGCGCCGCGCGCCGTTGATGACCCGACCGAACATGGCACAGTAAACCAGCCCGATCGTGACGACGAAGTACACCGTGATGCTGTAGATGCGACGCGAGAATACCCGGAACTTAAAGAGCCCCGCCACCATGAGCCCCAAGAAGACGCCCAAAAGCGTGAAGAACGCCTGCTTCCTCGCCAGCGCCGACGCATCGGCGGCGAGGATCTCCCCGACGGGCGAGTTCGGATCGAGCAGCCCCGCTTCGCGCAGCTGCGCACGCATCGCCGAACTCGATTGCACGAAACTGATGCCGTAGCTTGCGCTGAACATCATGAGCAAGCCGAAGGCGACGATCGCCAACCAGATAAACAAATACGGCAACGACATCCGTCCGTGCGTCGACAGACGATGGTAATCGAGCACGTTGCGATCGTTCGCGAGCGGCAAGGCGTTCGTTCCATGTTCGTCCATGGCACTCACCCCCCGAGCGGACGCGCCACGATGGCGAATCCGATCGCCGCGGCCACGAGGCCGACGACCGAGAAGACGCGGACAATTTTACGTTCGGACCATCCGCCCAATTCAAAGTGATGGTGGATCGGCGACATGCGGAAAATCCGTTTCCCGCCGGTGGCACGAAAATACAACACTTGCATCACGACGGACAATCCCTCGAAAAAGAACACAAACCCCGTGATAATCGCGAGGTAGGGCATCCCCGACAAGACGGTCGCCACGGCAAAACCGATGCCGAGCGCCTGCGAACCGGTATCGCCCATGAAGATTTTCGCGGGATAATGATTAAAACAAAGAAAGCCGAGGCATCCGCCGGCGATCGCCAAGAGCAACATCATGATCGAGGCCGCGTCGGGAATGAACGGCGCGAGCATCGCCACCGTCACGAACAATCCGAGGGTGGCGACGGTCATCACGCTTGAGAGCAAGCCGTCGATGCCGTCCGTCAAGTTGACGGCGTTGCCCATGTAAAACAAAAACGGCACGAGGATGATCGCGTAGACGATTTTCCAAGGGCCGACGATGAGCACCCGGCGGGCGGTAAACGGCACGATGATGAAGGGATCGACGGGGGCAAGCCACACCGCATAGACGGCGATCAACACGGAGATCAACCCCAAAAAGACGGTCTTTTGGCGGACGCTGAGTCCTTTTTTGGAGACGCGGACTTTGATGAAATCATCGAAAAAGCCGACCACGCCGTACAACAGCATGCAGACAACCATGATCAAAAACGTCCGATAACGCACATTGATCGCGATCGCGACGATGGCCGAGAGCACGATGGGAATCAAAAAGAAACTGCCCCCGAACGTCGGTGTGCCGGCCTTTTTGAAATGCGATTTGGGGCCGTTGTGACGAATCGGTTGACTCGCCGCGGCGCGCCGAATGCGCGGCAACAAGAGCGTGCCCGTCAGGACGGTCAACACGAAGACCGACCCCATGGCGACGGCGGCCCAACGCATGTCCGTTAACGGGAACAACGCGAGCCCTCCCGTTCACGTTGTCGCATGGCGTCGAGCACGCGCTCGAGTGCATAGAAACGCGAGCCTTTCAACAACAAAAAGTCGCCGTCGGCGAGGTCGCGCAGCACCGCGTCGATGACGTCGTCGGTCGTCGGGTACCATCCCGCCAAACGATCGGCGCCGTTCGGGTGGCTGAGCAGCGCATCGCGCGTGGTCTCGGTCTCCTCCCCCACAAGATAGATGCGGTCGACCCCGGCGTCGAGCAGTGCCTCGGCCGCCTCCTTGTGCGCCGTCTTCGAATAACGTCCCAATTCGCGCATGCCGCCGAACACGGTCAGCCAGCGTCGATGATCGACGGCCATCCGTTGCGCCGTCACAAGCGCCGCATGGAGCGATTGCGGCGACGCGTTGTAAGCGTCGTCCATCACATCGACGGCGCCGACGCGATGCATCGATTGGCGACCTTCGCCGGGCGTGTAATGCGTCGCCGAGGCGGCCGCTTCGTCCATATCGAGTCCCATGACGTACGCCACGGCCAGGCCGAACAAGGCGGCCGGCACAAGATGATGACCGGGATGGCAGAGGGCGATCGGCCAACGCTCGTCGGGCGTCAAATTGGTGCGACCGACGAAGGCGATGCCTTCCGGCGTCTCGCGGATGTCCTCGGCCCAAAACACGGGGATGCCGTCGCGCTCCAGGTGGCCGACGTTTTGTTTGCTGGCGATGTACCAGATCGGCACCGTCGTCGGATCTTGCGACACCCAGCCTTCCAGCATGGGGTCGTCGCCGTTGACGACGATCAATCCGTTGTCTTTCATGCCTTCGAGGATCGATGTTTTCTCACGCAACACTTCGCGCATGCCTCCGAGATGCTCGGCGTGCGAGATGCCGATGGTGGTGATGATCGCGATGTCGGGACGCGCGATGTGCGTCAATTTTCGAATCTCACCCGGGGCATCCATGCCGAGCTCGGCCACGAGCGCTTGCGTGCTGTCATCGGTCGCGAGGATGGTTCGGGGAAGCCCCACTTGATTGTTGTAGTTGCGTTCCGATTGTTCCGCCTTCACCTGAGACGCGATCATCGCATGGATCATGCGACGCGTGGTCGTCTTGCCGACACTCCCCGTCACGCCGATGACGTTGGCCGTCAACGTCGAGCGGAAACCGGCGGCGATGGCCTGATAGGCATTCCACGTATCGTCGACGATCAAAATGTCGGGCGCGTTCGGGTCGTCTTCCACGAGCGCGCGACAACGCGCGACGTCGTCTTCGGCATCGCGGGCGATGACCGCCATCGCCGCACCGCGGTCGATCGCATCGAACAAAAACCGATGGCCGTCGAACCGATCGCCCCGCAGCGGGACAAATACCTCGCCGGGTTGAATCGTGCGTGAATCGGTCGAAATCGACGGATAAAAGCGCTCCGGATCGGACGCGTGCGGCGTCGTCTGCAAGAGCTCTCCTGCGGTCCATTGCTTCAGCTGTGCGGGCAAAAATCTTATCATCGAATTGATTCTCTCATCTTATGTAGTTATGGGGTCGGCTCACCGGAGCCGTCACGTTCGGTGGGTTCAAGGGCCGTCCGATCGCCAAAGGAGACGCGCACGACGTGTCCGCGCGGCACCATGCCCGCGGGCGGTTCTTCGTTACCGGCGCTCGCGGCCGGCGATCCCGTGACATCGCCCGAAGGGGCGTTGGCCGCTTGGGCGGTGGCGGGCGTATCCTGTCCCGTCGCCGTTCCGCCGGGCGTTCCGACGGGGAGCACGGTCACGCCGTACTCCGCGGCCAACCATATGCATTGATGGTAATGGTGGCCCGTGAAATCCGGCACAGCTACCCATTCTACGTCATCTTCCCGCTCGGGGCAAAGCCAAATCGTGGACCCGACGCCGACGGCGGTGTTGGCGGACGGCGTCATGGCGGCGAGCGGACGATCGAGATAGAAGCGATCGGTCGGCACGCTCGGCGCCAAATTCAACTTGACGAGTTCCATCGCCGCTTCGCTCACCGTCAGGTCGGACAGATCGGGCAACACGACGGGACGTCCGAGGTACGCGAGTTCACGGTCGGTGTAGCGCGGTTGACGCCCTTTGCCGTCTTCGATGCGTGCGGCGATCCGCGAGGCGGCGCGCACGGCGCTTCGACTGCTGATCATGCCGGTCTCGGGTTTGCGAATCGTCACGAGAACGACGTATTCCGGCGCATCGTTCGGGACCATCCCGATGAACGACAGCGTCCGTCGATTGTTGTCGTTTTCGTCGCGTGCCGTCCCCGTCTTGCCGCCGATGTTCAAGCCGATGGCACCGAACGTATCGGTGGCGGTACCGTATTCAACCACATCGCGCAGCATGCTTCGCACGCGACGGCACGTATTTTCGGAAAAAATTTGCGGATGCGCTTCGACGTCAAAGGGCTCCATGACATCGATGCCGTCCAACGTGGAACCACAGGCCAGGCGCGGCGTCACGGCGTAGCCGCCGTTGCCGATCATGGCATAAAATTGCGCCAATTGAATCGCCGTCACAGAGGACGATTCGCCGAACGTCAGGTTGGCGAAGTCCAAGGGCATCGGGTTTTGGTGCAAAAGTCCGCGCGTTTCGGCCGGCAAATCGATGCCCGTCCGGCCGTAAAAGCCCAGTTTGTGAATCCAGTCGTAATAGCGATCCTTGCCGACGCGCGCGCCGACGTCCACGAAAATCGGGTTGCACGAATTGTAGAACGCTTCACGCAGCGTTTCCCGGCCGTGTCCGCCCGCAAAATAACAGTGGATCGTCTCGCCTTGAATCGTCACGGGGTTGTCTTCGAAGCCCGTGCCTTCCCAGACGACGTTTTCTTCCAAACCGATCGCAAGCGTCACCGTTTTGAACGTGGAGCCCGGCTCGTACACGTCGGTAATGTTGATGTTGTTCCAGGCATTCGTCGAAAGGTACGCATGCCGCGCTTCCTCCGACATCGCCTCCCACGCGTCCTCCGCGATCCCGATGGGACGTGCCGTCGGGTCGTCGGCCGCGTAGGTGGCCACTTGTCCCATGGCCAAAATATCGCCCGTATGCACATCCATCACGATGCCGTGCACGTCGCGGGCCAAGCCGGCCGCCGAGGCGATCGACAACAATTCTTCTTGTAAAATCGTTTGAATTTCAAAGTCAATCGTGGACACCAGGTGCGTGCTCTGTTTGGCGGGCAATTCGATGGGATGGCCGAACGGAATCATGCCGCGCGTCGCGTAGTTGTTGCTTCGGCCGAACACATAGCCCGGCTGTCCCGCAAGCAACTTATCGTACGTCGCCTCGAGGCCCGACACGCCGACGATGACGCCCTCATCCATGCGGGTCATGCCCAACACGGGCGACGCCAATCCCGCGTTGTTGTAAACGCGGCGCTCCTCGGCATCAAAACGGACGCCACCGACGCTGTTCGCGTTGAGCCACGCGCGCAAGGCCATCGCGTCGACTTCCGGCACATTGCTTTTCACCGAAATGTACGTCACGGGACGATGCCCCGTGAGGGAGCGCTCGACGCCCGACCATCCGGTCAAGCGATCGACGCGAATTTGTTCGAGCAAGATGGCCTTCTCATCGTCGTCAAGCTTCAGATAATGTGCCATCTGTTCGACGATGTCGACCTCGGTGACATCTTTTTTTCGCGACGTGACATCGCTCGGCGTGATGCCGACGCGATAGACGTAGGTCGACGCCACCAAGGGGTAGCCGTTGCGATCCAAAATCATGCCGCGACGCGACTGATCGGTCTGCGTTGTGAACTGCTGCTTGGCGGCCTTTGCCGCGAGCACCTCATGTTGCGTGATTTGCAAGCGATAAAATTCGGTCGCGATGATGCCCGCGATGACCAGGAAAGCGGCCACGACCAAGATCAGTTTGACGTTAAAGCACCGCGATGATGTCAACACATCAAGACTTTTTGTTGTGTTTTTATCCTGTCGACGTTTCATGATCGAACCTCTGCATCGGATGCCATGGTGGGGGCCTTATCGCCCGCGCACCCACTGTTCGATCTGTGCGATGCTGTCGTCTTTGGAAAACAGCGGAGACGTCAGGTCCGTCCCGTCGTTGGCCGCCATGGCGGCCGGAACGTAAATGATTTGACCGGGCGTCGCCTTCTGCATGCCCAGTTCGCTCGCCGCGCTCTCGCGCACGGCGATCAGCGACGACTGACTGGAAACGCGGTCATGGAGAATGCTGTTTTGACGTTCGTATTCGCCGATTTGACGTTTCAACCCGGCGTTGACGAAGCTCATCTCCGTCATTTTGGCGCTGCGCCATACGATCAAGCCCACGGCAAACGCCACCGCAAAGACGACGGCGAACAGACGCACGGCCGTTTTCGCGCGCGCTTTGCCGGCCAGCTTATATTCCTCGCGGATGACCGCGTCACGTTGCAACCGGCGGCGCATCTCCGCTTTTTCGCGGGCAATTTCATCGGGATGCGGCGCGACCTCGATGTCCGGCATCGGGTACGGAGTGACATCCATCTGTCGTGCCAAATTTCCGTCCACGCGGCGGCTCATCGGTCGGCCTCCTCAAATAAAAACACACGCAATTTCGCACTGCGCGCCCGTCGATTGCGATCGACCTCGGACGCATCCGGCGTATGCGGTTTGTTCGTGATCATTTTGCCCAGGCTTTGCTTGCCGCAGACACACGGCAATTGCGGCGGGCATTCGCACGGC
Organism: Saccharofermentanales bacterium; assembly: GCA_050945495.1. GTDB lineage: Bacteria > Bacillota > Clostridia > Saccharofermentanales > DTU023 > UBA4923. The sequence goes on from JBMNTA010000003.1 coordinate 66,254, forward strand.
GACTCCCAGCGTCGCATCGCCTGTTTGACCATCCGATCCTCCAGCGAGTGGAAGCTGATGATCGCCACGCGTCCTCCCGGTGCCATGACCTCGGGCAAGACGTGCAATAAGTGCGAAAGTTCGGATGGTTCCGCGTTCACGGCCATGCGAAGCGCCTGAAACGTTCGGCGGGCCGGATGACCGTCGCGCCGTGCGCGTGGCGGCACGGCATGCGTGACAAGCTCCGCGAGCTCCAGGGTGCGCGTGATCGACGACGACGCACGTTGCCGGACGATGGCGCGTGCGATCGACGTCGCATAGCGTTCTTCCCCGTACAGGCGAAGCAAGGCCACCAAGTCATCTTCCTCGGTGTGGGCGATGAGATCGGCCGCCGTGGTCGCCTGATCGGGATTCATGCGCATGTCCAACGGACCGTCGGATAAATAAGAAAATCCGCGTTCGGCCGTGTCCAACTGATGGGAACTGACGCCGAGATCGGCAATGAGGCCGTCGACCCCGCCCCAAAGTCGTTCGGGCAGCCATTGGGGAAACTCGGAGAACGACGCCCGCACCACATGCACCGTCGCCTCCGTCTCCGTCGCGTCCAGCCGCGCCTTCGTCGCCTCGAGCGCTTCGGGATCGCGGTCGGCCGCATAGAGGCATCCTTCGGGGCCCAAGCTCGCCAAGATGGCGGCGCTGTGTCCGCCGCCGCCGGCCGTCACGTCAACGTAAAGCCCGTCGGACCGAACCTGCAAAGCGTCGACCGAGGCGTCCAACATGACGGGACGATGCCACGCATTACAACCCACGGATGTCATATTGGCTGAGGTCCATGTCGGCAAGCGAAACCTCTTCGTTCCGACGTTCGTCGAAGTAGGCTTGCGAGCAGATTTCAATCTTATCGAAGACGTCGATGAAACAGATCTCGTCCCCCGGCCCCACGTGGATGTGTTTCCAGAGAAAGGCCGGCACCGAGATGCGCCCTTGGGCGTCAAATTCGCATTCGCTGGAATTCCCCAGCACGTCGCGTTTCAACTGGCGAATTTCGACCCCCGTGCTTCGTTCGGACAAGATTTGCTGTTTGATCGACTCAAATTGTTCGGGTGTGTAAGCAGCGAGAAAACCGCGGTCAATGCCTTGCGTCACCACGAGAACGCCATTGAGCTTTTCTCGTAGTTTGGATGGGACGATCACACGCCCCTTGGCGTCGATTGTATGCGTAAACCGTGCCACGGCTCTACCTCTCCTTACTTTGGGGATATTCTACCACATCTCCCCACTCCTATGTCAATAAAAACCCTTATCCCCCACTATTTTCCCCGAATCACCCTCGATTCTTTCTGTTTTGCGCAAAAAAAACGCCGCGCGAGCGACGTCGGCGACGAGCGATTGGGATGCGTCCCCCTTTACACCGTCGACCTCATGACGCGGCGTAGGTTGAGTCGTTCATGGAAAAATTCAAAAGCACGCCCAATAAAATGAAGTTGGAAAACATGGCGGATCCGCCGTAGCTGATGAACGGCAACGGAATGCCCGTGACCGGCAACAGTCCGACCGTCATGCCGATGTTTTCGATAAAGTGGAACGCCAGCGCGGAGATGAGGGCCACCATGATGTAGGCCTCCTCCGGGGCGCGCGTTGAAATACGGCCGGCCACCCGTAACGTATGCACCACGAAATAAATCGCGAGCAAGATGACGAGCGTCGTCCCGATCATGCCGAGCTCTTCGGAGATGGCCGCAAAGATGAAGTCGGACTCCTTGACGGGCACGCTGACGCCGACATCGGCGGGGCTCCCCGCAAGGCCGCCCGAGGCCACGGCCGCCAACGATTGGTCGATTTGGTAGGAGGCGGCGGCGTCGTGTCCGCGGAACAGGAACGTCATGATGCGCTCCTTTTGCGACGACGTCAACGCAAACTTCCACGCCAACGGCAACACGCCGAAGATCGCGACCAGCGCCGCGAGCAGGATCGTGCGCCAACGGACGCCCCACACAAACGCCGTGCTCAAAAACATGAACAAAATGACCAGCGCCGTGCCGAGGTCCGGCTCCGTCAGGACGAACACAAACGGGATGCCGTACAACAGCGCCAATTTAAGAAAGCCGCGCCCCACGGTCTCCTCGCCCGATTTCATGGCGGCAAACATCGGCCCCGCCGTCATCGCAATGCCGATTTTCGCGATCTCCGACGGCTGAAACGACCCGACGACGGGCAAGCGAATCCAGCTGTCCGCACCGGCAACGGGCTGATATCCGTCGACCTTGACGACGAACAACAAAATCAGACTCACCCCGTAAATGATGCCGCCGATCAGGCGCATGGTGGGGGGCTCGAAGAGGCACAGAATAAACGCCGCGACCAATCCCAAAAGCACGGCCGCGATTTGCTTATAGAAGTTCAGCGGATAATCGAAAATGACGGCGGCGTATCCCTTGGCCAGCACCTCGTTCAAGACGACGAGGCCGATGATCACAAGCGCCAAGACCGGCACCAGCATCCGGTAGTCGAGCGCACGAAAAAAGACGTCGGCGCGCGACGGCGGCCGCCCGTCGGTGGCACGTCGGATCGATCCGTCCATGCGGCGCATCGTTTATGCGTCGGCGGGCGTGTCGTCGAGGTCCGCCTCGACGATCTCGATCACGTCGTCCGGAATGCCCGCCATGGACGCCAGCACCGCTTCCCGCGTCTTGGCGCGCACGTGTTGAATCACAAACCCGATGATGGCCGCCGCGATCATGACGACCGAAATGACCTGCGACACGCGGAACACGTAGCCGCCCGCGTGGAACATCAGCGCGTCGGTGCGAATGCCCTCCACGAAAAAGCGGACGATGCCGTAGGTGAGGAAATACGTCAGAACGCACGTGTACGGACGTTTGGAGTGTTTGCGAAGATACAACAGCAACGCAAAAATCAACATGTTCGCGACGAATTCATAGAAAAACGTCGGGTGCACGGGTAAATTCGGATCGATGGCGGCCCCGGCGTAATCGGGATTCGCCTGCACGCGGGCGAGCCCGGCACGTGTCCCCTCGCTGATCATGCCCCACGGCAACGTGGTGTTGGTGCCGAAAGCCTCCTGGTTAAAGAAGTTGCCCCAGCGGCCGATGCCTTGACCGAGCGGCACGTAGACCGCAAAGAAATCGAGGACCCGCCGCAACTTGATGCGCTTGATGCGCGACGCGATCGCCAAGGCGATGATGCCGCCGATCACGCCGCCGTAAAAGGCCAGACCTCCGCTTCGAAGATCCCAAATCGATCGCGGATGATCACGGAATTGATCCCACTCAAACGCGACGTAATAGATCCGCGCAAACACGAGAATGAACGGGATCATCCACAGGAAAAAGTCCAAAATATCGTCGCTCGTCAATCGATGATGTTTCGCCTGGGTCATCGCCAGCACGATGCACAAAATCATCGCAACGGCGAAAATCAGACCATACCAATAGACGATGACGTGGCGACCGAATACGTCAAATTCAAACGCGATCCGGCTGATCGGCACATTGTGGATGCCGAGTCCCGGGAACGAGACATGAAATTGAGCTAACCAAGGCAACATGTTTTTACCCTCCAAAGCAACGCCATTTTATCACATCGACGTTAAGCTTCGCGTCGGATCCAGGCAATCGACGCAGCGGCGCCGTCCAGGGCCTCAACCCCGTGCATGAGACGCGTGGCGATCGCGCCGGCATCGCCGATGGCGCTGGTCGCCTCGACCGTCCGATCACCCAGCGAGACGCGCGTCCGATAGCGGCCTTTCGGCAAACGAACGGCCGTCGCGGGATAGGCCATGACAAACGTATGCGCATCGCCGGCACGGGCGGTGCCGTGCAATTGAAACGGGCGCGTCATCAGGGTGGCGGCTTCGGCGACGTCACCGCGTCCGAGCGCCTCGCGAATCCGCGTGCTCGACACTTTCCGCCCGTCGACCGTCACGTCGGGCACGATCAGCGGCCGAATCGACAGCTCGGGGCCTTCGCGGCGCAACAGCGCCGCATCGCCGGCGCCCGCGTGCCCGAACCGGGCGTCCTCGCCCATCGCGAGCAACCGCCCGCCCAAGGCGTCGGAGACGATGTCTTTCAAAAAGCATGTGGGCGAACAGTGGCTGAGCGACGGCTCCACGGGCAGTATCCACACGTCCTCCACGCCGAGCGACGCGATCGCACGGAGGCGATCCTTTTCCGTCATGAGAAACGGCCGCGTGACGGCCGTATCGTCGAAGTCATAGCCGGCGCCGTACGAAAACGTGAAAATGGCGGGGCGAAGCGACGACGCCCGACAGGCGCGGATGAGCGCCTCGATCAACGCTCGGTGCCCGAGATGCACGCCGTCGAAATCGCCGAGCGCGATGCCGCGCGACGCGGTCGGGGCCGCCTCCAACGAACGGTAAACTTGCATGAACTACCTCACCTCTTCCGGGGCGATGAACACGCGTCGGACGCGCCCCGTCCCGTCCGCCGTGCGCCCCACCGCGATCAATCGCCCGGCATCGTCCAGGAAGACCGCCGCATCTTCGCTCGGCGGCGGCCCGAGCCGCACGGCCGAGGGCGATGGCAAGACCACGTCCTCGGGGGCCACGGAGATGGTGCGCCCGTGGGCCAGATCGAGCGCTCGGTCGCGATCCACCGTGACGGCGGGCCAGCCCCGAAAGGCATCGGCCGTCGGTCGCACCCCGCCGCGTTCGACCATGACGCGTCGAAATGCGACGGGATCGCGTCCGAGATCGTCAAATCGTCGGGCGATGTCGTCGAGCGCACACGCGTCGTCGATGTGAAACGGTCCCGTCGAGCGCCGACACAGCGCGATCGCATGCCCGTACGTTCCGAGCATGCGCCCCAGTCGATCCGCCAAGACGCGAATGTAGGTGCCGGAACTCACAAAAAAATCGAGCGTCACGACGGGCCACCCGTCCTTCCCGACCCGCCGATCGCAGATCCGGGCCTCGTACACCTCCACGGTTCGGACCGGACGTTCCACGGTTTCGCCGGCACGCGCGTATCGGTAGAGCGGACGTCCGTCGACCTTGACGGCGGAATACATCGGCGCCCGTTGCGCTTGCGGGCCGATCAGTCGGCGCACGGCGTCTTTGATGTCGGCGCCGCCTTGGTCGGACATCCATCGCTTGCACTCGGCCGACGGATCCCCGACGCGCTCGATCACCTCGCCCTCGCGATCCATCGTATCGGTCGCCTCGCCCAAGGACACGTCGACGACGTACCGCTTCGGCCACGCGAGCATAAAATGGGCGGCGCCCGTCGCCCGTCCGAAACAGATGGGCAAGACCCCCGTCGCAAACGGATCGAGCGTCCCCGTGTGGCCGACACGCTTCATGCCGAGCATGCGACGCATGCGCGCCACCACGCCCGCCGACGTCATGCCGACCGGTTTGTCCACAATGAAAATGCCCTGATCGGGCGCCGAATTCATCGATCCTCGGACGCCTCACGACAGGCGTCGAGCGTACGCTTGGCCTCACGGGCCACCTTGGCCATGGCTTCGTCGAGCGAGAGATCGTCGATCGTCATGCCCGCGGCACGTCGATGGCCGCCCCCGCCGAATCGCTTGGCGAACGCCGCCGCGTCAAAACAGTCGTTGGATCGAATGTTCACGCGGACCCCTTTCGATTGTTCCACGAAAAGAAAGGCGACGCCGACTCCTTCGGCGTTGCGGATCACCGACGCGAAATTCGACAAATCGTCGTCGCGGACGCCGCGCGCTTCCAATTGTTTGCGCGTCACGTGCGCGAAGAGAATGTTGCCGTCGTCGTGGGATTCGATGGAGGCGAAGATATCGCCTTGGATCTGGAGTCGTCCGATCGTCGTGCGCTCATACAATTCGTAATGGAGCGCCGTCAAATCGATGGGAAAACGTTCGAGCAAAAACGCGGCTTGGCGCAGGCACAGGGGCGTCGTGTTGCTGTAAGTGTAGCGGCCCGTGTCGGTGATGGTGCCCGCCAAAAGCAGTTCGGCGATCGTCGGATCAAAGAACGGTTGCGTCGCGTAATACTCGAGTTGCCAAATGATTTCAAACACCAATTGGCACGACGATGCCGCCGACGAATCGATGTAATCGAGCCGACCGCGCTCGCCTTCGAATACGTGATGATCGATGGTGGCATGGTGCGCGATCCGCTCATAACAGGCGGCGCGTCGCCCCATGCGTTCGGGATCGTGACAATCGACGGCGATCGCGAAATCGTAGGCGTCGCACGACGTCGAGTCATCGTACACGATGACCTCCTCGAGTCCCGGCAGACATGCCAGCGATTCGGGCGTCGCCTCATCGGCCAACACGGCCGTCCGGCAACCGAGCTTTCGAAAGGCCATGGCCAACGAAACCGCGGCGCCGATGGCATCGGCATCGTACCGTTCGTGCGGGAAAAGCGCGATCGAGCCTTCGACCTCGGCCAGATCGATGACGTATTCAATGAGTCGGCGTCCCGCCGGGTCGATATCGCGCATGGAGTCCCCCTATTCTTCCGCGTCGCGCGCTTCGCGGCGCTCGGCCGCCCGACGATCGGCGGCGCGGACGCATTCAATCAGTCGGTCCATCGCCATGCCGTCGCGGATGCTCGTGTCTTCGATGAAATTCAGTCGCGGCACTTTGCGCGAACGCAATTCGGACGCAAGTTCGCTGCGCAAGAATCCACCGGCTCTTTTAAACGCTTCGTGGGCATCTTGCTGCACGTCCTCATCGCCCAACACGCTGTAATACACATTCGCCGTCGACAGGTCATTGCTCAGCTGCACCTCGGTCAGCGAGATGATGCCGGGCCGCAGTCGCGGGTCGTCGATTTTTCGTTGCAGGCGATCGGCGAGAATGCGCCGTATTTCATCGCCCATTCGATCGGCTCTACGCATGGTCTTCCTCCTCTTGCATCGTGAAGACTTCGATTTCGTCGCCGACTTTGATGTCGTTGTAGCGCTCCAAAGTCAAGCCGCACTCGTAACCGGCCTGCACTTCGCGCACGTCGTCCTTGAATCGACGCAGCGATCCGAGCGTCGTCTCGTAAACGACGATGCCGTCGCGGATGAGACGGGCGCTGTCGTTGCGGTTGACGCGACCGTCCGACACATAGCAGCCGGCAATCGTGCCCACGCTCGAGACGTGATACGTCTCACGCACTTCGAGACGTCCGACGACGACTTCGCGCATGACGGGCGCGAGCATGCCGCGCATCGCCTGTTCGACGTCTTCGATCGCTTCGTAAATGACGCGGTAGAGACGGATCTCCACGTCGGAATCGTCGGCCACTTGCTGCGCCGTCGCCGCCGTTCGGACATTGAAGCCCAAGATGATGGCGTCGGCCACTTCGGCCAATCGGATGTCCGATTCGGTGATCGCACCGACGGCGCCGTGAATGACGTTGACGCGAATTTTATCGCTCGACAACTGCTCCATCGATTGCGTCATCGCTTCGACCGAGCCTTGCGTGTCGGCCTTGACGATGATGTTCAAATCGATGACATCCTCGTCGCTCATGCGGACAAACAACGTATCGAGCGACATGCGCGACGACTGTCGCAGCGCCGACTCGCGATCTTCGGTCTTCCGCTTGTCGGCCAATTCGCGGGCGACGCGTTCGTTTTCAACTTGATACAAGATGTCGCCGCCCTCGGGGACATCGTCGAGACCGATGATCTCCACGGGCGTCGAGGGACCGGCGGCTTCGATCTCTTTGCCACGGTCGGAGTACATCATACGGACGCGACCGACGGTGCTGCCGACCACGATGGTATCGCCTTGACGCAACGTCCCGCGTTGCACCAGGACCGTCGCCAACGGACCGCGATTCTTGTCGAGCTTCGCCTCGATGACGGTGCCCTTCGCCTGGCGATTGGGGTTGGCCTTCAATTCGAGGACGTCGGCGGTGAGCAAAATCATCTCCAACAACTCGTCCATGTTTTCGCCCGTCTTGGCCGACACCGGCACGATCGTCGTCTGGCCGCCCCAGTCGGATCCCATGAGGTTGTACTGGGCCAGCTCGCGCTTGACGCGTTCGACGTCCGCTTCGGGGCGGTCGATCTTGTTGATCGCCACGATGATTTCCGTCTCGGACGCGCGGGCATGATTGATGGCCTCGACCGTCTGCGGCATGACGCCGTCGTCGGCCGCGACCACCAGGATGGCAATATCGGTGACCTGTGCGCCGCGGGCGCGGAGCGTCGTGAACGCTTCGTGACCCGGCGTGTCGAGGAACGTGATCGTGCGTCCGTCGACGTTGACGGCGTACGCGCCGATGTGCTGCGTGATGCCGCCGGCTTCGCCTTCCGTCACCGAGGATTCGCGGATGTAGTCGAGAATCGACGTCTTGCCGTGGTCGACGTGACCCATAACCACCACGACGGGCGGACGCGGCACCAAATCTTCTTCTTTGTCCGGCGAGTCATCAAAGAGGATGTCTTCCTCCGTGACCTCGACGAATTTTTCACAGGTGATGCCAAACTCCGACGCGACGATCTCGGCCGTTTCAAAGTCGATCTCTTGGTTGATCGTCGCCATCGTGCCGAGCCCCATCAATTTCATGATGACGTCGGCCGTGGTCTTTTTGATCGCCTCGGCAAATTCTTTGACCGTCAGCGATTCGGGCAGCACGACGTGCGTCAATTGCGCCACATCGCGTTTCTGCGCTTTTTGTTCGGCCGCCCGCGAACGGCGCTCGCGGGCCACGCCTTCGAGGGCTTCCCGCTGTTCGCGGCGCGCTTGACGTTCACGGTAATCCTGTTCGCGTCGATCGCGGCGACGGCGCGACAAATTCGATGCGCGCTGGGCGCTGGCGTCGGCGCGTGCGGGATCGGGCGGCGGCATGTTCGGCGTAAAGGTTTGCGACGGACGCCGACCCTTGGACGGACGCTCCCGACGGGACGGCGATGTGCGCCGCGATGCCCGCCGACGTTCGATCGCCGGCACGCTGTCGCTGTCTTTGCCGACGTAATTGCCGCGTTGCGCGCGGATCGGTTGCCCGTCTTCGTCGAGCAACGGTTTCGTGCGCGCAGGTTTTTTTCGGATGACCGGCGTCGGTCGCGTGGCACGCTCCGTGATGGGAAGCGAACGCTCGGCGACGCTCATTTTTTCGCGGCGACGAGCCGGTTTGGCCGGCGCGGGCTTCGCCGCGGCGGCGTCGTCTTGCTTGGGTTTCGACGGGGCCTTGGCCGCCGGCGCTTTCGGCGCGGGTTTCGGCGCGGCCTTTTTCGGCGCCGCCTCCGACGCCTTCGTCTTCGGCTTGGCCGGACGCGTCACGGGCTTCGGCTTGTCGATCGGCTTCGGAGCGACGTCCTTCACCTCGTCCTTTTCGGGTTCGACCTTGTCGGCGATTTTCTTGGGTGGACGCGCTTTGGGTTTCGCCGGCGCCTTCGGCGTGACCGCCGGGGGCTCGTCCGTCGCGGGCTTGGCCGGAGACGGCGCGGGTTCGGCCGACGGTTCGACCTCGACCGGTTGGGGCGCTTCGGGCTCGACGGGTTTCGTCGTCGCCGGTTCGGGCGCGGGGGCGGGCTCGGCCTCGGGCGCCGCGTCTTGTTTCGGCGCCTCGTCCGCTGCCGGAGCCGGTGCCGGTTTCGCCGCCTTCTTCGGCTTTTTGACAATCTTGATCACCCCGGGGATCACCTTGCCGGAGATGCCCTGGATCTCAATCGTCGATTTGCCGGGGAGATCTTTCAGAAGATCGTCCGGTGACGGTTCATCCGACGCGGGCGTTTCTTCTTCGTGTTCGGGCATTTCAGGCTTTTGCGGCAGCTGAAACGCTTGCCGCGCCTCTTGCTCTTCACGTTGGCGTTGCGCCTCTTCTTCGGTAATGAATCCGACTCTGAGCCCGGAATCTGCTTCTTCTCTTCTCGCCATACTCCGATCAATCCTCCCGTTGCTTGGTGTCATTGTCGCCGTGCTCGGCGATCTTGCGGTCGATATCGGTCCAAAAGTCCGCTTCGAGCGGGCGCTTGAGCGCCCGTTGCAGCGAACGTCGTTTTTGTGCTTGTTCGGCACACGCGCGACGATAGCACAGATAGGCGCCGCGTCCCGGGATCCGCCGTTCCACATCGATGGTCGGCTCGCCGTCCGCGGGGGCGGCAATGCGCATCATCTCGCGCTGCGGGCGCCGCTCGCGGCACCCGACGCATGTTCGCATCGGAACGTGCGTCACATCAGACGTCCTCCTCCGCGACCTCCGGCTCGGCCGGGGGCGCGTCCGTCGGATCGTCGTCCGTCGGATCGTCATCCGTCGGCGCGTCGAAGATGTCGTCGATGAGGGCTTCCCCGGAACGTTCGGCTTCGTCCGCCGCCACGGCGGCATCGAAGTCGGACATCCAGCTTGCTTCTAACATCTCGCGGTATTGCGTCTCGCTCTTGATGTCGATTTTCCAATCCGTCAGCTTCGCCGCCAGTCGGGCGTTCTGCCCTTCCTTGCCGATGGCCAGCGAGAGCTGGTGGTCGGCGACGATCACGCGGGCACTCTTCTCTTCTTCGTCCAAAATGACGCGGATGACGCGTGCCGGCGACAGGGCGCTGCTGATGAATTCCGTCATGTCGGGGTCCCACTCGATGATGTCGATCTTCTCCCCGTTCAATTCGGAGATGACCGACTGCACGCGCGAGCCGCGCTGGCCCACGCACGCCCCGACGGCGTCGATGTTCGAATCGTGGCTTGTCACGGCCATCTTGGTGCGCGATCCCGCTTCGCGCGCAATGTTCACGATCTCGACGATCCCCGCGCCGATCTCCGGCACTTCCTGTTCAAACAGGCGCCGAACAAGGCCGGGATGACTGCGCGAAACGATGATCATGGGACGGTGTTCGCGCGTGTCGACTTTCAAAATGTAAAAGCGCATGTGCTTTTTAAACGTGTAGTTGTCCAGTCGCGATTGCTGCATGTAAGGGAGCACGGCTTGGGCACGTCCGATGTCGACCAACACTTCGTTGCGGTCACGACGCTGCACGATGCCGCTGGCGATGCCGCCCACGCGGCCGGAGAATTCTTCTTGAATACGCATTTTTTCGGCTTGCGAGAGCTTTTGGTTGATGACGCTTTTCGCCGTCTGCGCGGCCAATCGGCCGAAGTGCGACGGGTCCACTTCGCGCACCAACTGATCGCCCAATTCGAGATCGGGCGACAGCGCATGCGCCTGCTCCAGCGACAGCTCGCTGTTCGGGTCACGCACGTCTTCGACGACCGTCATCGGTTGATACACACGCATCTCGCCGGTTTTGCGGTCGATGTGCGCCGTAATGCCGTCGTTGTCGGGTGTTTTCGCTTCCTCGTCCCCCGCATCGGCGTCGCGTTCACGCCCTTTGTCGCGGTCTTTCGAGCGGATCTCGAATTCACGGCGGTACGCCGCGACCAACGCATCCTCGATGGCCGAGATCAGCGTTTCCATCTCAATGCCGCGTTCTTTTTCCAAAAGCCTCAGCGCTTCAACAAATTCTTGGTTCATGTATGCTCCTTACACGCCTAACGCATGGCAACACCCCGAGCGTTCGGGGTGATGATCCGTTAAAATACAATCTCACGTTTGACGGCCGCCACGTCTTTCCATGGAAAGAGGTGACGTTCCCCGTCCTCGGTGATGACCCCCACGCAGTCGTCCTCCACCGCCAACGATCCGATAAATTTTTTGTCGCCGTCGACGGCCCGATAGAGACTCACGCGGGCCCATTCGCCCTCATGGCGTTCACAGTCCTCGATCGTCTTCAGGGGTCGATCGAGTCCCGGCGAGGACACTTCGAAGACCTCATAATCGGTGAGCCGAAGCGTCTCCGCGATCAGCGGATCGGCTTCTTCGCTCAGGCGTTCGCAATCGTCGATGCCGACGCCGCCCCGCTTATCGATGATCAGACGCAAAATCGTCCGGCCGTTTTCGTGGACGTAACGCACTTCCAAAAGCGCGAGATCCAACGCATCGGCCAGCGGTTTGACCAATTCAAAAATCTTGCGTTCGTTCGTTTTTCTGCCGCTCACGGCATGGCCTCCTTCGGCGCACGTGCCCGTACATACAAAAGAGCGGGCCAACCCGCTCTTTCCCCAAAACACGTCGCGATCTTTATTATATCAGGTTTACGCGCGCGGTCAAGCATTCGCATCCGGCGTTTCAGGCGATCCGAGGGCATCGCGCCACGTCGTCAAAAAGGCCGGAAACGGCAACGACATGAGCGTGTCCCGATCGACCGGACGGCCGACGGATCCATCGATGTCGCATGCATCCAGGGTCCCCGGGGGAAGGTCGCACCGCCAAAACGTCATGTGCCAAATGCGATGCGAGAACACGGCGCGGCGTCGACCGATCCGCCGGATCCGAACGGCGTCGCCGACGAGGGGGAGCAAGCGACGCCGCACATCGTCCGCGCGAGCGATCGCCTCGGGGAAGGCGACAAACTCATACAATCCTCCGAGCAATCCCGGCGGGCGCTTTCGAACCAACAGCTTTTCGCCGTCCGTGATCGCCACGTACGTTTTGTCTTCCTCCGGTTTTTCGAGCGGCGCGGCGCGCTTCGGGTAGTCCGTGACGCGGCCCTCCGCCCGGGCGCGGCACATCGTTCGGACGGGACAGCGCTCGCACGCGGGTCGAGCGGGCGTACAGACGGTCGCCCCCAACTCGATCAACGACTCCGAAAAATCGCCGGCATGCCGTTCGGGCATCAGGGCGCGCACGCGGTCGGCCACCTCACGCTTGGCCCGATCGTCGCCGTGCACATACGGCGTGGCATCGATGCGGGCGAACACCCGCACGACGTTGCCGTCGACGGCGGGCTCCGGCCGATCGAAGGCAAAGGACGCGATGGCCCCCGCCGTGTACGGACCGACGCCGGGCAAGGTCAACAAGGTCGCGCAATCCGAGGGCAGTTCGCCGTCGAACTCATCGACCACCCGACGGGCCAGGCGATGCAAGAGACGCGCCCGTCGGTAATACCCCAATCCCTCCCAATGCTTTAAAACGTCGGTGATGTCGGCGCATGCCAAGTCTCGGACGGTCGGGAAACGCGTCATGAAGCGCTCAAAATATGGGATGACGGTCACGACTTGCGTTTGCTGCAGCATCATCTCGGAGACGATGACGCGGTACGGATCGCGACGCGTGTGTTCCCCCGGCACACGCCAGGGCAGCTCGCGCGCATGGGCCTCAAACCATGCCAACAAGGCGTCGGTCAAAGAGGTCATTGCGCCTCCCTTTTATTGCGAAGCCGTCGCGCGGCCGATTCGCCGGCCAACCATCCCGAGGCGAACGCCCACATTAAGTTAAACCCGCCCGTGTCCCCGTCGATGTCGAGCACTTCGCCGGCGGCAAACAATCCCGGCACGATGTCAGACATCATGGTCGTCGGATCGAACCCGTCGGTCGCGGCGCCGCCGGCCGTCACCTGGGCAAATTCAAATCCGCGTGTGCCGCGAACGGGCACGCTCAGAGAGGTCAGGCGGTGCGCCAACCGTTCCAAGGACATATCCTTCGGCTCGGAGGCCAGCAGGGCGCGACCGATGTTTTCCGGCACGAGTCCCGCAAGCGCCGTCGGGAGGTCGTCGCGGCCGGCCATCAAATACATGAGGATTTCGTCTTCGGTGCATTCCGGCAAAAAGTGAATCTCGACGGTCGCATCGGTCCCCGGATGCATGGCGACGGCGCGCCCCAACTCCATGGCGGCGATGCCCGAGAGCCCGTAATCGGTGATCAAAAACTCCCCCTCCGACACGGTGTCGTCGACGGCGGCGCGGCCTCGAAAACGCACGCCGGCCGCCATGGCGGTCAAGGGATGGTCGGCCAAGGTCAGCGGCACCAGTGCCGGACGCGGCGGCACGATGGCATGGCCGAGCGATCGCAAGAGCGTGAGGCCCGACGACGAACCGCCCAAATTCGGTGCGGCCGGTCCGCCGCACGCGATCACGACACTCCGCGCCAAAACGACACTGCCGTCATCCAATGTAAGCGTGAAGCCATCGCTCGCCGTCACATCGATGACAGCGGCGGGACCATGCCACATGATCCCGGCGTCGCCTAGCGCGCGTTCCAACACACGAATCACAGAACGCGATTGCATCGAACGCGGGTAGACGCGCCCCTCCCGATCCAACAAAGTGAGTAAACCGATCGATGCGAAATAGCGCCGCAAATCGGCCGCTGTCATACGGTAAAGCGCACCGCGTACAAACGTAGGATCACTTCCGTGATAGCGCCCCTCGATATCGCATTCGTTCAAAAGATTGCAGCGGCCGTTGCCGCTGGCGCCGATTTTCCGAAATCTTCGCTCCTCTTTTTCCAAAATCAAAATCGATAAGGATCGGTCGATCGATCGCGCCCCCAAGGCGGCCAACGCGCCGGCCGCACCGCCTCCGATGATCGCGATATCGTATGTTGCGGCCATGTCAGCGCACCGTGACCACGCCGCCCACATCGTCGTAAAACACCATAAACACGCGATCGCTCAATGCGAGGATGCGCGTGGGAGCGGTCTCCAGCGGTTGGCGGGCGATGATGTCGCCCGAGGGGATATCGTAGATCAAGAAATGGGCATCGGTCGCCGCCAAGAGCAGCGAACCGTCCTGAGACATGTCAAAGCATCGGACGTCGGCGCCGTGCGCGAGCGGACGCATCGACATCGCGGTCTCGTCCGACGACGAAGGCGTGAGGTAGAGTCCGCGCTGCCCGTTCACATCGCCCGAGAATACCAAGCGTCCCGCGACGTCGGCCACACGCGTGATCGTGTCCAACGTCCACGCGGCCCGACGTTCGCCGCTGTCGCGGTCGAGGGCGACAATCGCGCGATCGCTGTACAAAAACATCAGATCGCCGTCCGCGTAAGCAAGCCCGGCGTAAAGTTCCGTCCCGTCGTACAGGCGATCCAACATGGGCTCGCCCTCGCGGTCGTAACGGATGAGGCGCGAGATCGGCTCGCCGGACGAGAGATCCAGCAACAAGAGATCGAATGTGTCCCGGGTCACCCATGCCGCGCGCACGGGCCACGTTTTCGGCGGGCACATCACCGTCAAGATCGGCGCCTCGTTCGGCGGGTCGTAGACCGATGCGACCGTCCTGTTTAGCGACGAAGGCCCGAACGTCAACCAGCGTCCGTATCCGTACGCGGCACCGTTGACGGTCTCCTTCGAAGCCACTTCCCACGACGTGTGATCCGGCGCGATGGCAAAGAATCCGGCCCCTTGCGCCGGCGCCACCATGCGCCCGGATCCCGCGTCCAACACGCGCGACTGACGGTACGGATACGCGATGTAACTCTGTTCGCGTCCCAAGGCATCCATGAGCGAGAGGCCTTGGCGCTCGTGATACACCAACGTATGGCCGAGCACGTCGTAACGCTCGACGGCCGTACCCGCCAGGGAAAATACGTCGTTTTCGGCCAGCGCGTCCCGCGCGTCGCTCACCGATGCCGTCTCCGGCAACGCGAGCATCAAGGCGACAATCGCCATTAGCACAAGCCAAAGCGACCCAATGATGATCCACATCGAGCGTCCGCGTTTTGCAGGTTGTGTGTCGGCCGTTGCCATGATGCCCCAAGCCCCTTTCCGTCGAACGTCCTCACTATAACAAATTCACGCGATGAATGCCGCTCCAATACACGAAAAAAACCGCCTCGAACGGATGTCCGAGGCGGAGATGTTCACGCCACGCGTGCTTAGTTTATGCGAACGGATCCGTTAGTCGTAGCGACGCTTCGCGAGGCCCCACAGGATACCGACCATCGCCAGCATCAAGACCGGGATCGCGTAGATGACATACGTCATGGCCTCGCCGGTAGGCGGCAACGTCGTGGGTTCCGTCGGCGGGGGCACTTCGCGTTCGATCACGCGCATGGTGAACGACTGCGTGTGCCCTTGGCCGCAATCGTAATCGTACGTAATCACGTGGCCGTCGGGATTTTGTCCGGCCGGGGCGCTCGGATCCACCTTCAGGATTTTGCCTTCCAAAGTCGCGCCCTTCAAATTCGAAACACGTGCCAGATCAAAGATCGGACCCATGGACAGGGCACCGAGGTCGCACGTGCTGTCCAAATCCAAACGGATGGGGTATTCGTGAACGCCGAACTTTGACGTTGCAAAATCGATGTTCGGGTTGTTCGACAGGTCAAAACAGAACAATGTCGTCCCCGTGAGATCAATGCGGATCAGTTCGGGATTCTGACTCACGTCAAGGTAATAGACATTGGAATCGTAGAACGACAGTTTTTTCAGCTTGGGATTTTGCGTCACATCGACCCGCCCGAGCGAACGCGAGTTTTGGATCCACAGCTCCTCCAGATCGGGGCACTGATCGACTTGGATGTGTCCCGGCCAATTGGGGACGTCCGACAACTGGATTTCTTTGAGTTTCGGCGTCTTGGTGAAATCGATGGGCTCGCAGTTCTTGCATCCGGTGAAATAGAATTTTTCCAAATTGGGATACGGGGAGAGATCCACCGACGTGAGGCTGTAGTTTTCGTTCAAATTGAGTGAGATCAAGGTATCCGTTTCGGGCAGTTTCAACGCTTTGAGCACCGATGTGTTGCGATCGATCGGCTTGGGATAGGCCACCGTCAGTTCTTTCAGTTGCATGGCTTGCGAAAGATCGAGCGAAGCCATGTCGAAATGGGACAACGACAATTCTTCATAACTCCAGGCGTCGCAGAACTTCACCTCGGTCAGGGGGTTATCCGCAAGAAGCAATTGCGTCAAACGATCGCATTGGCCGACATCGATTTTTGTGAGGTTGTTGTCACTGACATCCAATTCAATCAACTCGGTCAAATCGCTGAGATCGAGCTCATTCAATGCATTACGTCTGATATGCAAAAATTCCATGCGGGGATTTTGCGAAAGATCCAGCGTTTGGATGTGATTGTCCGTAACTTCGAGAAAATTGCAATACGGCAACATGGAGATGTCGACGCTCTTCAACGCACAGTGCTCCGCGCTGATCGTCGTCAAGTTGAGATTGTGTGAAAAATCAATCGATTCGATCGGGTTGAACGAACAGGCGAGGGTACTCAACTCCGAAAACGGCGACAGATCGATCGACGACACGCGGTTGCCGATGATGTTGAGCGCGAACATGTTCGTAAAGTATTCCATGCCGGTCAAATCGTGCACCTTGGCGTCATCCGAAGCTTTTTCGTCGACTTGGAGATCCAGGTAAGTCACGGCGTCGCACTCCGCCTCTTGGAGCAAACCGTCGCCGTTCTTGTCAATGGTGTCGAGCACACGTTGGCGGAACACCGGATCGGGGAAATGGGTTGCGTCGATGGGAACGTCTCCCGTGGCCGAAACCGTCGCCGGCATCGCCGTCAAAAGCAGCGCGATGGCCAACAAGACGACGCTTACGTAGGCTATTTTTTTCATGTCAGGTCCTTTCATACGTCCCACGGAATCCGGGGTACGGTCGCACGTGCGTTGTCAACGTTCACACGTAGCATAATTTTAATGGATGGCGGGGGTTTACGTCAAAGCAAAAACATGCCGAAACCGACTTTTCACGGCAAATGCGCCCAAAATGTAAACGATTTGTCATGCGGAACAGAAAAACATAAAAAAATCCGCCTCGAACCGATGTCCGAGGCGGATCATCCACGTCACGTGGGACGTTTTACATTAATACATGCCGGGTTGCGCGGGCATGGGCGGCTCGGGTTCCGGAATGGTCGCCACGACGGCTTCCGTCGTGAGCAACACCGAGGCGATCGAGGCCGCGTTTTGCAGCGCGGAACGCGTCACCTTCGCCGGGTCGACGATGCCGGCCTTCACCATGTCGCCGTATTCGCCGGTCAACACATCGTAGCCGATGCCTTTGCCTTCGCCCTTGACTTTTTCGCAGACCACGCTGCCGTCGAAGCCGCCGTTGATGGCGATCTGACGGACCGGCTCTTCGAGCGCGCGCAGGACGATCTGAACGCCCGTGCGCTCGTCGCCGTCGAGGTCGTCGAGCAGTTCGGCCACGTCATGGAGCACGTCGATGTACGCCGTGCCGCCGCCGGGGACGATGCCCTCTTCGACGGCCGCCCGCGTCGCGGACAGGGCGTCTTCGATGCGGAGCTTGCGCTCTTTCATCTCGACTTCGGTCGCGGCGCCGACTTTGATGACGGCGACGCCACCGGCCAATTTCGCGAGACGCTCTTGCAATTTCTCGCGGTCAAAGTCCGACGTGGTCTCTTCGATCTGAGCGCGGATCGCTTCGACGCGCGCCTTCAGCGCATCGGCGTCCCCCGCACCGTCCACGATGACCGTGTTGTCTTTGTCGATCTTCACTTGACGCGCCTGGCCGAGGTCCGAAAGCTCCGTGTCTTTCAGCTCCATGCCGAGGTCGGACGAGATCACGCGTCCGCCCGTCAGGACGGCGATGTCTTGCAGCATTTCCTTGCGGCGGTCGCCGAAGCCCGGGGCTTTGACGGCGGCGCACTGGAATGTACCGCGCAATTTATTCAGGATGAGTGTCGAGAGCGCTTCGCCTTCGACATCTTCCGCGATGATGACGAGACGCTTGCCGCTCTGCACGATTTTCTCAAGCAACGGCAGGAGGTCTTGAATATTCGCGATTTTCTTGTCGGTGATGAGGATGTAGGGCTCATCGAAGACGACTTCCATCTTCGACGTGTCGGTCACCATGTACGCGGAGATGTAGCCGCGGTCGAATTGCATGCCCTCGACGATTTCGAGCTCGGTGCCCATCGTCTGGGATTCTTCCACGGTGATGACGCCGTCGTTCGAGACGGATTCCATCGCGCGGGCGATTTCGGCGCCGATGGCCTCATCGTTGGCCGAGATGGCCGCGACACGCGTGATGTCATTCTTGTCTTTCACCATGTTGCTGTTTTCGCCGATGGCCTTGACGGCTTTGTCGACGGCTTTGTCGATGCCGCGTTTCAGAATGATCGGGTTCGCACCCGCGGCCACGTTGCGCAGACCTTCGCGAATGATCGCTTGCGCAAGCAACGTGGCGGTCGTCGTGCCGTCACCGGCGACGTCGTTCGTTTTGGTCGCGACTTCTTTGACGAGTTGCGCGCCCATGTTTTCAAAACGATCTTCCAACTCGATGTCACGCGCAAT
>JBMNTA010000004.1:0-83851 GCA_050945495.1 Saccharofermentanales bacterium
TTGAAAATTGTATCAAAATGAGTAAGAACATAGATCCTCCCTATAACACGGGAGCAAAGGACTGGAAATACAATAATGACTATGTAGACAGTTCTGACAGTTATCGCCATTCTAAGTGGCTCTCCATGATGGAGAAGCGTCTGAAGTTGGCAAAGAAGCTCTTAAATCCTAAAGATGGTGTGTTAATAGTGGCTATAGATGATTATGAATTTGCACATTTGACTGTTCTACTGGAAGAACTATTTTCGGAATATGATTGCAATACGATCGTGGTAAACCATCACCCCCAAGGAGGTTCTGCAGATAATGTTGCAAGAACTCATGAATACGCTATTTTTGTAACACCAAAAGGAAAGAAAGTGATATTCGGGAATAAGAGTGAAGATATAGAAGAGAAATGGTCATTGATGCGTGGTGGTACGAATGAGCGAAATCTTCGCATAGGAAGACCTAAGAGCTTTTATGCTATTTATATCAATAAATCCACTTTGAAAATTGAAGGTGTTGGACCGGAGCTAGAAGCAAATGAATCTTATGATTTAAATGAGACACCTAATGATTGTATAGCCATGTACCCTATTGGGAAGGACGGAAAAGAGAGGGTTTGGCGGTATACTCGCAGCTCAATGATACAGCACATACATAATGGCGATATCGTCTGCACCCCCAACTTGTCATTACAAGTAATAAAACGTAGAGATACCAAATATGAGTCCGTGGTGAGCGTTTGGACAGACACCAAGTATAATGCTGGTACGTCAGGAACAGCTATACTACAACAGATCTTTTATCCTAATAATCGCTTCCCATACCCGAAATCTCTATATTCTGTATTGGACTGTATTAAATATTCGACGTTACACAAACCCAATGCCCTAATCGTTGACTTTTTTGCCGGTTCAGGCACAACCCTTCATGCCGTCAATCTCTTAAATGTAGAGGACGGTGGCCAGCGCCGCTGCATCCTAGTGACCAATAACGAGGTATCAGATAAAGAAGCCAAGAAACTCAAAAAAGATGGCTTTAAACCAGGCGATCTGGAATGGGAACGCTTAGGCATTGCTCGCTATGTGACCTGGCCGAGAACCCTGTGCAGTATCAAGGGTGAAGATATCAACGGCGAACCCCTCAAAGGCAATTATTTAGAAAGTGACCGTCCTATGGCAGACGGCTTTCAGTCCAATGCCATCTATTTCAAATTGGGGTTTTTAGATAAAACCTCTATCGCTTTAGGCAGACAGTTCAAGGAGCTGCTCTCAGTACTCTGGATGAAGGCGGGAGCCATAGGAGCATGCCCGCAGCTTGAAGGCGAGGATATTCCTAAAATGCTCATTTTGCCGGACAATCACTTTGCTGTTCTCACAGATGAAAAAGACTTTCCGGAGTTTTTTGAGCAGGTAAAAGCGGCAGCAAATATCGAAACCGTCTTTATCGTGACGGATTCTGAAGCGGGATACCGCGAGATGGCAGCAAAACTCCAGGTGAAAACAAGCTATCAGCTATACCGGGATTACCTGGATAATTTCAGAATTAATACGGGGAGGAAATAAGCATGCTGGTTGAACTATTCCCCTTTCAAAAAAAAGCCTTACAGAATCTGCGCATGAATACAGCGGAAGCCTTAGGCAGCTACCGCCGGACATATACGCCACAGGTCGTCTCCTTTACGGCTCCGACAGGATCCGGCAAGACGATCATCATGGCGGCACTTTTTGAGTCGATTCTTTTTGGAGACGAGCGCTATCCCGAACAGCCGGAAGCGATCATAGTCTGGCTTTCGGACTCGCCGGAACTCAATCAGCAATCGAAAGATAAAATTGACGGCAAGGCGGATAAGATTACTCTATCTCAGACGGTAACCATTACGGATGAGTCCTTTGATCAGGAACTTCTTGACGAAGGACATATCTATTTTCTTAACACACAAAAACTGGGCAAAAGCTCTAACCTGACCAAGCACGGTGACAGCAGGCAGTATACGATCTGGGAAACGCTGAGAAATACCGCCAGAGAAAAATCAGACCGCCTTTACTTTGTGATTGATGAGGCTCACCGCGGCATGTTAGGGCGTGAAGCAGGTCGGGCAACCACCATCATGCAGAAATTCCTGAAAGGTAGTCCGGAAGATGGACTTGAGCCGATGCCGGTTGTCATCGGTATGTCGGCAACGACAGAACGCTTTAACACGCTCGTAAAGGGAACAACTTCCACTATTCACAAGGTCGTTGTGACACCGGATGAAGTGAGAGCTTCCGGACTTTTGAAAGACCGCATTGTTATTACTTACCCGGAAGAAACTGCCGTCAGAAAAGACATGGCCATCCTACAGGCAGCAACAGATGAGTGGAGAAAGAAATGGCGACATTGGCAGCAATATTGCTATGAGCAGCACTATGCCTACGTCAATCCTATTTTTGTTGTTCAAGTCGAAAATGCTACATCAGAAATAATCTCTAAGACGGATCTTACTGAAGCTCTACGCACGATTGAAAGCAGAGCTGGCTACCGTTTTGAAAAGGGCGAAGTTGTGCATGCTTTTGGCGAGAAAGAGACCATTGATATACACGGTTTAGAGGTGCCTTATTATGAGCCTTCCGGTATCAATGACAATAGAAAAATTAAGCTGGTTTTCTTTAAAGAGAGTCTTTCCACCGGCTGGGATTGCCCTCGTGCGGAAACCATGATGTCCTTTCGTCGCGCCAAGGATGCCACCTATATTGCCCAACTTCTTGGCAGGATGGTAAGGACACCGATGCAAATGCGGATTCAAGTGGATGAGAGTCTAAATGATGTACATCTCTTCCTTCCATACTTTGAAAAAAATGCTGTGGAAGAGATTGTGCGTGCCCTACAGGCTAGTGAAGGCGGCGATATTCCGACAGATATTTATGGTGAGGAGATGGGTGAAAGAACATTTGAAACCTGGTCTGCGAAACCGCTTAAGAAGAAATCCGCTCCTCAAGCAGAAGGGCAAATGAGCTTAGATGATTTAGCTTTTCGTGATAGTGTGCCTGCTCCAATGGCGGATGCGGATGTAAGTTATACGTCAAGCTCTGAAGATGCTGTGACAGCTTTTGAGGACTCGGATGCAGATCATTATGATGCCTTGGATAAACCGGGTGAGGATGAATCAAGGCCAGCTGAGAGGATAGCTCTTTCCTCTGGCCGGCAAGCAATCAAAGATACGGAGCCTTCACAGGCGGATGCAGTAGTGTCTTCGCAAGAAGACGCACTCGACCGTGAAAGCATCATCAAGTTCATCAATGATGCCGGGCTTCTTACCTACAATGTACGCAAAACCCGTATCAACGATTATTTAACATCCCTCTATAAGTTGACGAGACTCCTTGTACAATCGGGGCTTGATCCTGAAGCTACAGAAACGGTCATCAGTGAAATTATCGTTAAAATTCGTGAATACGTACACAGCCTGCGAGAACAGGGCAAATACGATGATTTAGTGACTAAAGCGAAAGAGTTCAAGCTCTCAATGCAGGTCTTTGATGTCTTTGGAGAGAGCGTAAAGGATTTTCCTGTTCAACAATCTTTTTTCTCGACGAATGCCGATATTGAACGCCAATTTCGTCAGGCGGAAGTAAAGCTTGGCGGAGAAGGTGTCGGACATGCTTACGGAAACAAGTATTTTGATCCCCTTGATCCGGACAGTTATCAGCTGGATGTGATCCTTTTTGTTTCCGATCAGGAAAATCTCAATCAGCTGCACGACTATGCTAAGACCAAGTTCCATCAATTAAATGACGAATACAGGCGCTATATGGTCACAGTAGACGAGAGCTTCCGTCTGCAGTATGAACGAATCGTCTCAGATGGGGATCAGGTGAGTAAACACAACTTCCGCCTGCCGGAACGTATCCAGGCTGAACAGATCGCAGGAGGAGAAAAATATAGTGACCATCTCTTTGTCAACGATGAAGGCTTTGCCAAAATCAAACTCAACGATTGGGAGAAGGGAGTCTTAGAGGAGGAACAAGAACGAACGGATTATGTCTCCTGGCTTCGCAATCCACCGCGCAAATCCTGGGCGCTTTGTATTCCTTATGAGATGAACAATGAATGGAAGGCCGCTTATCCTGATTTTCTCGTTATACGAAAAGACGAGCGACTAGGCTACATTGTCGATGTCTTAGAGCCTCATAGCCCGGATTTCGCCGACAACTTGGGCAAGGCAAAGGGCTTTGCGGAATATGCCCGCCAAAATCCCGGCGTTGGACGCATCGAGCTGATTCGCATGGATAAAGATCCGGTAGGAAACAAGCGTTTTAAGCGTCTTGATATGTCCAGAAGTGCTATCCGCGATAAAGTTCTGAAAGCTATGACGAATGATGAAATTAACCATATCTTTGATATGGATGGAGTGTTTTAGATGTGCAATATTTGTAATGGAATGACAGGTAATATGGGTGACAATAGGTCAGATGAACTTATGGTGATCGAAGATAATATTAGAAACACATATGGGAGTGTTGTTTGGTCACATAAAATTCAGGAAAAACAATCAGATATTTCAATCAAAAAATATAAGCTTCTTGAAACTATGAGGGTAATAGCTTCTTCTCTCACATCTGTTGGTATCATATCGTTGCTTTTTTCAAATGATTTGTGGATTAAAATTGTATCAGCAATACTATCTTTTATTTCTGTAGGCGTGAGCGCTTTTTTCAAATCTTTCGATTTGCAGAAAACGGTATCAAGCCATAAGGCAGCTGCTAACAAGTTACTAAAAGCTAGGGATGAACTTAGACTATTGCTAATCAAGACACGTTTGGATACACACTCTACCAAAGTGTTGCTAGAAGAATATCAACAACTCGTGGCGGAAATTGATGCTATATATGCAGAAGCTCCAACTACATCTGATTTAGCCGTAAGAAAAGCGAGAACTGCGCTTAACGTCACAAAAGACAATTTAATTACTGATGCGGAAATTGACAACAATCTTCCCCAATCATTAAGAAAGGATTGTGTAGAATGAGTTACACAGTTACAAAAAGCGCAGGAGTCATTCCTCAAGAAACAAGAAGTTTAATTTCTAGAAGATATAAAAGTATTACTTCGGCAATCAATAAAGATTTTTGGTCAATCACGAGTGATACGAGTAATAGCTTTTATGTTGGTTCATATGGTAGAAACACTGCAATTTCTACCAGTGATATTGATATATTAACGGCGCTTCCGAATAGTGATTTTGATAGTTACAATAACTTGAAAGGAAATGCCCAGTCAAGACTTTTGCAGTCTGTGAAAAATGCTGTTTTATCTTCATATCCTCGTAGTGATATTCGAGCTGACGGGCAGGTCGTTAAAGTTGCATTTTCGGATGGCATGAATTTCGAGATTTTACCCGCATTTCAAAACAAAGACTGGTTTGGTAATTTAACATACACATATCCAGATTCAAATATGGGAGGTAATTGGAAATCCACAAATCCTAAAGCAGAGCAGGAAGCAATAGCACAGAAGAACAGAACTAGTAACGGCTTGTTAGTGGATACTTGCAGACATCTCCGAGTTGTACGAGATACTTACTTCAAAAGTTACCATCTGTCCGGAATAGTAATTGATACATTTGTCTATGATGCTATAGGTGGTTGGCATTGGCTTAGGCCGGGCGAAGAGTCAACTCCAAAAATAATTTCGTACGAGCAATTTCTTATGAATTACTTTAATGACAATTTGACTTATAAATACGAACTACGTGCTCCTGGTAGTGGCGACTCAGTTAGCTTGGATAAAAGCAAAGAATGCCTTGGAAAAGTATTACGATTCATCGTTTGAGAAAATCAAACTAATTTTTGTATCAACCACTCAGTCCTTAGCCATAACAATTCATTCGAATCGAGTGGATGAGTAAGAGCTGCCCCTTAAGATACCTGTGGTTCAAAGGGGCAGCTCTTTTCTTGCCATTCCAGAAGCCGTCTCAAGGCTACGGATGTTTGCTTAAATCATGAATTTGGGTTTCCGTTTAATTGGTTGAGATCATGTAAAAAGCCGAGGTGCCGGTTCAAGAGCACCTCGGCTTTCAAGCGAACGAGTCAACGTTGCCATACGCTATTCTTCAATGATCGATCGACGTCCTCCTTCGGGGACTTTCTCAAGCATATCCAATGCACGATTGACTTGTTTTTCTCGATAATCTCGTTCGCTCGGTAATGGAAGCGAAGGATCTCCAAACACGTGAAGCACGCTGTTGCCTCGGAGAATACGGTTTGCTCCGATTCCCTCCGCAATTTTAGTAAGATTTGTAACTTGGACCACAGGGATACCGGCTCGTTGAATTTCTTTCGTTATCATGGACCCGCCACGACTACTCGTCCCTCAGGTCGAGGTCTCAATGGCGGCATCGCAACGATCATCTTTAAGTGCACGAGCAATACCCTCGCCAAATTCTTTACATTTTTCCATCGGCGTCATGACACCGGCCGTCGAGTAGAAGCAATCATTGAGACTCCCAATAACGCCTTCCTCAACAAGTTTGCGCAACGCATCCACCGGGACAAGACGGTTCGGATCTTCTTCAACGTAGGCATTGTTATAGCCTTGGTGACTGACTTCCCAATCGGCGGGATCCAGTCGATCCATACCTTCAATGGAATATCGACGGAAATGGGTCGAGTTGGTCGGAACTTGATTGTCCGGGTTGCCGATCGGCACCAGCCCGCCATCAGTAACCAACCCAATACGACATTCGGATAAGGGCTTGGAAAGAACGGGAATGGGGATGGCCTCATGGTTGGGCATAATCACTTCCGTTTTATACGGCTGTTTATGAAACTTCGCCAACAGCATGTCAACGCCACGTTGTGCCGCGGGAATGCTGTAGTCAATGTTAACGGCGGGACCACTTCCGTGATAACCTTCTTTTTTACCGTCGAGAATGGTATCGCCATTCACAAGACGTTTCGCAAAGGCGGCCACGCGTTTGACCGCGTCGACCATGTTTTTCGCATTGTCATCCGTTTGCAAGATGTAACAACGGTTTTTGTAAAGATCCGTTCCGGGGTTTTCGGAGAACAACGCCGTCACGGCCGGAATGTTTAACTGTTCCGTCACGGCGGCCGTCGCAGCACCGCAGCCAAGACCGTAACGTCCCGCATTGAACCCCGGGCCCGCGACAAACAAGTCTGCTTTCGCGTCCTTCACTTCCTCAACCAGTTGCGGAATGATCACGTCGGCTTGCTCGGCAATGGTGTTATCGCCGCAGACGATGGTCTTGACGATTTCATAATCGTCGCCGAGCGCTTTCGCCAGTGCGAGGCCCGGACCGACGGGTCCTTCCTTCGAAGACAAACCGATGCTCGCCGTGTCCTCGCCGCCCATACCGGCATAGAATTGATTGATGTAATGTACTACTTTTTTCTTAGCCATGTGGCTACGCCTCCTTTCGCTTAATATCGCTGTCCGTTGTCATGTAACAATCGCCCAACTGGGACCAAATGCCTTGGTAAGCGAAATTGGTGGTGTGCGTGAAAGGTCCCCACGGGTCGTACCCGAGGAGGCAGGGAACGTTGGATCCCTCCCCGATGAGGCGATCGACGCGCGGATGTTCCAAATCGTAATTTCGGCCACTGTTGATGACGGCATCCACCGCGGGATCGGCAATCACCAGCATATCGCCGGGCTCATCGTTCGAGACGGCAGACAGATTGAGAACACAGGGCATGCCGAGTTTTTCACACCAGTTAAACGCAAGTGCGGAGTCGAGCTGACAATGCCCCATACCCGATTTATTCAGGATGACGCAGTCCGCCCCAAATGTTTCTTTACAGACATTGGCGGCAATCATGCCCATGGTATCTTTGCCGTCAATCTTCATAACGTTATTGGCGAAAACAATCCCGACAAATTCGAGATCCTTTCCGTGACGGTTCATGAGTTCCTTGATGTAGATTTCATTTTGCAGGAAGTAGTTGGGCTCCCAATAACGCCAAATCATCGCACCATCCAAAATTTCGGTGGGCTGGACGACGAAAGGCAAAAAGTTCAGGGCACTCTGGCCGTAGTAAAGGAAGTTCCACGTATCGTGCGACGCCATGTGCGTTACGAGATACGCGACTTTAGGCAATTTTTTGGCGGGATCGACGGGCTTACGTTCAAACACTTCCACCTCATCCGGCGGAATGTCAATGGCAAGTTTCGCCAGATGGACATTTAATGACAACGAAGCGTGTTTAAGCGCCTCGGCATACGTGGCGTCGGCCACGCCTTCTCCCGGTGTGGCATCGAGACAAATGTGGAAATGCCGCGAAAAGTTACTGTATTTGGCGGCCGGGCCACCCATATCGAGGTAATACTTGATGTTGCATTTAGCGTAATAGATATCGGAGACCACAACGCCCTTAAGCGCGACGGTGCGACCATCTCCCGCGAGTGCCAACTTGCCCCAGATACCCGGATAGGATTCTTCCGGATGATCTGCTTTACAACGTGGTTGCATGACATCATGGATGCTTAATATCCGTACGCTTTCTCCGGGTTTGGCAAGCTTGATGTCAACGCTTCCGAATAAATCGCTGGCAACGATATCTAGGAGCTCTTCTTTATTGAGCGTCAACACGCCGTCGACAAGCGATGTTTTTTCACCGAAACATACGTCTCGTACTCGTACATAGTCAATTTCGAGTCGTTTGCTCATTGTATATACGTCCTTTCTTTTAAAAAAGATGTTTGTTTACCAATCATTCTCTGTTAAAATCTTCTCCTTTCCCACGTTTGCGTCCCCCATGGATTCGATGGCTTGCGCCAGCGTCTCATGGAGCCTCGGAAAATCTTGCGGCAGATCACCCACCAAGGGCAAAGGATTGGACACGTGATTCCCGACGAACCGACAAGGCGACACCCCTTCCAGCGTTTTCAAAAACAGCTGCTCTTCCATCAATATTTGTTTGGAAGACGGAATGACAAACGTACCTGCCAACACGGCAGCAGCCAGCGGCGTGCCCTCCCATGCCGTGACGGTCATCACGCGAATGGACTTGGGCGAAACTTGTCGATAAAGCTTGGCTGTATCTATGGCGTTTTCGCGCCACATCGACGTGCCACCCAGCCCGAGTATTGAACTTAGTCCGTAGTGAATGCCTGTTGCGTCCAGGCGATGAAGCTGCGTCACAATGGTTTGAGGTGTGACACCTTTTTTACAATCCTTCAGGATCGTTGGATTGCCGGACTCAACGCCGACATAAACCGTGTCCAATCCCGCCGCTTTGAGTTGAGCAAGTTGATCGTCGCTCTTTCGAGCCACGTCATTTGCTCGACCATACATTGCAAATTCATTAACGCCGGGAAGATAGCTCTTGATGAGACGGAACAAATCCAGCAAATAACGCGTCTTGAACGCCAAGACATTTTCGCCTGCCAGATAAAGCCGATGGCCAAGATCTTTGAGCTCAGATAACTCTTGCAGGTTATCACAGATAACTTGTGGAGATGCCAGACGTAAAGGCACACTGCCTTCCGACAAACGTCAAAAGGTACATTGGCCGTAACTACATCCAACCGATATTTCCAGCAAAGCACTGTTGGCTTCCGTTGGCGGTCGATAAACCGTCTCATAGAAATTTGCCATGTTATCGCCTCCCGTACAATTCTTTCCCGTTAAGTTTCCTACGATTTTTGTGATTGTTCTTGGATCTTTTTCACGTTAGGCAGTGTAAGTACCAACAAAATGCCGATCAAAGCAATCGCACCCGCACAAATAAATGCGGTGGTCGATCCCACAACCTTGGCCAACAATGAGGCACCGATGGATCCGGCACCAAATCCGATCATCGTCAAGGACAGAATCGTACCCAGGTTTTTCGTGCCGAAACGGTCTGCGGCAATGGGCGCAAAACATGCCTGGCTGCCTCCGTACGAGAAACTGATCAGGCAGAAGCAAAGCACATACAAGTAACCCTTGGAAAAGGTCAACAGCGCAACACCGACGGCCGTCACCAAGAAACTGATCGCAAAAGCACTCTTTCTTCCGATTTTGTCACTGACGGTCGGGATAACGAAACGACCGGCAACTTGGAAGAGCGACGCAGCACTGACGCCCAACGTCGCCATGCCGGCGGTGAGACCGCGATCCGCACCGTAGGTAACGAAAATACCGCTTAACAACAAGTACGCGGGCACGGCACAGAAATATAGTCCCATTAACGTCCAAAATTCTTTAACGCGGAAAACTTCCTTGACTTCGTACTGTTTTTTCGATGTAAAGATCGCGCCGCTGCTCACGTAATCCATCATGAAACCTTCCGGTGGATTCTTCATCGTCAGCGTGCCGAAAATGCCAATGGCCAAATACACAAAGGCAACAATCATAAATGATTTTTTAAATCCGTATTTGGTCAACCAGCCGCTGACAACCGGACTGAATACCGTCGCGGACATGCCCAGCATGGCCAAGGTCAATCCGGATGCAAGTCCTTTTTTATCGGGGAACCATTTGGGCATCAAGGCAACGATAACGTTGTATACCATGCCGTCGCCAATACCAAATAACCCACCAAAAGTTAGATACATGGCCCAGAATTTGTCACCGGGCAAGAAAGCTGTCAGAAGCCATCCTAAAAACATAAGGATGTATCCGATGATCAGCGTCCAACGTATGCCGAATTTACGTTGTGACAATCCACCGAGGAAATTCCCCAGACAGAACACTGCGATGAAAATCGTGTAAGGCAAGCTTGCACTTGGGGAATCGACGCCGAAGTGGGTCATAACGTAGGGCTGAAACAAGCTATACGTATAGCAAATGCCCATGACCAGCATACAGATCATACCAAAGACCATCACCAGCCATCGATTGGTATGTTTTGTTTCACTCATCCTTTGTACCTCCTGAATTTTTTGAGATCCGTGGTTTTCATACATTCATGCGCTTGCTTTGAGACCACCTCGATTCACAAGAATTGCATATTTGGCCATATACGCATGGTTATTATAAATTTCACCCAAGAAAGATTCTCTTTACAAAACGATGGTTTTGTTAAAAAAGTGTGCATCCGGAAAAAAATGCATAGTCTAATTGTCATTATTAAACGAAGACCGACGACTTTTTATTTGATTTTGAAAAATGTTGATGTAAACTTGAGTTAGCTCGGATTGTGCCAAATGCAGTCTGTTTTTTATTCGTTTTCTGCATACGGATCGTACGCCGTTGATTGAGGAGTGTGTTTTCGTGCCCAAAACTTGAATCACAAAAGTTGCACTGGCGCGGGCATTACGCCGAATCATGAAAAACACACCCCTAAGCAAAATTACGATCAAAGATATCACCGACGAGTGCGGGATTAGCCGCAATGCCTTCTATTATCATTTTTCAGACAAATACGCTTTGGTCAACTGGATCTTTCTATCGGAAACATTGCCGGTAATCAATAAGTTCAGTGCGCCCGATCGATATTTTGACGGCTTCGTTGCGCTTTGCAAACACCTGCTGGAAAATAGGCAATTTTATTTGGAGGCCTTCAGTTATTCAGGACAAAACTCTTTGTGGGACACATTGACCGAATCCTACTATGAACTCATCAAAATTCATATATCCACGGTGTATGCCCAGCTTGGGTATCGGCTGACGGATGATGAGCTGTTTATTGTTGCGCGCATGGAAACGCATGCTTACGTCGGCATCATCAAGGAATGGATTCAAGATGGCATGAGTGAAAACTACATTACGTATTTTGAGAAATTGAAAGCCATCAAAGCGGGACTTGCTTTTCCGTTGGTGCCGTTTGACGACCATCATTAATATAAGGTTGACATATGTTTATGTGTGCGTCATCATATTTTCAATCGACAAGCCATTGATTGCAGGAGGTAGTGGGTTTGCCAAAACAATACATTGACATTGTTTGGAATCCGGAGCAGAACCGGAAAAAAGCGGATGTATCAATCCTGAATGATATCGATTACTCCATTCCTGCGCCAACACGCAGCATTGATATGTTGCTGGCCAAATTTAATGGTCTGCCCTATCGCACAGAGGTTGAATTCACGCCACCGCAAATCATCGAGACACCCAAGCTGAAAAAACCGATCCGTTCGTCAACGATTGCCTTTGTCACGGATGGAGGCTTGGTTCCGAAGAACAACCCGGATGGTTTGCCCCCCGTCAATTCCGACAAATTCTGCACCTATCCTTTCTACGGCGCGGAACGATTGGATCCGGAGGCTTACACCATCAGCCATCAAGGCTACGACAATCGATACATATTGGAGGACCCGAACCGTCTGATCCCCCTCGATGTGGCACGCGAAGCCGTCAAAGACGGAAAAATTGCGGCCATTTTCGACTTCTACTATGTCACGACGGGCGTTATGACGTCCGTTGAAAACAGCCAACATATGGGCGAAAAAATCGCGGCTTCGCTTGTTGCAAGTCACATTGACGGCGTGATCCTTACCTCAACGTGCGGAACAAGCACACGATGTGGAGCCTACATTGCAAGTGCCATTGAGAAAGCCGGATTGCCCGTCGTGCATGTGACCAATTTGGCCCACATCTCCGAATGGGTTGGATGCAGTCGTATCCTCTGCGGAACCGACATCAGTTACGTCTTTGGCAATCCCACGCTCTCACCGGAGCGCGAATACAACCACCGGAAAACCCTGTTTGACAAGGCGATCTCCCTCCTGGAAACGGTCCCCCCCGAAAATTCAAGTGTGATCGTCAGCGATTAACCGCACATCCGCATGGGCGTTGCGATCTTCGTGTTTCGATCCGCGGGAGCACGTTTGTATCATAAGCGCATGTGGACGGTTTCGTTGTCGTGTACACTCGTAACGTAAATACCCTTACTGTGAGGGAGGATCACCCCATGAACATGGATAAAGGCCGCATTTTGAAAGCATCGGATCTGTTGCCGATGAAAGCGGGACACACCATCTCGAAGGGACTCTCCGAGACGTTTGTCGTGTTCTCCATGGCGCCCGACACCGACATCAGTCCGGAAATCCACTACGAAGACAAGTGCTATTACGTCTTCGGCGGCGATGCCACGGTGGCCGGTTTGGCGCTGACAACGGGCGATTTGGCGGTGATTGAGAAGAACACGCCGCTCGGTGTTCACACCGAGGACGGCGCTTACTTGCTGGAAGGCACATGGAAGGACGGCCATGACATGAAACTTGAAAAAGGTAAAATTTTACATCTGAAAGACCAGATCGATTACGTCGACGGTGCGATCGCGAATGTCGACATCGCGAAAAACAAGAACTTGAAGTTTGCGCTCTTGGCCTTTGATGAGGGTCAAGGCTTGACGCCGCACACGGCGCCGGGCGACGCCTTGATCGTGGCGTTGGAAGGCCGCGCCAAGGTCACCATGGGCGACATCGAAGCGACCATGGAAGCCGGCGATCAATTTGTCTTCGAAAAAGGCAAATCGCACAGCGTCTCGGCCATCTCTCGCTTCAAGATGGCGATCCTGCTGGTCATCGATTGATCAGCGCTTGAGCGGTTGAATCGAATGTGACGCACATGCGGGATCATGCAGCGTGCATGATCCCGGGACGTCGGACGCCGTAGTCGGAGGATCCTCCGACGGGGCGTCTTCTTTTTTCGCCGTGGTTGGCGTCGACGCGGTGTACGCCCCGGCAAGGTAGAGGCCGAGCTTGGCCGAGGCCGGTCCGATCAATTCATAAAGCACGCTGGACGCGAGAATGATCGTCTGGAACGGCACGCCGAGTTCGGGGCCGAGCATGCGCGCGCCCATGGCGGCGAGCCCGATCGCGACGCCCGCTTGCGGGGCGAGCGCGAGGCCCAGATAGCGTCGGATGTGCTTCGGCTTCCGCACGAGCGCACTCCCGACGTACGCCCCCGCGTATTTCCCGATCAATCGAACGATGAAGTAGAGGACGCCGACCAACCACAGGGGATGCGCTCCGAGATGGCTTCGGCTCGTGAGCGCATGCAGATCAAACGTCACGCCGGAACGGACGAAAAACAGCAAGAGAATCGGCGGGCTGAAGTAATTCAGTTGTTTGAAAAGCGAGGTGTGACCGCCGATGTTCGCGTACACGATGCCCATCGTCATGCAGCCCAAAAGCGGCGAGACGTCGACCGCGGCACTGAGCCCGTTAAACAGCAAGAGCAGCGCGATGGCGATGATCAGGCGGTTGTCGGTCGAACGACGATCGGGCGTCAGGAGCTTCAAAACCCACGCGAACAACGCCCCCAGCCCGATGAACGCCACGTTCAGCGCGAGCGGGATCAGGACGGTCCGAACCGGGGAGCTCTCGGTGTGCGACACCGAGGCCGCGACGGCGATCGCGACGCTGTAGGCCGTGAGGGCGACGATGTCGTCCATGGCGATGACCTGCAACAGCGTGTTGACGTAATCGCCTTCCGCGCGAGTCTGGCGAATGGTCATCATCGTCGAGGCCGGCGCCGTCGCCGAAGACAACGCGGCGAGGATCAACGAAAACGTGAGATCCATCCCCAACAGTACATAGGTCAAGACAAAGACGAGGGCCGACGCCATGAGGGATTCGGTCAAGGTAATCACGATCGATGCCCTGCCGTCCTTTTTCAACGTTTCGGTCGTCAAGTGTTCCCCGACGCTGAACGCGATGAAGGCGAGCGCCACGTCGGTCAAAAATTCGGTCTGTTCGATGAACGACGAAGGGACCCAATCCAAGACGTGGGGGCCGATCAGGATGCCGGCGACGATGTAGGCGGTGACGTTCGGCAGCCGCGCGCGCTTCGTGAAACGCGTCATGGCAAATCCGATCAAAAGCATGAGCGCGGTCGGAATGACGGCGGCCGGAACGCCCGTGGCAAATTGTGTGAAGGTCAAGACGTGGCGATGCATGTGTGTGCCCTCCTTTCCGGGTTTGCTTTCTTCGTGATGTGATGATAGACTGAATTTAACCAAAAATAAAATAATCGTTTATTAGAATTCAATTCATTTTAGTTATGAAAAGGAGGTGCCTCGTGCTGGATCCCAAAGTGGCCTCGCTGCTGGCGGTGGCCGAAAAGAAAAATTTCACACGGGCGGCGGAAGCATTGTCGCTCTCCCAGCCGGCGGTCAGCCACCACATCAACCAACTGGAAGACGAACTCGGCGAGACGTTGTTCATTCGAGGGAAAGGCCCCTTACGCCTTACGGGCGCAGGCGAAATCGCCGTTCAGTATGCCAAGCGCCTGACGACCATTTATCAGCGGATGCGCATGGCGATCGAGGATGCCTCGCGCGATCTGACACGGCTGCGCGTCGGCGTGACCCATACGGCCGAAAGCAACATCGTCGCGGAGGTTTTGGCGCAATACGGGCATGAAAATCCCGGGGTCGTCATCACCATTTTGACGGATTCGATCAATAATCTCTATGATCGTCTCGGGAATTATGACCTGGACATGGCCATCGTCGAGGGCGCATCGAATGTGCCGGAGTTCAATTTCATCTTGCTCGATACCGACTACCTCGTCTGCGCCATGTCGAACGATCATCCGTTGGCGGGCCAATCGATGGTGTCGTTGGAGGCCTTGCAAAAGGAGCGCATGATCCTCCGGCTCGCCGAATCGGCGACGATCAACTTATTCATCGCTAACCTCGAGAGCATGAATCGGTCCATCGACGAATTCAACGTGATTTTGGAAGTCGACAACATCGCGACCATCAAGGATCTGATCCGCAAGGATCTCGGCATCTCGATCTTGCCGAAGAGCACCTGCATGGACGAAGTCAGCAAAGGCAAGATGACGATCCTGCCGATCGAAAACATGAGCATGATCCGCGAGACCAAGATCGTCTATCCGAAGGACTTCGCGCACACGGAGGTCTTGCATGACATCACGCGTCTGTACCGAAAGATCGCCAAAAAACGGAACCGCACGACGGGTGCGTGACGGCGCCCCGTCAAAAGGGCATCGAACGCCGATCCTTTGCCGATGGACGGGTTCATTTTTCGTAGGTGTTTGGTAGTCTTATAAGGTAAACAACACGCGCGCGGAAAGGCAGGCTTCATGAGCGTTCATTTCATCCATACGGCGGATCTGCATCTCGGAAACCGCATGGCATCGCTGGGACGTCATCGCGACGATTTCCGGGAAGCCCTGATCCGCAGTTTTGACCGTTTGCTGGAAACGACGGCGCGCGAAAAGGCGACCGCGTTGCTCATCGCGGGCGACTTTCTGGAAGCGAACGAGATCGACGATCGCGAGATCGAGGCCATCCGTCGATTGCTCTTGCGACCGCGCCCGTTCGTCGTGCTCCTCGCGGCCGGCAACCACGACCCCCATACATCGGCCTCGATCTATGCGACGCGACTGACCGATATTCCCGGATTTCATGTGTTTTCGGCCGAAGATACGGAGCGCGTCGATTTTCCCGACCACGATCTGAGCGTCTACGGCCAGAGCTTCGGCTCGTTGTATCAGCGCACGCCGCGGGTGCCGATCCCCGGCCGTGAGGCGCGTGTCTGGACAGCGACGGAGGGCGATCTCGTCGCGTCGGACGCGACCGTCGCGCCGTGCCGTCAGCACGTCGGCATGGTCCACGGGACGCTGACCGCGGGCGCCGTGGCACCCAACGATCCCGCCGCCCTGTACAATCCCTTGCAGACAAGCGATTTTGCCGATCTGCCGTTCGCCTATCTGGCGCTCGGCCACATTCACAAGCCTTCGACGATCCCCGACCTCGCGATGGGCGGCTCCGGCGCACCGGTGGCCCTGTACCCCGGCAGTCCCCAGGGCATCTCCTTCAACGAACCCGGCCCGCGCCACGCTTTATCGGTCGAGATGGCCGACGGCGCGGTGACGGCGATCCGTCCCCTCATCACGTCCGATCGGCTGTTTTTGCCCCTCACGGTGGACGTCGACGCCGCGGATGCGTACGACGACGTGTGCCACAAGATTGAGCGGGCGGCGCAGGATGCCGCGGGCTCCGACATCGCACGCCATGCGTATCGGATCGTGTTGCAAGGCACCTGCGACGAGACATTTCGCGCCGACCGCGTTGCGGCCAAACTGTCGGATCGATCGTTTGGGCACTTCACCCTGCGCGACGAGCTGAGCGTCGCGATCGATGCCGACGCCCTTCGCAAAGAGAAAACCCTTCGCGGTTGGTTTGTCGATCGGCTCATGACCGAGATCGAGGCCACCGACGACGAACCGACCAAGACCGAGTTGTTGCGCGCCTTGCGCATCGGCTTGGAAGCGTTTAACGGGGAGATTGTGTTCCGTGTGGATTAAATCGATTGACATCCGACAATTCGGCAACCTCCGCGATTTTTCCATCGCGTTCCAGCCCGGCGCCAACGTCATCGCGGCGCCGAACGAATCGGGCAAAAGCACCTTGATTGATTTCATCCTGGTCGCCCTGTACGGCATGGAAGATAACCGCGAAGATCCGCGTGCGAGCAACCGCAAACGCAACATGCCGTGGGGGCAGACGTCGATGCAGGGTGCGATGCTCTTGCAGGAAGAGGCCTTTCGCACGAAGACGCCGCAGCTCTACCAGATCAGTTGCGAATTCGGCAAGCAATACAGCTTGGATACGAGCACGTTGACGAATCGGACGACGGGGACCGAGCTCGATTTCGGCGGGCAGCGGAAAGGATCGGACGCCATCGGCGAATACTTCTTTGATCTGCCGGAAGCGTCGTTTCGTCAGACGGTGTACGTCCGGCAGATGGCCGTGGCGATCGACGTGAGCGAAGGCGGCAACAGCGACATTGCCGGCCGCCTGGCCAATCTCGGCACCTCGGGCGACGCCGACGTGTCGCAACAGGACGTCGAACATCTCCTCGACACGCAATACTCCCAATACACGAGCCCCCGACGCACCGCCCCCCCGGCCGTGCTGGTCGGACTTAGGCGGACGCTCGAGAAACTGAACGAAGCCCGCGATGCGGCCGTGGCGCGCGAACGCGCGGAGGCCGAGGATTTGGAGGCGTTGGCGGCTTTGGAAGGTGAACTCGACGTCTTGCAACGTCAAAAGGACGCCGCCGACGATGCCGTCGAGCGAACCCGATTTCTGGTGCGCGCCGAACGCCTGGCCAAGCGGATCCGAGAAACGCGGGCGCTGCAAACCAAGATCGCCGAAACGAAAGCCCGCCGACAGCGCTTGACCGCCTGCCTCGGCGCCGACGGCGCGGGCCATCTCGCACGTCTCGAGACCGACATGGCCGCGTTGGACGAACAGCGCGCGGAGACGAAAGCGGCGTTGAAGCAACTCGCCGAGGACCGGGCGCAATGGCAAGAGGATCTCGACGCATGGGACGACCTCAAACGATCGGCCCCGGCCGATGAGCGTCGAGGCGCGATGGATGCCTTGCGAGCCCGCCTGCGACGGGCGGATCAGGCGGAACAAGATGCCATGCTGAAGATCGGCCGGCACACCGACCGACTGGAAGAGATGCAGGCAGGCCTCGGGCGCCCGGCATGGCGCGATCCCGAACGCGTGCGTCGAACCCGCCTCGCCGGCGGGGCGTTGACGATCCTCGGCCTCGCGGCCGTCGTCGCCCTGGTCATCTTGTTTTCGAAAGCGTTCTGGTGGGTCCTCCCCGTGGTCGCGGCCTTGGCCGGGGCCGTCGTGGCGTATCGGAGCCATCGTCGCTTGCAACGCCTCGATGCCGTGGCGCGCAAAACGCGGCAATTGGAGGCACTCGAGCGCGACCTCGAAGCCGCCCGACGGGAACAAACGGAGGCCTCGGCCGACCTGCAACACCTCGAAGCGATCGAACGCGACATGACCTTGCAACAAGACGCCATGGATCAACGCGAACGCGCCCTCTCCGATCGCGAACACAAGCTCATCCTGGACGTCCACGCGCTTGCCGAATCGATGCACGACGTGGCGGAGCACCATCCGTTCTTGCGTTGGAGTCGACGCTTGGACGATCTTGCCGAAGGCACGGTGTCCGAAGCGGACCTTGACCGCGAGGTCGCCCCGGAAGCGCCCCGCGTTGCGCCGGACGTGAACGGCGCCCTGCGCCAATACGCGCAGGTCACCGACGGCATCGCCGACCTACGGGCGCGCGCCGCGTGCTGGCAGACCGCGTTGGATCGCCTGGACGAGGAACGCCGCCTCATGGAAGCGCGATACGAAACCGTCGCGAAGCGCGCGGGGGAGCCGTCGCTCGACGACGCGTGGACGGCCCTGCTGGACGAAGCGTCCCTGCAAGACTTCCCCGATACGCCCAACGCGCTTAGCGCGGCGATGAAATTGGAACCCGACCCGGACGACATGACGGCCTCGCTCGCATCGCGGGAAGACGTGGCCACGCGTCGGGCCGAAGCATTGCGAGAAGCCACCTTGGCCTACGAACGGCTGCAGACATCCATTCAAGTCCAATATCGCAATCACATGCGTTCGGAAGGCATCGAGCGCGAGATTCGGGCCGTGGAACAAAAGATCGAGGATGCGACGTCGTACGTCCGCAGCTTGGACCATGCGCGGGACGCCCT
This sequence comes from Saccharofermentanales bacterium, assembly GCA_050945495.1. GTDB lineage: Bacteria > Bacillota > Clostridia > Saccharofermentanales > DTU023 > UBA4923. The sequence continues at coordinate 19,412 of JBMNTA010000004.1, forward strand.
CGCGCACGCGGGCGAGGAAGTGCGTCGGCAATTCTCGGTCCCCTTGCAAGAGCAGACGGCATCGTATCTTTCGTACCTGACGGAGGGACGCTACGACGACGTCCTCATCAACGAGGCCATGCAGCTGAAGGTTCGGCTTGCCTCCGAAACCGTCCCCCGCATGGCCGAATTCATGAGCGGCGGCAGTTACGATCAAGTGTACTTGGCCCTGCGCCTGGCCATGGCGACGCTCCTGCCGGACGCCGACAAAGTGCCACCCCTCATTTTGGACGACGTCTTCCGCCAATTCGACGACCGACGGATGGCACGCGGCCTGGAACTCTTGGTCAAGATGGCCGAAGAACAACATCGTCAAATCTTGTTCTTCACCTGTCGCGAAGACGATCGCCGCCAAGCGGAGGCCTTGGGATTTCACAACGTGATCTTTCCCCTCGATTAATCGCCGATCCCACGCATAAAAAACGGGAGATCCTTCTTCGGGATCTCCCGTTTTCGTTGTTCGGAAACGGTCCGATTATTCCACCGTTTCGTCGGTGGGCTCCACCCGCACCGCGGCGATCTTGTATGCACCCGTGAGCGTGATCGGGTCGAAGGCGCCTTGCGTCAGCTCGTTCGTCGGCGTCTCGGGGTAATGAAACGTCATGAACATCATGCCGGGCTTCACGCGGTCGGTGAGCAGGACGCGCGTCTTGACGGAGCCGCGGCGGCTCGTGACGCGCACGACGTCGTGGGTGCGGACACCGAGGCGTTCGGCATCGACGGGGTTCAGCTCCGCTTCTTCGAACGGATGAATCTCCATCAACAGCTTCGACTGACGCGTCGTGACGTTGTAGTGGCCGAGTTTGCGCCCGGTGGTCAAGAGCATCGGGTAATCCGCGTCGACCGTCTCGGTCGGCGGTTCGTAATCGACCGGCTTGAACGTCGCGCGGCCGCGCGGGAACACGCCTCGGTGGAGATACTTCGTGCCCGGATGCGTCGATGTCGGACACGGCCACTGAAGACCGTTGTGTTCATCGATTCTCCGGTAACTCATGCCGCGGTACGACGGGGTCGCCACGCAGAGCTCGTCGAAGATCGCCTCCGGATCCTCGAACGCAAAGCCCGGGGCGCCCATGGCTTGTGCGAGTTCACAGATGATCTGCCAGTCGGGTTTCGCGTCGCCGGGCGGGTCGACGGCCTTGCGCACGCGCTGGACGCGGCGCTCGGAGGCCGTGAAGGTGCCGTCTTTTTCGGCGTAGCACGCCGCGGGGAAAATGACGTCGGCGTAGTGCGCCGTCTCCGACATGAAGATCTCCTGCACAACGACGAAATCCATCGCCTCAAAGGCGGCGCGCACGTGGTTGGCATCCGGATCGCTTAAAACGGGATCCTCGCCCATGACGTACATCGCCTTGACCGTGCCCGCTTGGGCGCCGTCCATCATCTCGGGGATGCGAAGCCCGTTGTGTTCGTTGACGGGCACGCCCCAAAGCTCGGTGAAGAACCGAATCGACTTCGGCGACTCCACGGGCTGGTAGCCGGGATACGTGTTCGGCAGCGCGCCCAGGTCGCAGGCGCCCTGCACGTTGTTTTGCCCGCGCAAGGGATTGACGCCGGCACTCTCGATGCCGACGTGCCCCGTGACGAGCGCAAGGTTGGCAAGGCTCATCACGTTGTGCGAACCGGCCGTGTGTTCCGTGATGCCGAGCGTGTAGAAGATGCCGGCCTTCTTATGGGTGGCATACATGCGCGCCGTCTTGCGGAGGGTCGCTTCGTCGATGCCCGTGATCTTTGCGACGACCTCCGGCGTGTACGCGCGAACGGTCTCGCGCAAAGCGTCGATGCCCTCGGTGCGCGAGGCGATGTAGTCGGCGTCTTCGAGCCCTTCCTCAAAAATAATGTGGATCAGGCCGTTGATGAGCGCGACGTCGGACCCTGCGTTGAGGGGCAGATGGAGATCGGCCATCGCGGCCAATTCCGTGGTACGCGGATCGACGACGATGAGCTTCGTGCCCTTCCGGACCGCCTGCTTCATCTTGTTGCCGATGATCGGGTGCGCCTCCGTGGTGTTCGATCCGATGACGAACAGGAGGTCGGCCTCCAGAACTTCGTTGACGGAGTTGGTCATGGCTCCGCTGCCCAGCGTGGTTGCAAGACCTGCAACCGTGGGGGCGTGTCAGGTTCGTGCGCAGTGATCGACGTTGTTCGTGCCGATCGCCGCGCGCATGAATTTCTGGAATAAATAGTTCTCTTCGTTGGTGCATCGGGCCGACGAGAGGCCGGCCACGGCATCGGGACCGTACGTGTCGCGGATCTCCGTCAGCCGGGTCGCCGCATAACGGTACGCCTCCTCCCACGAGGCGGGAACGAGCTCACCGTCCTTGCGAATCAAGGGGGTGGTGAGCCGATCTTCGGAATGAATGAAATCGCTGTGGAAGCGCCCTTTCACGCAGAGCTCCGTGCCGTTGATCGGGGCCTCGGGGCACGGCGTGACGCCGACGACGCGATCCGTCGTCTCGTCGACGTTGAGGTAGAAATTGCAGCCCGTGCCGCAGAAGGGGCACGTGGTCCGCACTTTTTTAAGCTCCCACGGCTTGTATCCGATGAACTGCTTGTTGATCAGGGCGCCGGTGGGGCACATCTCCACGCACTGGCCGCACATGCGGCAGATCTCGCGGCTGATCGGTCGATCGTTTGCGGTGGTCACGGTCGAGGTGAATCCGCGACCGACGTGATCGTACGTCGCCGTGCCCTGAATCTCACGGCAGACGCGGACGCACTTGCCGCACTTGATGCACTTTGATTGATCGCGAATCATGATGGGGTTCGCGGCATCGAGGATCGGGAGCGGCGCCTCGCGCATGTACGACGGCGATTTGACGCCGTACGCGCGACAGAGATCCTGCAATTTGCAGTGGCCGCCCTTCTCGCACGTCAAACAGTCAAGCGGATGGTTGCTGATCAGGAGATCGAGCATGTCGCGGCGCAGTTCGATGATCTCGGGCGTCTTCGTCCGGACAACCATGCCGTCGCGGGCATCGGTCGAACAGGCCGCGTGCAATTTTCGCTCGCCTTCGATCTCCACCAGGCAGAGCCTGCAGCCCGAAAACGTCGACAGGGCGGGATCGTAACAGAGGTTGGGGATCTCGATGCCGACCGTGCGCGCCGCCTCCAGAAGATTCATCGGAGCGTCGAGCGTGACCGACCGGCCGTCGATGGTCAATTGCATCATGCGGGATCACCTACCAAACTTCCGCGTACGCGGTGTTGAGATACAAGGTCTCCAGCGCCGTCTTGTGCGCCTGTTCCATGTTTCTCAAATTGGTGAAGAGTTCTTTCAGACGGGGATCCGACGCCTCGGCGGCGAGCTTTTCGTACGTCTGCATCGCCGCTTCTTCGCGTTTCACGGCCAAGGCCATGGCGTCGCTGAACGGCATGTCGGCCCACAGATTCGGCGTCTCGGAGATCACCTCTTCGGCAATGCGGTAATCGTGCGTCTGAGCCTTAATCGTGACGCTTAACGGGTCATCGCTTTCCAGCAGGCGCGTCAAAAAGTCTCGGTGATTTAATTCATCTTTCGCCAAATTTTGAAATGTCTCTTTCAGGGCGTCGTTGTTGACTTTTTGGGCGGCGATGCGATAGAAATCGTAGGCGTCTTGCTCGGCTTGAATGCCGCGCTGAAGGGCGTGTTTCATAGCTTCGGTCATGATGGTGTCCCTTTCTTCCATCGCGTGCGAAAACGATGGCACACCTTGATTTTACCATAGGATCACCCGATGACCGGAGGTTATTTATGCAAAGATGTTTTGATTAAATACGACGCCAGGTGCGATGCGAGAACAGAACGAGGATCGGAATGATCTCCAAGCGCCCCATGATCATGCCGAGGCTCAAGGTCACTTTCGAAAGGTCGCTCAAACCGGCATACGATCGGGTCGGACCGACGGCATCGAACCCGGGCCCGATGTTGTTGAAGGTCGCGGCCACCGATGTGAACGCCGACGTCATGTTCGGCGCATGGAACGATACGATGATGAAGAGCACCATGAAGACCAAAATGTAGATCGCCAAATATTGATGGACGTTGGCGCGCAGCGTCGGGCTGACGGGCTTGCCCTCGAAACGGAGCTGGAGACGTCGTTTCGGATTCATGTTGGTTTTGATCTCCATCAACGACGACTTGATGTACAGGGCGACGCGGCTGACCTTCAAGCCGCCGGCCGTCGATCCCGCCATGCCGCCGACAAACATCAGGGCCAGCAAAATGACGTGCGAGAGCAGCGGCCATTTCTCAAAGTCGGTGACGGAATAACCGGTCGTCGTGATGAGCGAGACGACCGTGAAGAAGACTTCGCGGAATTGCACCGCGAACGAGGCGTACAGGGCGCGTGTGTTGAGCAGGATGATCAGGACGGCGCCGCCGATGATCCCGAGGTACCAGCGCAATTCTTCGCTTTTGAACGCGCCGTAAACGCGGCGGAAAATAAACGCGTAATACAGATTGAAGTTGATGCCGAACAAGAGCATGCCGATGGCCAATACATACTGGATGTACGGACTCGCGTAATGGGCGATGGAATCGGAATAGAGCCCGAAGCCGCCGGTACCGGCCGCCCCGAACGCATTCAAAAAGGCCTCAAACGGCGGCATGTGGCCAAACATCAAGAGGATCGCGATGAGGAGCGTCAACACGAGATACATCGCATAGAGGACGCGGGCGGTGCTTTTCACGCGCGATCGAATCTTGCCGAACGTCGGCCCCGGCACTTCGGCCTGCATGATGAAGACGTCGTCGGTGCGGATGCGCGGCATGACGGCCAGCGCAAACACCAGGACGCCCATGCCGCCGATCAGGTGCGAAAACGAGCGCCAAAAGAGGATGGATTTCGGCAAGTCTTCGGGGAACGGCACAACAGACGCACCGGTCGTGGTAAACCCCGAGACCGACTCGAAGATCGCGTCGGACCAGTGCGGAATCGTCCGACTCAGCATGAACGGAATCGCTCCGAAAAGCGACAGCAAGAGCCACGTCAGCCCGACGACCGCAAAGCCCTCGCGCATGAAGAAGTCGCTGTTCTCGGGACGGCGATACGAACAGGCCGTTCCGATGAGCATCGCCAACACCATGGGGATCAGGAACGGCCAGACCCCGCCCCACCCCTCGCCGAATCCGACGGCGACGAAGATGGACGGCACCATCAAAAGCCCGATGATGATCAGGAGCCGCCCGAGCACGAAACGCACCATGTCGCGATTCATCGTCGACCTCCGCCTTTATTTGACCAGGATGTCGCTGACATCGCGGAAGTTCGGCGTCGTCGTGACGACGATGATCTCGTCGTTCGGACGAATGATGTCGGATCCGGAGGGGAAGATGATGTCGTCGTCACGCAAGATGCAGAGGATCAAAAGCCCCGGCTTCGTCTCCATGTCCATCAACGGAATGTCGCAGACGGGACTGTCGTCGGCCACGTGGAATTGCAGCACTTCCGCAAGTCCCCCCGCCACCCGATAGAACGCCTCGATGTTGGACCCCTTGATGTTGTCGGTGGAGCGAACGAAGCGGACGATTTCGTCGGCGATCAGTCGGCGCGGCGTGATGATGGCCTGCAGGCCGACGTTGTCGAGAACGTTCAATAAATTCGTGCGATTGACCTTCGTGATCGTCTTCGGCACCCCGACGCGCGACGCGTAGATCGAAATCAGCAAGTTCTCCTCATCGATGCCCGTCAGGGCGATGACGGCATCGCTGTTGTAGATGCGCTCTTCACGCAAAATCGCCTGATCGGTGCCGTCGGCGCAGATGATGTCGGCCTTCGGGAATTCGCCCGCCAGTCGATCGGCGACCGCCTCGTCGTATTCGATGACCTTGAGGCGCATGTTCAATTTTTGGAGCATCGGCAGCACGTACCGCGTGATGCGTCCGCCGCCGATGATGATGACGTTCTCGGGGCGCTTGGAACGATCGGGATCGACACGCATGAAGCGGTGAATCTCGGTCGGAAGCCCCGTGATGTAAAGCTTGTCATCGGCCCGAAGCACGAAATCGCCGGACGGAATCACGATGTCGCCGTCGCGCTCGACGGCCGCAATCAAGACGTCGCCGTGTTGACGTCCCAGATCCCGGAGGCTCTGTCCGATGTACATGGAATCTTCGGCGAGATCGGTCTCGACGATGAAGACGCGGGCGTGACCGAACGATTCGACGCCCATCGCCGCGGGGAAGCGCATCATGCGATCGATGGCGCGCGCCGCCTCGTAGTCGGGGTTGATCATCAAATCGATGCCCAGGGATTCGCGCAAGAACGCCATTTGATGAAAGTACTCAGGGCTGCGGACGCGCGCGACGACGTACCGCGCACCGATTTTCTTGGCGGTGATGGCCGCGATGATGTTGGTCTCATCGTCGGGCGTCACGGCGATGAACATATCGCAGGTGTCGACGTCGGCTTCGCGCTGAACGTCCAACAGGGAACCGTTGCCCTGCACACCCGCGATGTCCGCCATGTGAATCATCTGATCGATGCGTTTTTCGCTTTGATCGATGATGATCACGCGGTGATCTTCCAAACTCAAATCGTGGCAAATCACTTCGCCGACTTTGCCTGCGCCGCAGACAACAATGTCCATCGTTTACTCCCTCGTATATCGACCGAACGGCTCGCGTTCAAACGCGAGGAAGCGTTCGCCCTGAAATGTCAACGTCCCGCGATCGCCTTCGACGAGATGCCCGGCCACCCGCGCGTCGATCTCCATCTCCAGTCGATCACCGCTGTCGAACTCAAACGTCGCGTAATAGCGCGTGTACGCATTCGCCGCGCTGCCGTAACGCACATCGCCGCGCGCCGAATGACCGACCTCGGTGCGTTTCTCGACGACCGTGGCATCGACCGTCAGACGCGGCGATTTTTGATCCTTACGATAGCGCTTGGCGCGCACAACAAAAGAATACAGAATGATGACCAACACCACCAAAAAGAAGATGATGAAAAGCGTCATAAACGTATTCATCTGTCCGAATAAACCTACGTTTGCGATGTCCACAGCTTGATGCTCCTATACGTCGATGTCCAACATGCGCATCGCTTTGATGACTTCGCGACACACGGTGGTTTGGGGGCGCAAGCGTTGCGTCTCTTCCGTTCCGTCGCCGTATTTCAGGTAAAATTCCATCGACTTCACCTGTTCCCGATATCGTCCCGACGCCATCCCCAAGAGGAACCCCCAATCGCCGGCGATCCATTTGCCGAGGATCGCCTTTTCCAGCGTATCGTCGTGACCTTTGACATCGACCATGAGCAATTTGGCGTCTTGCAAACCGTGTTCTCGAAGCTTCAAAAGCGTTCGCCGCTCGGACACCGCGCGCCCGATCAAGCCGATGATATAGACGATGGGCAAGAGAATCAACATCCATTTGAGCAACGTGCCGAACGCCGTGCCTTTGCACGCCGTCGTCGGAAGCCATGCCCCTAGCTCATGGATCATCGGTCGCTCCTCTTCTCGGGCGCTCGGAATCCCTCCCGCGCGCGTTCGAATGATGCGCTTTCAATATAGCAGACATCGCCCGCTTTTTGACCCAAAAGACGGGACGCTCCCGCATGTCGGAAGCGTCCCGCCCATCGCAGATCGTTCAGGATCTCACGTCTAATCGGCGTAGTGGGTCTCTCGAATGTTCTTTAAAAGAATCTTGCCTTCGCGAATCACGTACGGGCGGTTCGGGCAGAGCGCCATCGCCTCGCGGATGTTCTTCGCCTCGATGAGCACCAGGTTGGCGGTGCAGCCCTCTTCCAGGCCGTAGCCTTCGAGGTTCATGATTTTGTTCGCATCCGTCGTGATCATGTCGAACACTTTTTCCAGTTCCGGCGGCAGGCTCATCTGCGCGGCATGGACGGTCACGTTCGCCACCTGCAGCATGTCGGCGCTGCCCAAGGGATAGAACGTGTCGTTCACGCAGTCTTGACCGAAGCTGACGTTGACGCCGGCCTCGAGCAATTCTTTCACGCGCGTGATGCCGCGGCGAATCGGCTGACGGTCGAGACGCCCTTGGAGCATCAGGTTCGTCACGGGATTCGTGATGATGTGCATCTTCGCCTTGGCGACTTTCTCAATCACGTACGCGGCGTAGTGGTCGTCGTAGGCGGCCAGCGCACAGGTGTGTCCGGCGGTGACGCGACCTTCCCAGCCGCGCTTGATCGTCTCGTCGGCGACCATCTCGAGGGTGCGGTAGAACGGATCGTCCGTCTCGTCGACGTGCATGTCAACGTCGGCGTCGTATTTTTCCGCGAGATCGAAGCAGTAGCGGACGTGGGCGAGGCTGTCGTCGGGCGAGTTTTCGTTCGCCGGCATGCCGCCGACGATGTCGCAGCCCATCTTCATCGCTTCGTCCATGAGCTTGTCGCAGCCGGGATCTTTGAGAATGCCCTCTTGCGGGAAGGCGACGAGTTGCAACGTCATTTTGTCTTTGTAACGGTCGCGCAACGCCAGGACGCCCTCCAGCGGCTTCAATCCGCCGATGGTGTCGATGTCGATGTGCGTACGCATGGCCAACGTGCCGTTGGCGAGGGCCTTGTCGACGACGTCGCCCGCGCGTTCGAGCACGTCCTCATTCGTGTACTGACGTTTGCGATCCCAGATGATCTCGATCGCCTCGGTGAGCGTTCCGGATTCGTTCTTCCGAACGCTGTCGAGGATGTTGACTTTGTCCAAGTGAATGTGCGGGTCGATGAGCGCGGGCACGAGGAGGTTCTCCTCGGCGTCGATCGTCGTCTCGGCCTGGACGTCCAACGCCTGCCCGATCTCCTTGATCTTTTTGCCTTCGCAATACACGTCCCAAAGTCCGTCGCGATCTCGAAGGATGCAGTTCTTGATAAGTAATGACATGGTGGCTCCTTTCCTGAGTCTAACGCTTGGTATCTTTTAAGGTTATTGGTTCCGTAATTCTTCGGCCGCCTTTTCGATCGCATTGACGATCGGGATGTAGCCCGTGCAGCGGCAGATGTTGCCCGCCACCGCCTGGCGGATCTCTTCGCGCGTCGCCTCCGGGTTTTTCTTCAGCAACGCGTACGCGCTCATCACAAATCCCGGGGTGCAAAATCCGCATTGGACGGCGTCGCCGTCCACGAAACACCGCTGAATGACGCTGCCGATCGCGTCTTCGCTCATGCCTTCGATCGTCAAAATCTCGGCATCCTGCATCTGACCGGCCAGCACGAGGCAGCTCGTCACGGCATTGCCGTTCAAGACCACGGTGCACGCACCGCACTCTCCGACGCCGCACCCTTCTTTCGTGCCGGTGAGCCCCAGCTCATCGCGGATCACATCGAGCATCCGCATCCCCGGCGGCACCGTGACGGTGTACGGTTCTCCGTTTAACGTAAACGACACCTCGATGGTCTCGCGATCGGGCGATGACGCCATCGCTTGCTTAACCTCGGTCGCGGTGATATTTTTGGTTTGCGTTTGAGGTTTGTCTTTAGTGGTCATCGGTCTCTCCTTTGATCAGTTTTCTAAGAATACGTTCCGCCAAATTGCGGCATACCGGTTGCTTGTAAGCGGTCGACTTACGGATGCCCGCGATTTCGGGAATCTTATCCGAAAGGGCGCGTGCGACCGCTTGGATGTCCCGATCGGTCGGTCGTTTGCCGACCAGCATCGCGGAGATGTCGGGGAACGTCATCGGGCGCGGGAACGTCGCTCCCATGGTCATGTCAAAGAACGTCACCACCCCGTCATCGTCCATTTCCAACAACGTCGCAATCGTCATGCGGGAAATCGACAGGGCTTTTCGACGCCCAATCTTGGTGAAATCATATTGAACGTTCGGGCCGAGCTTTTGGATGCGCACGCTGACGATCAGGTCGCGATCGCTTAAGTTCGTCTTGTAGGGTCGCTCGAAGATATCGACGAGCGGCTCCACCCGCATGACGCCGTCGCGGAGAATGACCACTTCGGCACGGAGCAGGGCCAACGCCGCCAGCGTGTCGGCCGCGGGCGATGCATTGGCGATGTTGCCGCCGATCGTCGCATGCTGGCGGATCTGCAACGATCCGACCGATCGGGACGCTTCCGCGAGGATCGGCATGTAACGCTTGACGAGCGGCGAGGCCGCGATGTCTTCATGCGTGGCACAGGCCCGAATGATCACTTCGTCGCCCTGTTCCTCGATCGTACGCAACGCCGGGATGCCGAAGACGTCGATGAACGTGTGATCTCGATAGGCATCGGTCTCGCGGGCCTTGACCAGCACATCGCTGCCGCCGGCCAAAATCATGACGGGGCCGTCCACGGAAGCCACGGCCTGCTCGAAGTCCTCGAGCGTCGTGACGCGAATGTAATCGTGCATTTTAATCATCGTATCCACCCCACAGTTCGTGCGCCTTGGCAAAGACGCGGTCGAGATCGAACGGCAATTGACGAATGGCCCCCGGGTGACCCAGCGCCATGTTGACGGCGCTCGTCAGCGCACCCGCACCGGGCTCGGTCGCCGGTTCGCCGATGGAGCGTCCGCCGAACGCACTGCGCGGATCGGGGTGTTCGTCCAAGATCGGCAGGTTCGTATCGGGCACATCGAGCACGGTCGGCAGCAAATAATTTTCGAAGTTCAAATTCTTTAAGGCCCCCGTCTCGTCGTTGTGGCCCAAATCTTCGATCAGCGCCATGCCCTGCGCCATCGCGAGGCCGCCGTACACTTGGCCCTTGACCATCGTCGGATTGATCGCCCGTCCGGGATCGTGGACGCCGACCATTTGAATGACCTCCACGGAACCGACGTCGAGGTCGACTTCGACCTCGGCCGCATGGCAGGAGTACGTGTACGTATAGAAAGGTTCGCCGTATCCCTTCTCCTCATCCCAGTCCGTGATGGGCACGGTGTACGTGCCGGTCGCCATCGGCGTCAGATTGATCCGATACGCGATGCCGACGACCTCTTCAAAGGACAGATCGTGGCCGTCAAACGTGACGCGATTGTTTTCAAACACGACGTCGCCGATATCTTCGCCGTAGTCATGTTTGATCGCTTCGATCAGGATGTCGTGGATGCGTTCACAGGCATCGTGGATGGCGCCGCCGCCGAGCAGCGTGCCGCGCGAGGCGATGCACGCGCCCGTGACGGGCGCACGCGACGTGTCGGTCGCGCCCATGGTGACGCGATCCATGCTGACGCCCATGCCCTCCGCGGCCATCTGTTGCTGACAGGTGCGAAGCCCCTGCCCGATTTCAACCAGGCCCAAGTTGACGTGGACACTGGCGTCCTGCATCACTTCGATCAGGACACGGGCCACGTCGAAGCCGTTGCCGTCGGCACCGACACTGGCGCCGCGCATGCTGACGGCCAGGCCGACCCCGCGCCGTTTTCGGCGTTTCGGATCTTGATTTTCTTTTTTGTATTGTTCGTATTTGCGTTCGTAGTCGAGCGCTTCGACGGCCTTTTCCATCACGGACATGATGCTGACTTCGTGGAAGTCCAACACATGACCGGTCGGGCTGGTGTCGCCGTTTTTCAAGAGATTCTTGCGACGCAGTTCGAGGGGCGAGATGCCGAGTCGCTCAGCCAATTCGTCCATGGCGTTCTCCAAGGCGAAAATCGCCTGAGGCGTCCCGAACCCGCGCATCGATCCCGTATGGTTGTTGTTCGTCAGAACGGCCAGCGCCGTGTAGTCGACGTTGTCGAGCCGATACGGCCCCGGGCCGAGCGTCGCGGTTTTGTACGCGACGGGCGGCGACATGTTGGTGTAGGCGCCGGCATCCGACACGGAGAACACGCGCATGGCTTTCAACGTGCCGTCCTTCATCGCACCGAGCTCAATCTCAAATTCGATGGGATGGCGCTTGTAACTTTCGCGAATGGATTCTTCGCGCGTGAGCGTGTACTGCGTGGGCCGCCCCGTCTTCAGGGCGATCAGGCCCGCGCGCACCGACATCGCTTCGGCCGTTTCGATTTTGCCGCCGAACGAGCCGCCGACCGTGCTCGGTCGGAAAATAATCTGCGACATCGGGATGTTCAATACGCGGTGAATCGAGATGCGCGCGTTGTACGGCGCCTGCATCGATCCCAAAATGGTCAGCTCCGGGCGCATGCGGCTCGGGATGGCCGTCACCGATTCGGGTTCGATGTACGCATGTTCCACAAAATCGGTTTTATAGCGCGTCTTGAGCACCACGTCGGACTCCGCCAACCCCTGCGCCGCATCGCCTTTGCGCGTATGCACTTCGCCGCAGATGTTGCGCGGATTCTTTTCATTGATGCGGAGATCGCTCTCCATGGCGGCGAGCGGCGAGCCGAGGACCGGCAACGGCTCGTACTTGACTTTGACCCGTTCGGCCGCTTCGTTGGCTTGCTCTTGCGTGTCGGCGGCCACGATGGCGACCACGTCCCCCAAATAGCGGACGCGATCGTCGGCGATGGGATACTGGTCCACGAACAATTCGCCGATCATCAGCTCTCCGGGAATATCCTTCGACGTGACAACGCATGCCACCCCGGGCATCCGTTCTGCTTCCGTCGTGTCTATGGAAAGGATCTTGGCATGGGCGTATTCACTGTAGACGCCCTTGCAGTAGAGGAGGTCGGGGAGTCGAACATCGGCACCGAACTCCGCACGACCGGTCACTTTGGCCTGCGCATCAATCCTTTCAAAGGTCTTACCTATGGTGTGATTTGCCATCTTATACCCCCTGAATAGGCTTTTATTACCTTGCGCGTGGTTTCATTGTAACCGATTACATTGCAGCTGTCCATGGCCTTTTATACCAAAACGGATGCGTTTTATTGCACAAAAGACGCGCCCACTTCCGTGCGCGCGTCACCGCTTCGAACCCGGTCCCCGCCGCACGACGGGTTCCGATTATCCGTCGAGCCGAAGTTTCAAGATCTCGCGCGGGCAGCGCGCGACACACAATCCGCACCCGTCACAGCGTTCGGGATCGACGACAATGCCCCGATCGTCGCTCCACGACACGGCGTCGGACAGGCAATGGCGGATGCACCGCCGACAATCGTCGCGATCACATGACGCCGTCAACACGACCGTCTGCGGCAAGGCCACAATGTCTTCGAAGGCCCGCAACGACGCCAAGGCCTTGCCCCGGATGGCCCGGAAGCTGTCCAGATCGTGCGCTTCGAGCCATCGGTTAAGGTCATCGAGGATCCGCGTGATGACGCCGTAGCCTTCCAACTGAATGACGGACGCGAGCTGAACGGCCTTGGCCCCGAGCATGAGGTGCTCCAACACCGTCGTGTAATCGACGACCCCGCCGGAGCTTGCGACCTCCATGTTTGTATATTGATGCAACGCCGCCGTTGTGGCCAAAGCGATGGGGCGTATGTGGTGTCCCGTATAACCGCCGTACGTCGGCATGTGGCACGTCTGTGTCTCCAAATCCACGCCTTCCAAGCCTTTGAGCGCATCGATGGCGCTGACGCCGCGAATGCCCGCACGCTCCAATTCACTCAGGAAATACGGCGAGGACGCCGCTTCATAGGACAGTTTCACGGTCACCGGCACGTCGACGGCCCGCACCGCGGCCTGCACAAACGCATAGATGTCGGGCGAGTAATTCACGAGCAACGGGTTCCGCGCCCCGATCGGGGCCGACAAACTGATTTCGATGCCGTCGGCGCCCATTTGCTCGACTTTGCGCGCCATATACGCGATTTCGGACGGCGTGGCACCCCAAATGCTGCCGATCACCTTCGCATCGCCCCGATCGATCTGCGGGAATTCCTCTTCCCATTCTTCCAAGTGCATTTTGGAATAGAGCATGATGTTGAAGAGCTCGTCCTCGGAGGCATACAGTCGGGGACTCAAGCGTGTCGCCGCCTCCAGCGAGATGGTCTCCGTAATGACGGCGGCCGCGCCCGCATCGATGCAACGCTGGATGCCGTCGGCGGATCCCGCCCACGGACCCGACGCCACAATGATGGGGTTTTTTAATTTCAATCCGATAAATTCAGTGGTCGACATGGGGCTTCCTCGTTTCTTATGAGCCATCAATCAAACAGTTCAAAAATATCGCTCTTGTTGCCGCACGATGCGCGGATTTTCAATTTGGGTTGCAGGATCAGCTCGTGCGTGATCGCGTCGTCGGATTCGCCTTTGTCGAGCCGATCGAACAAGAGGCGTGCGGCCGTCATGCCCAGCTTGGACGCCGGCATCTCGATGCTCGTGATCGCGGGCGTGACGACCTTGCAGATGACCGAATCGTTGAAACACGCCAGTGCCATCTCGTCGGGAATCACGAGGCCCGCATCGCGTGCCGCCTTCAGCGCACCGATGGCCTGCAAGTCGTTTTCCGTCACAAAGGCCTCCGGCAGTTCATTCTTTTGAATCATCTTTTGCACGGCAAAGTAACCGCCCCGCGCATTCCCCGCTTCCGAGAAATAGATCGTGCGCATGGGCACCTTGAGCTCCCGCGATGCCCGCTCGATGCCGGGCTCGACCAACAGCGACAGATGCGATGTGCGTTCATCCGACAGGATCCCGAGCACGTGGTGGCCGAGACGCCCGAGGTGACGCGCCATCCGATAGGCGGCTTCTTCAAAATCAAGGTAGACCAGCATATCGCACCCGCAGTCGCGGTTTTTGCCGATGTGCACTCGGGGGATCTCCATCGCGTCCAACTCGGGAATGTGCGACACATCCAATTTGGAATCCACGTGGATGATCCCGTCGACGTGGCGCATCTTCATGGTTTTCATGAATTCCAATTCCGCTTCGGGATCGCCGCCCGTCTGGCTCAAAATGACCACAAAGCCTTTGTTGTCGGCGACGGTTTCCACGCCGGAAATGATGTTGCGGTGTAAATCGGAATCGATGTCGGGGACCAGCAGCGCAATCGTCTTGGTGGTTCCGAGGTTTAAGCCGCGGGCGAGCCAGTTGGGCGTGTAGTCGTGAGCCTCCGTGATGGCAAGCACGCGCTCGCGCGTCTCCGGCAAGACACGCTCCGGATGATTGAAAACGCGTGAAACCGTTGCCACGGAAACGCCCGCGAGTTCAGCGATCTTTCGAATATTCACGCACGTCCTCCTTTGGCACCCTCCACCTGATCGAACTAATTATACATGACGGCGAACGCGCCACGCACAAAATTTTACCCGGATTTCACAAATCGACTCATAAGGCCGATGTGTCAAGCGTCCCGCACAAAGCGAAAAACACGGAAGGTCGGCCCGTTCGGCGTTTAAATATTCGAAATCATTGCATTGACAAGCCCCGCGTGCTTGTTATAAAGTGTCATTGTCCAACTGTTGTAAATAGTTACATCTTTTACACGGATGTACCCCAGAGACATGGGATTGAGGAGGAGTTTTCATGACAAAGGACAAGAAGCAAGCGGAAGTCGTTGATATCGACTTTTCGTTGGAACCCGTGCCGCAGAAGGCTCGGAAAAACTTTTGGTCGATGTTTGTCATCATGCTCGGCTTTACCTTCTTTTCGGCAAGCATGAGCGTCGGTGCCACCATGGCCAACGGACTGAACTTGAGCAATTTCATTTGGGCGGTTCTGATCGGCGGCGTCATTCTCGGCGCCTACACCGGAGCCTTGGGCTACATCGGATGCGATACCGGCCTCAGCCTCGACTTGCTCGCTCACCGCTCGTTCGGAACGCTCGGATCGTATCTGCCGTCCGCACTGATTTCATTCACACAGATCGGCTGGTTCGGCGTCGGCTTGGCGATGTTCGCCTTCCCGGTCGCAGACCTGCTGCACATCCCCGTTTGGGTGCTGGTCGTGATTGCCGGCGTTCTGATGACGTCATCGGCCTACTTCGGCATCACGGGCTTGGAGATCGTCAGTTACGTCTCCGTGCCGCTCATCGCCATCCTGGGCATCTATTCGATGGTGACCGCCACCAACCAAGGCGGCGGACTCGTGGCCATTTTCGCCAAATCGCAAGGCCAGCTGTCCTTGTTCGCGGCCGTCGGCCTCGTCATCGGATCCTTTGTGTCCGGCGGCACGGCAACGCCCAACTTTGCCCGGTTTGCCAAGAACAATAAATCGGCCGTCGTCACCACGGTCATCGCCTTCTTCCTCGGCAACACGCTGATGTTCATGTTCGGCGCCGTCGGCGGTGCCTTCACCGGCCAGGAAGACATCTTCTACGTCATGATCGCGCAAGGCCTCGCCATTCCGGCCATCCTGGTCTTGGGCGCCAACATCTGGACCACCAACGACAATGCCCTTTACACATCGGGGCTCGGCTTGTCGAACATCACCAAGGTTCGCAAAAAGCCCATGGTCATCATTGCCGGCATCATCGGCACGGCCGCAGCCGTGTGGCTTTACAACAACTTCATCGGCTGGCTGAATTTCTTGAACGCGACGTTGCCGCCCGTCGGCGCCATCATCGTGCTCGACTACTTCCTGCGCCGTGAAAAATACAGAGATGCCAATGAACCGTTGGCGAAAGTCAACATCGCCGCCATCTTGGCCGTGGTCGCCGGCGCACTGGTCGGCAACTACGTCAAGTGGGGCATCAGCGCGATCAACGCCATGGTCGTCGCGTGCCTCGTCTACTACATCGGTTCGAAGTTCTTTTCCAAGTTCTTGGTGATCCCGAATAAACCGAAAGCGAAAGCATAACTTCAATCAACATGGCGGTCGGGCGCGGCCCGACCGCCCACCTTGCGTCATTCGTACATCCCCCGTCGTCATCGGCCGACGGGGGATTCTCTTTGCCCGACAACGGCATCGGCCGACGGCTCCGCGATCTTCGGGCGTTTTGGTACAATGTTAGCCGTAGCACGCGCCGCCCGATCGGGCGGCGGCAAAGATGAGGAGGAACGCGCGGGCGCCATGAGGGTGCGCCCTTCGCTCGACCACAATGAAAGAACGATTGGAAGCCATTCGCGCGGAAGCGCTGCAAGCGTTTGCCGAAGCCCCGTCTTCGGAAGCGCTCGACCATTTGCGCCAGGATTTTTTGGGCAAAAAAGGCCGCTTGACCGACGTCTTGAAAGGCCTCGGCCAATTGCCGCCGGAAGACCGCAAAACGTACGGCAAAATGGCCAACGACATCAAGCGGGAACTGAACGAGGCGCTGGAAGCGCAAAAGGATCGACTGCTTGAACAGGCGTCGTATTTTGCCGATCCCGTCGACGGCACCGTCCCCGGATTCGCCGTGGGCCGCGGCGGGCTCCATCCCATCACGCAGATGTGTTACGACTTGAACGACGCGTTTTATTCCCTGAACTTTGAGCTCTACAGCGAGGATGAAGTGACGAGCGAATTGTACGCGTTTGACCATTTGAACTTTCCGCCGGATCACCCGGCCCGCGATACGATGGACACGTATTGGATCGACGGCACCGAGGACCTGCGCGGCGTCGAGCGCCTGTGCCTGCGCCCGCACCTGACGGGCGGCAGCGTCCGCTATCTGCAAAAGCACGGCGCCCCGGCACGTGTGATTTACCCCGGCAAGGTCTTTCGCAACGAAGCGACGGACGCCCGCCACGAGCGCGCGTTCTACCAATACGAAGCATTGATCGTCGATCGCGACTTCTCGTTCGCCTCCGGCCTCCTGCTGGTGCGCACCATCTTGGAGCGCGTGTTCGGCCGCGACGTGCCCGTCCGCATGCGTGCGGGCTTCTTCCCGTTCGTCGAACCCGGCTTTGAAATCGATATGGAGTGCCAAGTCTGTCACCACGAAGATCCCGACTGCCACGTCTGCCACGGCACGGGATGGATCGAGGTCATGCCGGGCGGCGCCCCGCACCCCAACGTGCTCCGCGCCGCGGGACTCGATCCCGACATCTGGAGCGGCTTTTACATCAACATCGGACTCGATCGCCTCGTCATGATGCGCTACGGCGTCGACGACGTCCGACTGTTCCACAGCGCCGACCTGCGCTTCCTCGAACAGTTTAAGTAAGCTTTTTACCGCGTTCGCACCGCGAACCGTTTCATCGATATCAAGAGGAGTCAATCATGAAAGTCTCACTGCAATGGATCCGCGATTACGTCGATTTGCCCGCCGATCTCACGGCCGAGCAACTCGCCTCGGACCTCACCCTCCGCACGGTCGAAGTCGAAGCGATCGAGAACCCGGCCGACCGGGTCGAGGGCATCATCGTCGGCCAAATCGACACCGTCTCCGAACACCCGAAAGCCGACCGCCTGCGCGTTTGCACGGTCGACATCGGACGCGACCGCCACTACCAGATCGTCTGCGGCGGCAGCAACCTGTACGACGGCGAACTCGTCGCCGTCGCCCCGCCGGGATCATGGGTGCGCTGGCACGGCGAAGGCGAGCCCGTCGAATTGACCTCAACGAAGCTGCGCGGCGTGCTGAGCGAGGGCATGATCTGCGGGTCGGATGAGATCTGCCTGGAGGCGCTGTTGCCGAAACACTCGGAGGCCGAAATCGTCGACTTGACCGCGTTGTTTCCCGATGCCGCCCCCGGCGCCCCGATCGCCGACGTACTGGGTCTCGACGACCTCATCATTGAAATCGACAACAAATCGATGACGAATCGCCCCGACTTGTGGGGCCATTACGGCATCGCGCGGGAACTCGCGGCGATCTACGGCACGGCGCTGAAACCGTTGCCCGCGTTCACGTGCCCCGAACACGTCGACGACTACGCGGTGCGGATCGAGGCCCCGGAGCGCTGCCTGCGTTACGACGCCGTCATCTTCGAACCCGTGCAATTGAAGCCCGCCCCGTTCTGGATGCAACGCCGCATCTGGTCGGTCGGCATGCGCCCGATCAATGCCTTGGTCGACATCACCAACTACGTGATGCTCGCCACCGGTCAACCGACGCACGGATTCGACCGCGCGCACGTCGAACGCGGCATTTCGGTGCGCGAGGCACGCGCGGGCGAACAGCTCACGCTGTTGGACGGCCACGTCCTGGACCTCGACCCCTCCGACCTGTTGATTTGCGACATCGCCGGCAAACCGATCGGACTTGCCGGCGTCATGGGCGGAGCCGCCGATTCGATTCTCCCCGAGACGGAAGGCCTCGTTTTGGAAATTGCCAACTTTACGCCGAAAAGCATCCGCCGCACGGCGGGACGCCACATGATTCGCACCGAAGCGTCGGCGCGGTTCGAAAAATCGCTCGACACCCAACGCTGTGATGACGCGCTGGGCCTCGCGCAAGCCTTGTTTGCCGAGATCGTCCCGGAAGCGAAAATCGTTGCGACCGGTCGGTCGCACATCCGCACGACGGCGCCGATCGAGATCCCGGTCTCGCTCCGTTTCCTGAACGTTCGCTCCGGCCACACCCTCACGTGGGACGACGTGAAGGAGGTCTTGATCCCCCTGGGGTTTGACGTGACGTTCGACGGCGACGACACCCTCACCGTCGGCGTGCCGAGCTGGCGCGCGACGGGCGATGTCGACATCCGCGACGATATTCTCGAAGAAGTCTGCCGCATGATCGGGTACGACGCCTTCGACTTCGTTCCGCCGACCGTGCAACTCGCGTCGGCCGTCCGCCAACGCGACGTCGAGGCGGAGCGCGCTTTGCGCGAATATTTGGCGTTCCGCGCGGGGCTACAGGAAGTCTTCGGATATCCGTGGGCGGCCGATCTTTTCCGCCATCTCGTGGGCGAAGACGACGCGCAATGCATCCGCCTGGCCACGCCGCCGGCGCCCGACCGCGCCTGTTTGCGCGCCTCGATTTTGTCGGGGCTTCTGGAAGCCGTGGCGGAAAATTCACGGTATTACGAGGCGTTCGGTCTCTTTGAATTGGCCCAAGTCCATCGCGCGGGCGAAACGCACCCGAGCACGCCGGAAGAGACGCTGCCGATTCAGCGCCGTCATCTGGGCATGGCCGTCGCCGGCCCCTCGGCCGACGATCTGTTCCGAAAGATGAAGGGCATCTTGGCGGCGGCGCCCCGCTTTGCGGGCGTCCGACCGCTGACGTTCGATGTTGTCGGCGAGCGCCCCGTGTGGGCCGATCGCAACGCCTGGCTCGCAATCCTCGGCGAGGACGACACGGTCATCGGGCACATGGGCATCGCTTCGCCCAAGACCATCGCCGAGAGCGGCACGCGCAACGTATGCGTTGCCATGGCCGAGCTCGACGTCGAATGCCTCACGCCCTTGGCGAGCCGCGACAATCGCTTCGAGCATGTGCCGCAATTCCCCTTGGTCGAGCAAGACTTGTCGATCGTGGTCGACGAGGACAAAACGTGGGGCGAAATCGAGGCGGCCATCGAGGGGTACGTGCGTCGCTCCGAATTCGTCGAGGCGTACCGCGGCGATCAGGTGCCGGCGGGCAAAAAATCGATCATGTTCCGATTCTGGCTCGGCTCCGACGAGGGCACCCTGTCCGCCGAGGCCATCGAGCGCGAGCGCATGCGCTTGATCAAGAAGCTGCATTATACGCAGGGCGCGGAGATGCGCTAGGCAATTCGCACAGAAAAACCGGGCCTTGGCCCGGCTTTTTTGTGGTTTTATCGGGGCACAGTGACCCATGTGACGCCATGCGTGCATACCGGCCGTTTCAGCTTGCATAATTCATGGTTTTTGCGATAATGGTACGTGGAGAATTGGCGAGTTTTCCCACAGAAAGTGATTGATTTTACAGAGTGCTTACAAGCTCTTTCCAAATCCTGACGAACAACCCGAAAGTCGTCGCAACGTACGGCGACACATTTCGCGTTGAGTCCATGACGGACGCAACCGATCGGGAGGTTCTCATGCGCGCACGCGACCTCGTCCATCGGGGACACCGCATCTTGTCCGCGCCCCTCTCGGGAAGCGTCAAGCCGTGGGAAACGCCGTATCGGTCGATCCTTGTGACGACCGACAAAGGCGAACGCATGGACATGTTCTCGTTCGACATCATGGAACGCGCTTTGGCAATCATAAGAGACCATCCGACACGCCCCGAAGGGCCCATCGCACCGGCGATCTTGCAAGACTTTCAAGTCATCGACCTGAGTCTCGTGGCAAGCGCGTTGGAGTCCATGGAGGCTACCGGACGAGCTCCGCTCGTTTCGGCAAACTAAAGCTTGAGGTGATAGAAGGTGAAACTTGAACTGGGATACATTGACATTCAGGGCATCAAGTTCGGCGACCGCAACGCCGTCGAAGACCACGTCCTCATCGTCCATCCCGACACACTGCTCGAGCCGGTCCTCGAAGACCCGCTCATCCAATCGGCGCGTTTTGACATCGCCACGCCCGGCGAAAGCATTCGCATCACGCCCGTCAAAGACGTGATCGAACCACGCGTCAAGGTCGAAGGCGAAGGGGGCATTTTCCCCGGCATGATCTCCAAAGTGGAGACCGTCGGCTCCGGCAAAACGCACGTTTTGCGCGGCATGGCCGTCGTCACGGCGGGCCCGATCGTCGGCTTCCAAGAAGGCATCATCGACATGACGGGCATCGGCGCCGAATACACGCCGTTCTCGCAACTGCACAACCTCGTCCTCGTCATGGAACCCGCGGAAGGCGCGGGCCAACACGAGTATGAGAAAGCCTGCCGCTTGGCCGGTCTGAAAACGGCCGCGACCATCGGCGAACTGGCGCGCGAACTGACCCCGGACGAGACGGTCGTCTACGAGACGCCCACCGTCGCCGAAGGGTTCGAAGAGCCCTTGAAGGATCTCCCCCGCGTCGGTTACGTCATGATGCTCCAAAGTCAAGGCCTGTTGCATGACACGTACGTCTACGGCGTCGACGCCAAGCGTACGTTGACGACGATGATCAGCCCGACCGAAGTGATGGACGGCGCGATCGTCTCCGGCAACTGTGTCTCGGCATGCGATAAAAATACGACGTATCACCACTTGAACAACCCCGTCATCCAAGATTTGTTTGCCGTCCACGGGAAGCTGATCAATTTCGTCGGCGTCATCATCACGAACGAAAACGTGTACCTTGCCGACAAGATCCGCTCGTCGAACTGGACCGCCAAACTCGCTGAGTTCCTCGCGCTCGATGGCGCGATCGTCTCGCAGGAAGGCTTCGGCAACCCCGACACCGACCTGATCATGAACTGCGTCAACCTCGAGAAAAAAGGCATCAAAACCGTCATCATCACCGACGAATACGCCGGTCAAGACGGCAAGAGCCAATCGCTGGCCGACGCCGACGAACTCGCGAACGCCGTCGTTACGGGCGGCAACGCGAACGAGCCGATCGTCCTGCCTCCGATGGACCGCGTGATCGGCACGCTCGACTACGTCAACAAGATCGCCGGCGGCCATGACGGCTCGCTGCGTCCCGACGGCTCGATCGAAGCCGAATTGCAGGTCATCACCGGATCGACGAATGAGATGGGATTCAACCGTCTCAGCGCAAGGTAGGGAGGTTTTGCATGAGCTATAAAGTTGTCCATTACATCAACCAGTTCTTCGGCCAGATCGGCGGGGAAGAAAAAGCCGACGTCGCGCCCGAAAAGCGCGAAGGCCCCGTCGGCCCCGGACTCGCGTTCAACGGCGCGTTCAAGGGCGAGGCCGAGATCGTCGCGACCATCGTTTGCGGCGACTCCTGGTTTAACGAAAACATCGAACAAGCGAAGGCGACGATCCTTCCGATGATCAAGGAAGAGGATCCCGACCTGTTCATCGCGGGCCCGGCCTTCAACGCCGGCCGTTACGGCGTCGCTTGCGCGACCATCGCGCACGCCGTCCAAGAAGAACTCGGCATCCCCGTGCTCACCGGCATGTACGAAGAGAACCCGGGCGCCGACATGTTCCGCGAAAAGATCTACATCGTTGCGACGCGCGACAGCGCGGCGGGCATGCGCAAAGCCGTCCCCGCGATGGCGAAATTGGCGCTGAAGCTCGTCAAAGGGGAGCCCGTCGGGGCGTCCGCCGAAGACGGGTACCTGCCAAACGGCATCCGCAAGAACTTCTTCGAGAAGAAACGCGGCAGCCAACGCGCCGTGGAGATGCTCTTGAAAAAACTGTCCGGCAAACCGTTCGAGACGGAATACCCGATGCCCGACTTCGACCGCGTTGAACCCAACCCGGCGATCAAAGACCTCTCGAAAGCGACCATCGCGATCGTGACGTCCGGCGGCATCGTGCCGAAAGGCAACCCGGATCGCATCGAGAGCTCGTCGGCCTCGCACTACGGCGAATACAACATCGCCGGCGTCGACGATCTGACGGCGGATACCTACGAGACGGCCCACGGCGGCTACGACCCCGTTTACGCCAACGAAGACGCCGACCGCGTCATTCCGGTCGACGTTTTGAGACAATACGAAAAGGAAGGCAAGATCGGCAAGCTGAACGATTACTTCTACACCACGGTCGGCAACGGCACGAGTGTGGCGAACTCGAAGAAGTTCGCAAGTGAGTTCTCGAAAAAGCTGCTTGCGCAAGGCGTGGACGCCGTGATCTTGACCTCGACCTGAGGGACCTGCACACGTTGCGGAGCAACCATGGTCAAAGAAATTGAACGCGCGGGCATCCCCGTGGTCCATATGTGCACGGTGACCCCCATCTCGATGACGGTCGGCGCGAACAGAATCGTCCCGACGATCGCCATCCCGCACCCTCTCGGCAACCCCGAGATGAGCCCGGACGAAGAATTCGAGCTGAGAAAGAGCCTCGTCGACAAAGCCCTCACGGCCCTGACGACCGAGGTGGATGATCAGACGATCTTCGAATAACCACCACATCTGAGGAGTCATATAGATAACATGCAAGAACTGTACGATCTCATCATCATCGGCGCCGGTCCCGCGGGGCTGGCCGCCGGTCTGTACGCCGGACGCTCTCGGCTGAACACCCTCCTGATCGAAAAAGGCCAGGACGGCGGTCAGATCGCCATCACGGACGAGATTGAAAACTATCCCGGCGGCATGACGGGTCCGGAAGGCCCCGAAAGCGGTGCTCAACTGATTGAACGCATGACGAAACAGTGCGAACACTTCGGCGTCCATCGCCTCAGCGCGAACGTCACCGAGGTGGAACTCGAAGGCGACGTCAAGCGCGTCCACACGCGCGACGGCGTCTACGAATCGAAAGCCATCATCATCGCGACCGGCGCACACCCGCGCCTGATCGGATGCCCCGGTGAAGCGGAATTCACCGGACGCGGCGTTTCGTACTGTGCGACCTGCGACGGATCCTTCTTCGAAGACTTCGAGGTTTACGTGGTCGGCGGTGGCGACACCGCGGTCGAAGAGGCGATCTACCTCACGAAATTCGCACGCAAAGTCACGATCATTCATCGACGCGACGAACTGCGTGCCGTGCAATCGATCCGTGAGCGCGCCTTTGCCAACGACAAGATTGAATTCATGTGGAACTCGGTCGTGGTCGGTCTGCACGGCGACGGCATTCTCTCGTCCATGACGGTCAAAGACACGAAGACGGGCGAAGAACGCGTCGTGGAAGCCGACGAAGAAGACGGCATGTTTGGTGTCTTCGTATTCATCGGTTTCTTGCCGAACTACGAATTGTTCGAGGGCAAAGTCGACATGGAGTACAATTACATCGTGACCGACGACGCCATGCGCACAAACATCCCGGGCGTGTACGCGGCCGGTGACATTCGTAAAAAACCGCTTCGCCAAGTCGTGACGGCCTGCGCGGACGGCGCCATTGCCGCCATGCAAGTCGAACACGATCTCGCCTCCGGCGTGATTGGCTGAGCACAGACATAGAAAGGAACTTTTATGTTAGAACTCGATCGCAAAACGTTTGAACCCGAAGTCCTTGAACAGGAAGGCCCGATTCTCGTGGATTTCTACGGTGACGGCTGCGTGCCCTGCGCGGCGCTGCGCCCGCACATCGAAAAGTTCGAAGAGACCTACGGCGACAAGATTAAATTCACGGCGTTGAACACGTCGAAAGCGCGTCGCCTGGCCATCTCCCAGAAAATTCTGGGGCTGCCGGTCATCGCCATTTACAAAAACGGCGAAAAAGTCGAAGAGTTGATCAAAGACGACGCGACGCCGGAAGCCGTGGAGGACATGCTGAAAAAGTACGCTTGCAATTGCACGTGCGGTTGTGAGTAATCTTTAAACATCTGGCGGGGAGCCGGCGCTGTGCGCGCTTGCTCCCGAAAGATACGGGGGTGGGCACCCGCACCAACGCCCAAATAAAACGAAAGGAGCAGGATATGAGCATACTCGAAGGCAAAAAGGTCATCGTGATCGGTGACCGCGACGGGATCCCCGGTCCGGCCATTTCGCTTTGTGCTGAATCGGCCGGCGCCGAAGTCATCTTCTCCGCGACGGAGTGTTTTGTCTGAACGGCCGCGGGTGCAATGGACTTGGAAAACCAGAAGCGTGTGAAAGACCTCACCGACGAATATGGCGCAGAGAACGTTGTTGTTCTCCTCGGCGCCGCGGAAGGTGAAGCGTCCGGAATCGCAGCTGAGACGGTCACCAATGGTGACCCGACCTACGCCGGTCCATTGACAGGAGTCCAGTTGGGGCTCGCCGTGTACCACGTTTGCGAAGACGAAGTCAAGGAAGAGTTCGATCCCGAGGTATATGATGAACAGATCTCCATGATGGAGATGGTTCTCGATCTCGATGAGATCGCAGAAGAGATGCAGGCGATCCGCGAGGAGTTTAGCAAGTACTAATCGCTCGCTTTTCGTTTGACCTGGGGTGCCCCGTACGCGGCCCTTCCGCCTTGAGCGGAGGGACCATCGGGGCATCCTTATGAGAAAAAATAACGACCGGGCGTCCCCGAGGCGCCCATGAAGACCCATCCACCGAAACCCATAACGACCGGAAAGGCAGGACAACGCATTGATGAACAGTGTGCTTAAGGGCGCAGGCTACATCCTCGTCCACACCCCCGACATGGTGCTGAACAACGGCACCACCCAGACGACCGAACGTGTCGTGAACCCCGATTCCGAGTACCTCCGACAGATCAAGGCGCATCTGCGTCCCTACGATCGCGTGCTCGCGTATTACCCGAACCAGACGTACATCGGCAACGTGACCCCCTTTGAACTGAACGAGATCAAAGGCCCGTGGCAGGACATGGAATGCCCCGTCGCCGAACGCTACGGTCAATTCGGCGAAATCATGCCGCAGGACGAGTTCTATCTGCTCGTGGAGGCGGTCGACGAATTTGATCTGGTCTTCCTCGACAAAGATTTCGTCGCCGAGACGAAACCGAAACTGGCGGACGACCCGATCATCACCGAATACATTCTGAGCCGCATCAAAGAGGGCGAAGATCACGATCACATTCAGCACCTGATCGATGACGAAGGGGCCGAGGGCCTCTACATGGACGACCGCCTCGTCGGCGCCGTCCGTCGCGCCCACGACATCGACCCGAACCTGTCGGCGCACGTCATGATCGAGAACCTCGCTTCGAAAGCGTCGAGCGTCCTCGCCCTCATGTACGCCGTCCGGGATTCCGACATTTCGCCCGATGAGGTCGAATACACGATCGACTGCTCGGAAGAAGCGTGCGGTGACATGAACCAGCGCGGCGGCGGCAACTTCGCGAAAGCGACCGCCGAAATCGCCGAATTGTCCCGCTCGACCGGTTCCGACTGCCGCGGCTTCTGCGCCGCGCCCGCGCATGCCATTCTCTTGGCCGCGTCGCTCGTCAAGGCCGGCACGTTCAAGACGGTGGCCGTGACGGCCGGCGGCTCGACCGCCAAACTCGGCATGAACGGCAAAGACCACGTCAAGAAGGGTCTGCCGGTCCTCGAAGACTGCCTCGGCGGGTTCGCCGTCATCATCTCCGAAAACGACGGCCAAAACCCCGTGATCAACATCGACAACGTCGGCTGGCATTCGGTCGGCACCGGCAGCGCGCCGCAACACGTCATCGGCTCGCTCGTGACCGATCCGCTCGAGCGTGCGGGACTCAAGGTCACCGACGTCGACTACTTCTCTCCCGAGATGCAAAACCCCGACATCACGAAACCCGCCGGCGCCGGCGACGTCCCGGTGCAGAATCTGAAGATGATCGGCGCACTGGCCGTCAAGCGCGGCGACATCGATCGCAAAGCGATGGGCCAATTCGTGAAAGACCACGGACTCCCCGGATTCGCCCCGACGCAAGGGCACATCCCGTCGGGCGTCCCGATCATGGGGCACGCGCGCAACGCGATGCTCGCGGGCGACATCCGCCGCGTCATGATCATCGGCAAGGGCTCGCTCTTCCTCGGCCGCATGACCAACTTGTTTGACGGCGTTTCGTTCCTCATGGAACCGAACGACGGCGTCGAAGCGACAACGGCCGTCTCGTCCGATGAAATCCGCCGCATCGTCGCCGAGTCGCTGCGCGATTTCGCCGCCGGTCTTTTGGGCGACGAGAGCAGGTGATCGCGATGGATCCGATCAAACGTGACATTGCGACGATTTTCCAAGAGCTCGCCGACGGCCTGGAGACGGGTCGCATCGGGAAGCGTCCGACCGTCGCCGTCATCGGCCTCGGTTCGGAATTGGGCGAGGACAACGTCATGGAGGGCTGCCTCGACGCCGCCCGACACGACATCGACGTGATCTTCCTCGGTAAGATCGAGGCGGACGGCGTCCGCACCGTGCAGGCCGAGGATCCCGACGACGCCTTCGCCAAGATGGAGGCGCTCATCGCCGCCGGCGAAGCCGACGCCGCCGTCGCCATGCATTACCCTTTCCCGATCGGCGTCTCCACCGTGGGACGCGTCAACACATCGGCGACGGGGAAACAGATTTATCTGGCGACCACGACGGGCACCACGGCGACCGATCGCGTCGAAGCGATGGTGATGAACACCTTGGCCGGCATCGCCACGGCGAAAGCCGACGGCATCGCCGACCCGACGGTCGGCCTGTTGAACCTCGACGGCACGCGCCAAGTCGAAATCATCCTGAAACAGCTGCAAGAGAACGGCTATCCCCTGACGTTTGCGACCTCGAGTCGTGCCGACGGCGGCGCCGTCATGCGCGGCAACGACATCATCCGTGCGTCACAGGACGTCCTCGTCCTCGACTCGCTCACGGGCAACGCCGTCATTAAAATGCTGTCGTCGTTCACCTCCGGCGGCTCGTACGAGACCGTCGGCGCGGGGTACGGCCCGGGCGTCGGCGAAAAAATGGCCGGCATCGTGATGATTGTGTCACGCGCCTCCGGCGCGCCCGTCATCGCGCAGTCGATCCGATTTGCCGCATCGCTTGCCGAAGGCAACCTCAAAGACATCTACATGAAGGAACTGGCGGCCGCCAAAAAAGCCGGGCTCGATCAACTGTTGAACGAGCGCCGCGAGCAGGCCTCCGCCAAGTCGGACGAAGCGACGGTCACGGCACCGCCCTCGGAAGTCGTGCCCGAACAAATCCAAGGCATCGACGTCATGGACCTCGACGACGCCGTGCAGACGCTCTGGAAGGCCGAGATTTACGCCGAGAGCGGCATGGGCTGCACCGGCCCGATCATCCGCGTCTCGACGGCCAACCTGGACAAAGCCGCCGCGATCCTTCGCGACGCCGGCTTCATCAGCGAGTAAGTGGGGTGTACGTTCGCGCATGTTAGCGTTTCAACCCCTAAAACTGGAAGACATCCCGCGGATTCGGCCGTATTTGACGCCGAATCCGCAACGGATGTGCGATTGGACCGTCGGCGGCACCTTTATTTGGCGCGACCTCTACGAGTACGAAGTTGCGTTCGTCGACGATTGTCTCATTTTTCGCATGAAGATTTTCGGCACGCATCACGCGTACACCGTCCCGCGGGGCGAGCACATCGGCAACGCGTTGGATGCGCTCGAAGCCCACTGTGAAGCCGTCGGCGATCCCTTGGTCTTCAGCATCGTGGGGGACCACGATCTGCCGCTCTTGTCGGAGCGTTACCCCGGCTTTCACGCCGTCTCGGAACGCGATTACTACGATTATTTGTACGACGCGCGCGATCTCTTGGCCCTCGAAGGACGTCAACACAAGTCGACGCGCAACAACATCAACCGCTTCCGCCGACAGACACCGGATTGGCGATTTGAAAAGATCGATGCGACGAACATCGACGATGTCCGCCGCTACGTCGACGAAGAGCGCCAATACATCCCCGAGGACCATGCGACGCTCATCGAAGAGTCGAATAAAATCCATGAGGTCTTGGATCACATGGACGCGTACCGCATGTTCGGGGGCGTGCTCTACGTCGGAGACACGGTCATCGGTTACTCCTTGGGCGAAGTCGTGGGCGACACGCTCTACGTGCACACGGAAAAAGCCGACGTCGCGTACCGCGGCGCCTATCAAATGCTCGTCGCCTGTTTCATGGACATGTACGGCGACGACCCCGACATCGCGTTTGTCAACCGGGAAGACGACAACGGCGACCCGGGCCTGCGTCGATCCAAGACGACGTATGGCCCCGTGGCCCTGATTTCGAAGTACACCGTCTACACCTCGGACGACCACCTCGAGTGGCGCGAGCGCACGTATTTGGAAGGTTAAACGACGGACCTCACGACGAAAGGCCGGACCCGGTGCGTCCGGCCTTTCGCATGCACCGCGACGCGCCGTTGGGGGCGGTTTTTTTATTTTTGACGCGGTTTCATGTAAAATACGTATAAACGACGGCCCCGTTTTTGCTGAATTGTCCAACGGTACACAGGGTGATATCTGTTCTCATATCGAAGGAGACGTATGCCATGGATATGAAAAAAGAAGCCTTGCGAAAGCAAATGATGGCTAAGTTCATCATCTCCGCCGATGAAATTTTGCAGTCCGAAGGATTTGACAAAATCACCATCCGCAACGTCGCCGATCTGGCCGGCTACAATTCCGCGACCCTTTACAACTACTTCGAGGACCTGGATCACCTGCTCTTCTACATGTCGATGCGCTACTTGGCCGAGTACAGTCGCAGCGTCGAGCGCGTCGCCGCGCATTACAAAACGGCCCTCGAGCGTTACTTGGGCATCTGGGCGTTCTTCATCGATCAGTCGTTCGAAAAACCGAAGATGTTCTACGAAATCTTCTTCAGTCCGAAGTACCGCAATCTCCTCGACGTCACCATGCGCGATTATTACCAGATCTTCCCCGAAGAATGGAACGTGCAAATGGAACTCGTGAACCAAATGTATCGCGGCAAGAACATCTACGTTCGCAATCGCGTGCTTTTGGAAGACTTGGTCGAGGAGGGCGTCATTGAGGAACGCAACGTCGGGCGCATCAACACAGGTTCCATCTACGCCTATCAAGCCGTATTGAACGATCTGCGCCAAGGCATTTGCTTTGAGCATTTTAAAGAAGAATTGATGGATATTCTCGAATACTTTATTACCGGCACTTGGAACTGACCGGATCCGGGCGCGTATCCTTACGCGCTGTTCCTTTCTCTATTAGCAAAAGGCCATATTTGTCATTGATTATTCAAATATGTCTTTCGCTTCTTTTCCAAAGATACCGTGATGAGTTATTGCCCCGACCAATGCATGGCGGAGCAATATAGCTTCATGATTATTTAACCGTGATTACAAACGTTCCAGCATTTATTCATATCATCAATACCCATACATTTTTCTTGACATCCTCCTTGCGATGAAGTAGCATACATTCAAGTAATCATGATTACCGAAGGAGGTGCGCGATGCATTTGACCATAGGCAGGTTCCCGATTCGTGATGTGGTCTTCGGTTCGTCCACCTCCCTGAACGACGGCATCATCACCCTCGATAAAGCGAGCGCCATCCGCTTTCTGCGCGAAAGCGACGAACATTTAACCGATCTCGACATCGAAATCGCACGTCCGGGCGAGCACAAACGCATCGTCCCGATCAAGGAAGCGGTGGAGCCACGCTTGCGCATGGACGGACGCACGCTGTTTCCCGGTGTGACGGGCGAGCTCGTGCCCTGCGGCGAAGGCAGCCTGCATGCCACCGAGGGCGTCGCGATCCTCGGCGTCGGCAAACATTGGGGCAGTTTCGGCGACGGCCTCGTCGACATGTTCGGCAAGGGCGCCCCTTACTCGCCGTTTTCTCAAACGATCAACATCTGTCTCGTCGCGGACACGGACGAGCCCGATCAACGGGAAGTGCAGAAAACCAATCACGCCATCCGTTGGGCGGCGCACCGATTCGCCGAATACCTCGGCGCCGTGTTGATCGACCATGTGCCAGACCGCGTGGAAACGTATGCATTGGCGCCACTGCTGAAACGAACGCACGAGGAAATGGCGTTACCGGGTGTCGTGTTGGTCATGCAGGCGCAGTCCCAGATGGAGGTTGCGGGGTACAACGACCTTTTCTACGGATGGGACATGAACCATTATTTGCCAAGTTTTGTGCACCCCAACACCATTTTGGACGGGGGGCTCATTTCCGGAAGTTTCATGCCGTCAAGTTCCAAATGGTCGACGTATGACATGCAAAACTTCCCGCTCATCAAAGAACTGTACGCCCAACACGGCAAAACCCTCAATTTCTTGGGCGTCATCCTGAGCAATTTGAACGTCTCGCTGAACCAAAAAGAGCGATCGGCCCTCCGCGTCGCTGAGATCGCGCAGGCGATCGGCGCCGACGGCGCGATCGTGACGGAAGAGGGCTACGGCAATCCGGACGCCGACTACATTCGCTGCATTGAAGTCCTGGAAGACGCCGGCATCCCGACGGTGGGCGTCAGCAACGAGTGCACGGGGCGCGACGGACGCAGTCAGCCGCTGGTCGTCATGAGCGAAAAAGCGAACGCGCTGGTCTCCACCGGCGACGTCTCGCAGTTGATTGAACTGGAACCCGCCGAGACCGTCATCGGGGAGCTCGAAGCGCTCGCCCGCGACGGACTTTCCGGCGGTTGGGCCCACGACGAAATCTTGGGTCCCTCGGTGCGCGACGACGGATCGATCATCATGGAGAATAATGCCATGTTCTGCGGAGATGCCATTTCCGGCGCCAGCGTCAAGACCGTCAAGGAGTTCTAGGCATGAAAAAAGCGGTGTTGTACATCAATCAATTTTTTGCCGGCATCGGGGGCGAAGACCAAGCGAACCTCGAACCGGAGATGCGGCCGGGCGTGGTCGGATCCGGCATGGCGCTTCAGGCGGCCTTGGACGGCATCGAGATCACGCACACCCTCATTTGCGGCGACAACTACATCGGCACGCACGACAAAGAAGCGATCGAACGGATTTTGTCGCTGTTGGAGACGATTGAATTTGACCTGCTGTTTGCCGGTCCCGCCTTCCAAGCCGGGCGTTACGGCTTTGCGTGCGGACTGGTCTGCAAACGCGTTCGGGAAACGTTTGGCGTGCCGGTGTTTTCGTCGATGAATGAAGAGAACCCCGGCACCGAGATGTTCCACGAAGATTTTCCGATCTTCATCGGCGGGCGAAGTGCCGCCGCCATGCGCAAAGACTGTCGGCGGATGGGGCGTTACGCCAGCCGCCTCATGCGCGGCGAACCGCTCGAATGGGCCGAGAAGGAAGGCTATTTCGGCCGCGGGATCCGAAAGCAGATCCCGCTGGATCCGCCGGTGCCCGCCGCGCGGCGCGCCGTGGAGATGTTGACCCGTAAAATGGCGGGCGAGCCCTACGTCACGGAATTGCCGGTGCCGCCTCGGTCCCATGTACCGATTGCGCCGCCGATCAAAGATTTGACGCAGGCGACCCTGGCCGTCATCACCACGGGCGGCATCGTTCCGGTCGATAACCCCGACCGCATTCAGTCGGCCTCGGCCACGCGTTGGGGATCCTACGACATTTCATCGATGGATCGCTTGGAAGCCGGCCGATTCAAGACCATTCACGCGGGCTTCGACCCCTACGCGGCCAACACCGATCCCAACGTGATCGTGCCGCTCGACGTCTTGCGAGCCATGGAAAAAGAGCATGTGTTCAAACGGTTGCACTCGCATTTCTTTTCCACGGTCGGCACGGGAACGACGCAGGCGGAAGCCGAGCGCATGGGTCGGGAAATGCTCGTCGAACTTCGGAGGAACCATGTAGACGGCGTGCTCATGGTATCGACCTGAGGGACCTGTACCCGTTGCGGCGCAACGATCGTCAAAGAAATCGAACGGGAAGGCCTTCCCGTCGTTCAGCTGTGCAACATGATCCCCGTGGCCCTCACCGTGGGAAGCAACCGCATCGTTCCGACCATATCCATCCCCTATCCTTTGGGCGATCCGAACGATCCGAAGGATGTCCAATACAAGCTACGCCGACATCTGGTGGCCAAAGCCCTCGAGGCGTTGACTGCCGATATCGAAGAACAGACGGTTTTCAAGGTCTAGGCGGGGGGTGCGCGCAAGCATGCGGTTCCATACGCCAGACGATGCTCGAGGCGACTCGAGGATCTCCTTGACCATTCCATCAACCGACCAAGCACGATGTGCTTCGAAGGGTGCGACATCACCGAACATAAGGAGGAAAAACATGTTGAAACGAGGTTTTGGGAAAAAGGTTGTGGCAGCCTTTCTGATTGCGATACTTGTCGTGAGTGTCGTCGGCTGCGGACCGAAAGAACAGACGACGGGCGGCGCGAAAGATTCGCTGACCATCGGCATCGTCGCCGACGCGACGACGATGGATGCGCAAATGTTCAACGACAACATGACCGAAGGCATTGTCTCGAACATCTACGACCCGATCGTCCGCGTCACACCGGACGGCGAAATCGTCCCCTGCATCGCAGAAAAATGGGAAATTTCCGAGGACGGTCGAGTGTATACGTTCGACATCAAGCAGGGCGTTAAATTCCACAACGGCGATGAGCTGACACTGGACGACGTGGTCTTCACGTTGAATCGGTGCAAAGAGTCCTCGTTTGTGGGCACGTACTTCTCGTACATTGAGGACGTCAAAACGCAAGGCGACCACCAAGTCGTCGTGACGCTGGCGTATCCTTACAGCTCCTTCATGCCGATCCTGGCTTGCTACAGCGGCGTCGTGAGCAAAAAACTCCTCACCGAAGATCCCGATTCGATGGCGAGAAATCCGGTCGGCACGGGCCCCTACAAGTTTGTGAAATGGGAACCGGAAAACGTCATCGTCATGGAAGCTTTCGAAGATTACCATGCGGGCGCGGCCCCCATCAAAAACGTGACATTCCGCATCATCGGATCGGCCTCCACCGGCACGATTTCGCTGCAAAAAGGCTCGATCGACGCCTACGTCAACGTGTCCTCGGTCGATCGTCAAACCGTCAAAGACGACGAGCATTTGGAATTGCTCGAACGCTCGTCGGGCGCCTTCCGCTTCTTGGGCATCAACTGCGAAGTCAAACCGTTTGACGACGTCCGCGTGCGGCAAGCCATCGCGCACGCCATCGACAAAGAAGCCGTCGTCATCGGGGCGGAAGACGGGAACGGCGTCGTCGCCGTCAGCCACATTCCGGAAGGCGTCGTCGGTTACGATCCGAACTTCAAGGACCTCGAACACGACGTCGAGAAAGCCAAAGCGCTCTTGGCGGACGCCGGCTATCCCGAGGGGTTTGAGTGCACGCTCACCACGACGGAGAACCGGTCGATGCACGCGCAGATCATTCAGGCCGACCTGAAGAAAATCGGCATCGACGTCAAGATCGAACTGCTCGAATCCGGCACCTTCTACGAAGACCTGGAGAACGGCGATTTTGAACTGCAGATTCTGGGCTGGTCCTACATCGCGCAGGATCCGGACGTCGCCATTTACGACTTGTACAAGTCGGACAACGCGCTCGCGGGCAACTACGGCCGTTACGCCAACCCGAAGATGGACGAACTGCTCGAAAAAGCGCGCGTCTCCACCGATACGGCCGAACGTCAAAAATTGTACGAAGAGGTGGAAGCCCTCTGCCGTGACGATGCCTTCAACATCGTCATCTACTGGACGGTGGCCAACATCGGCTTCAACAAAGATTTGAGAGGCGTTCAGGTATCTCCGAAGTCGACGTACTTCGTCTATCCTTTCCATTGGGCGGACGGCGAGTAATCGTTGATGCCGGCTAAGTTTTTTCGGGGCGCATCCCACATGCGCCCCGAACCATCGTTGAACGCACGGATTGAGGACATCTATGCTTAAATACGTTTTCAAAAGAATTTTGCTGATGATTCCGGTGCTCATAGGCATTTCTTTTATCATCTTCAGCATCATTTCATTGACCCCCGGGAATCCGGCAAAGGCCATCTTGGGGGAACGCGCAAGCCCGGAAGCCATCGACGCGTTG
This sequence comes from Saccharofermentanales bacterium, assembly GCA_050945495.1. Taxonomy (GTDB): domain Bacteria; phylum Bacillota; class Clostridia; order Saccharofermentanales; family DTU023; genus UBA4923. The sequence continues at coordinate 54,409 of JBMNTA010000004.1, forward strand.
AACGAAGAGCTCGGCTACAACGACCCGTTCCTGGTCAAATACGGCAACTATTTAAAAAATGCCTTTAAGGGCGATTTCGGCACGTCCTACAAATCGGGATTGCCGGTGACGGAGGAAATCGGGCGTCGCTTTCCGGTGACGCTGTTGCTCGCCGTCATGATCATGGTCATCACCGTCATTGTCGCCATCCCCTTGGGGGTGTTTGTCGCGATGCGGAAGAACACGGTGGCCGACGGGACGAGTTTGGTCGTCGCGCTTTTATTGAACTCCATGCCGTCCTTCTGGTTGGGCCTGTTGTTGATGCTGCTGTTCTCGCTGTATCTCGACTGGCTGCCGGAGACGGGCTCATCGTCCTTCGCCCACTTCATCCTTCCGGCGTTGACCTTGTCGGCGAGCAACATCGCGCAAATCATGCGGATGACGCGATCGTCCATGCTGGAAGTCGTGGGGCAGGACTACATTCGCACCGCCAAGGCCAAGGGCGCGAAAAAGAATCAGATCATTGTCAAGCACGCGTTAAAGAATGCCTTGATCCCGGTCATCACCGCCGTCGGCGTCAACTTCGGTTACACGCTCGGCGGATCGGTGCTCGCCGAATCCGTGTTCGGCATGACGGGCCTCGGAAGCTTGCTGCTCAACGCGATACGAAGCAAAGACATTCCTTTGGTCATGGGTTCGGTCTTATTCATGTCGTTCTTGTTCAGCATTGTCAACTTGATCGTGGACATCTCGTACGGATTCATTGATCCGCGCATCCGAGGGCAATATGCGACCGGCAAGCGGAGACGAGCGAAACGAGGTCAAAATGTCTAAAAAGAAATCCAAAAAACCCATCCCGAAGACGTTGACCCGACGCACCCCGTGGCAGGACGCCATGTTCCGCTTCCGTCAGGACAAGTTGGCCATGGCGGGCCTGTGGATTTTGGTGGCGATTCTGCTGATCACCATCCTCGGAGCCATCTTCTTGGATTACGACACCCAGGTCATCGAGCAAAACGTGCGCAACAAGTATGCGCCGCCCAGTGCGGAACACTGGTTCGGCACCGACGGATTCGGCCGCGACATCTTTGCCCGTGTCGTGTGGGGATCCCGCTACTCGCTGCTCATCGGCTTTGCCGCCACGTTCAGCTCCTTGTTCATCGGAGGTTTTCTCGGCGCCATCGCCGGCTATTACGGCGGCAAAATCGATAACGTGATCATGCGTATCATGGACATGTTCATCGCCATTCCGACCATTCTCTTGGCGATCGCGATCGTCTCGGCGCTGGGGCCGAGCTTGTTGAACCTCATCATGGCGATCTGCATCTCCAACGTGCCGGGCTACGCGCGACTCATCCGCTCGTCGGTGCTGACCATCAAGGACAACGATTTCGTGGAAGCGGCACGGGCGACCGGGGCGAGCAACCGCAAGATCATCATGACGCACATTCTGCCCAACACGCTGGCACCGATCATCGTCCAAGCGACCCTCGGCGTCGGCTACGCCATTTCCAGCGCGTCCGGCCTGAGTTTCCTGGGATTGGGCATTATGCCGCCCGACCCGGAATGGGGCAACATGTTGGCGGAAGGACAGGACGTGATCCGATATACGCCCTGGCCCGTCATCTTCCCCGGTCTGGCCATCATGATCACCGTTTTGGCGCTCAACCTTGTCGGCGACGGACTTCGCGACTCGATTGACCCCAAACTGAAAAGGTAGGCGTTCGTTATGGAAAATACCCTTCTATCGATTGAAGACCTGGTGGTGCGTTACAATACGTCGACCGGCGTCGTGCATGCGGTCAACGGGATTACGTTGGACTTGAAAAAAGGTGAAACGCTCGGGCTCGTCGGCGAAACGGGCGCGGGCAAGACGACCATCGGATTCAGCATCCTGCAGTTGCTGCCCGAGGATATCGGGGAAATCGTCCGGGGCAAAATCTTCTTTAACGGCGAAGACCTGACCGAATTTTCGGAAAGCGAGATGGAAGACATCCGCGGAGAGAAGATCTCGATGATCTTCCAAGATCCGATGACGAGCCTCAACCCGATTATGCCCGTGGAAGAGCAAATCGCCGAAGCGATCGAACTCCATAACGACCAACTGAGCAAACATGAGGTCGACGATCGCGTCGATCAAATGCTTGAATTGGTCGGCATCCCCAAAGAACGCAAGTACGAGTATCCGCACCAGTTCAGCGGCGGCATGAAGCAACGCGTCATCATCGCCATGGCGTTGGCGTGCGATCCGCAACTCTTGATCGCGGACGAGCCCACCACGGCGTTGGACGTCACGGTGCAGGCGCAAGTCCTGGAATTGATGAATGAGCTGAAAAGTCAATTGAACACCTCCCTGTTGTTGATTACGCACGACCTTGGGGTCATCGCGCAGATGTGTGACCGCGTCGCCGTGATTTATGCCGGCGAGATCGTGGAAATCGGCTCGCTGGAGGACGTCTACGACGACCCGGACTTCAAGCACCCCTACACGCGCGGGCTGTTCGGCGCCATCCCGGACTTGAAATCGGACGAAAAGCGGCTGCGCCCCGTCGAGGGATTGATGCCCGATCCGATGGATTTGCCGTCGGGCTGTTCGTTCCATCCGCGCTGTCGCCACTGCATGGAGATCTGCAAGACGAAGAAACCGCCCGTCATCGTGCGTGACGGCCATGCCGTGATGTGCCATCTTTTTGAGGAAGACCATGAGTGAGTATGTCATTGAAACACGCGATCTGAAGAAATATTTTAAGTCGCCCCACGGCGTCGTCCATGCGGTCGACGGCATCGACATGCGGGTGAAGCGGGGCGAGACGCTGGGCATCGTCGGGGAATCGGGCTGTGGCAAGAGCACGCTGGCACGCCTGCTTTTGCGCCTGATCGACGCGACGTCGGGCGAGATCTATTTCAACGGGGAAAACATTCTGGACTACCGCCCCAAGAAAATGAAAGAAACGCGGAAACAAATTCAGATCATTTTCCAAGACCCGTATGCGTCGCTCAATCCGCGATTGTCGGTCAGCGAGATCATTTCCGAGCCGCTCAGAAACTTTAAAGATTACGAGAACGCCAAGGATCTCCAACAAAAAGTGATGAGCGTCATGGACAAAGTCGGCTTGGACCAGCGCTTCTTTTACAGCTACCCGCATGAATTGGACGGCGGACGACGCCAGCGGATCGGCATCGCGCGAGCACTCATCCTGCAGCCGGAGGTGATCGTCTGCGACGAGCCGGTGTCGGCGCTCGACGTCAGCGTGCAGGCACAGATCCTCAACCTGCTGATGGACTTGCAGGAGCAGATGGGACTCACCTACGTGTTTATTTCCCATGACCTGTCGGTCGTCAAACATATTTCCGACAACATCATGGTGATGTACCTCGGCAAATGCGTGGAACTTGCGCCCTCCGAAAAAATCTTCAAAAACCCCGCCCATCCTTACACGCAGGCCCTGTTGGATTCGATCCTTTTGCCCTCCAGTTCGCAAAAAGGCAAAAAATTGCCTTTAATTAAGGGAGAACTTACCGGCGCGCTCGATCCCGATCCGGGGTGTCGATTCGCGCCGCGGTGCAAATGGGCGACGGACGCTTGCAAAGCCGACGATATCCCGTTGGAGCAAATCCGCGACGCCCATCACGTGGCATGTCTGCGATGGAAAGAGGTGCTCGAACACAATGCATCCCCACATTCGGTCCAAGATTCTTGACGTTGACACCGGATCGTTTGATCTGAAAGACATCGCGGTGGACGGCGAACGTTTCGTCGAACCGTCGGCCGCGCCCCCCGCATCGGACGTGTGGCACCTGGAGGATCGCTACATCACGCCCGGGTTGATCGAGGCGCATTCGCACCTCGGCCTCTGCGAGGCCGGCCGGGGCGAAGCGGGTGAAGACATTTGCGAGACATCCGAGGCCTCCGTGCCGCAATTGCGGGCGCTCGACGCTTTTAATCCGTTCGATCCCGCGATCGAACGCGCGCGTTCGGGCGGCGTCACCGTGGCATGCACGGGGCCGGGAAGCCTCAATGTCTTGGGCGGCCTCTTCATCACCGTGGAGCTTGCGGGCACGGTCGTCGATGAAATGGTGATCGATCCCGCGGCCGCGCTCAAGTGTGCGCTCGGCGAAAATCCGAAAGCGTTCGGGACCAAGGGCAAGTTTCCCAATTCACGGATGGGCATCGCGGCGATCATTCGCCAAAGCTTTTACGATGCCATGGCGTACGGCCGCAAGAAAGCCGCCGATCCCGACCTGCCGATCGATCTGCGTTACGAACACCTGTTGATGGTGCTGCGCCGTGAAATTCCTTTGAAAACGCACGTCCACCGGGCCGATGACATCTGCACGGCCATTCGCTTGGCCCGTGAGTTCAATCTTCGCCTCACGCTCGACCATTGCACCGAAGGCCACAAGATCGCGCCCTATCTTGCGCAATTCGATTATCCGATCATCCTCGGCCCGAGTTTCGGTGTGCCGGGCAAGCGCGAGACGTTGGAAAAATCCTTTGCGACGGCGGCGACGCTGTACCGACACGGCATCGCCTTTTCGGTGACGACGGATCACGACGTGTTCCCGCAAGAAGAACTGATCACCTGCGCGGCGCGCGTCAAAAAGGCCGGCGTCCCCGAGGCGGAAGCCTTCAAGGCCGTGACGCTCCACCCCGCCCAAGCCTTGTCGATCGACGATCGCAAGGGCAGCATCGAGCCCGGCAAAGATGCCGATTTCGTCGTATGGAGCGGGCATCCGTTCGACCTGGAGTCGCGCGTCGAGCACGTCTTTATCCGCGGTCGCAAGGTCTATGCGGCCGACTGACGTTTCCTTTACAATGACATTCCACGGAGGAGAACGCGATGCTCTCGGATGAACTGATTTTACAAGCGGAACGCCGCGCCGATGCCTTGGCCGATGAATGCGAAGCCATCAGCCATTTCATTTTTACGCATCCGGAGCTTGGATTGGAGGAGCATCAATCCTCGCGTTACCTCGTCGAATATTTGCAACAAAGAGGCTTTTCGGCGATCCATCCATACGCCGGATTGGCCACCGCCTTCCGCGCCGAATACGGCACAACGGGGCCTCGCATTGCGTTCTTGGCGGAATACGATGCCCTCCCCGGATACGGCGAAGACGGCACCGACAACGGGCACGCCTGCGGACACAACTGGATCGCCGCGTCCGCGGTGGGCGCGGCCGTCGTCTTATCGGCCTTTGCCGACGCCCTGGGATTTCGCGTGGCCGTCATCGGCACACCGGCCGAAGAAAGCTACGGCGCCAAGGTCGACATGGTCGAACAGGGCGTGTTCGACGATGTGGATCTCGTCCTGCAGACCCATCTCGCCGCGGAACACTGCGTCTGTTACAAAGCGCTCGCCATGGATACCTTCGTTTTTCATTACACGGGCAAGGCGGCGCATGCGTCGGCGGCGCCGTGGAACGGCATCAACGCCTTGGACGCCGTGCATCTTTTGTATGCCGGCATCAGCGCCTTCCGCCAACAACTAAAGCCCGACATGCGCATTCACGGCATCATCACCGACGGCGGCACCGTGGCGAATACGCTGCCCGATCAAGCGAGCGCCGAATACATGACGCGTGCGTCGACCCGAGCGGACCTCGACCGATTGAATGCCCGCGTCACAGACATTGCCCGGGGCGCCGCCCTGATGACCGGCGCGACGCTCGACATCACGCGCTCGGAACTCCCCTTGGATCACTTGATTCATCTCCCGTCGCTGCAAGCGTTGACGGTGAAACATTGGGCGCGTTACGGCATCGTTCCGCAAGTCGATGAGGTCCGGGCGGAAGCGATCGCCGGCTCCACGGACATCGGGAACGTCAGTCACGTCTGTCCCACGATGTACATGGAGGTGGGCTTGGATGCCCCCGAGCCGTTGCAGGTGCATGAGGCGAGCGCGCTGGCACTCGTCGACGGCCCCTTCGCTTACGCACGGCTGCATCACATCGTCAAGGCCATGGCCACGATGGTCTTGGAGTATGTGACGGACGACCGACTTCGCCGAACCATCGCCGAAGAATTTGCCGCCCGCCGACCTTCCCGCCGATAAAAAACTGCCCCGAATCGCTTCGGGGCAGCCGTGCATCGTGATGCGTCGCGATGCGTGATCTAGAAGCTCTTATTGGAAATCTCCACGTTGATGTCGTCAAAGCACCCCAACACCGGCACGATCATCGAATAAGGATCGCGACCGCCGTAGTGGGACGAACTGCCGTAAGGCATCGTCTCTTTGGCGAGCCAGACGAGCTTTTTGCCGAACAAATCGGAGAGTTTTTCCGTGAAACGCACGTTGTAGGGCAGCGCGATCGAGCCGTCCTTTTTGAGCAGCAGGGCCCCGAAACGCGACGACCCCGTGATGAGGCCCTCGCTCGGGTTGACGATGCCGCCGTAGTGCAAGTACGGAATGTACAGGAGATCTTCGTCGCGGGGTTCTTCGGCCAACGCTTGAATCGATGTCCACTCGGCGTCCCCGCCCATCAGCTTAAACGAGAGGTTCGGCACATCGGACGCGGTCGGGGATGCGCCAAACTCATCGGCCGACGCCTGATCCCAGATAAACCCGGTAAAGACGCCCCGATCGTACACGGCGCGTGCGTCACGGCGACGCCCATATAAGTCGACGGGCATCGGGAAGGTGTCGAGAAGCGACGGATCTTCGACGAGCGTGAACCGATCGGACATGATCTTTTGCCCGACGCTGTCGTCCTTCAACATGCTGAATCCGCGTTTCATCGAGCCGCCCGCGGTGCCGAGCCATTCCAAGTACATCAGGTACTCCGCGATGGCGGCGGGGCCCATGATGACGCGGTACGGGCGCTCTTCGGCGCGCTCTTCGGGACACGTGTTATAGCAAGTCGAAAGCCACCGGAGTCGGTCGTGCAGCGCTTGGGCGTCGAGATCGGCTTTGCGCCAGACGAATTGCTCGGCGTTGATCTCCCACTTGCGCTTTTCCGACGCCAAAACGAGCGTGATGCCGATGTCGGTCGAGCGACGGCACACGACGTTGTCCGACGTCGTCCAGATCACGGCCTGTTCGACGACGCCCGCGGAGAAGTTGCCGGACAAGAGAATGTCCTCGGTCTCCAGTCCTGCGACGGCATCGTTTACAAACGCGATGATCTCCTCGTTCGTCAATTCGACGACCTCCGGGTCGTAGCTGCCTTCGTAAACGACCGTTTCGGGGATCGTCGCGATGGTCGGTTCGTACGTTTTTTCCGACGCGAACGGCACCATGTCGATCGCCTGATCGATCGCCCGTTTCATCGCATCGATGTCGGCGGGATCGACGATGAGGCCGGTCGTCGCCTCGCGACGGCCGTCGTAGACGGACACGCGCATGCGAACGAGGTCCTCGTGACTATTGAGGGAAATCGCCGAATTCGCGTAGCGCACCATGTGGCTGTCTTCCGCGTTCCAATGGATGGCGGCGACGGCGCCGCGGTCGAGCGCGTATCGACGCAGTTCGCGCAGTGTTTCAATGATGAGATGTGCGGCCATGTTATTCACCTACCTTTACGTTGTCAAAGCGGCAGACGGGCACGCCGTGGCCGAGCTGCATCACCTGGCCGGGCACGCCTTTGCCGCAGTTGTCGACGTATTGCACCTTCCACGTCGATGGATCGCCGACGGCCGACAGCGAACGGTAGAAGTCGAGCGTCATGCCGCTGTACGCGGGGTTTTTCACGACGTGTCGGACGGCCCCGTCCTCGACGTACCAGCCGATGTCGTTGGCAAAGTGGAACTGTTCGCGGTTGGAGCCGATCGACCAGCTCTTTTCGCCCGACAAAATGACGCCGCGCTCCGTGTTGCTCACGATGTCGTCGAGCGTGCCGTCTTCGCCCGGATCGATGTTGATGTTCGTCATCCGCTCGATCGGGACGCGATAGAAACTGCACGCACGGCAGGCGCCGCCGGATCCGTCAAAGATGTCGCGGCCGGCGCGTTCGTTCGCTTCGACCACCATCTGGCGCGACGTGATCGCTCCGACCAGCACGCCGTTTTGGATGAGCATGCGGTTCTGGGCGCGGACGCCGTCGTCGTCGTAACCGAAGCTGCCCGGCGAATTGACGAGCGTCGCGTCGGCGCGAACGTTGAGTTTCTCGGAGCCGTATTGCAATCGACCGAAGTCGTCCAGACGGACAAACGATCCGCCGGCAAAGGACAGTTCGTAGCCGAGGATGCGGTCGAGCTCCAACGCGTGCCCGATCGTCTCATGGACTTGCAGGAACATGATGTCCGGCATCAAGATGACCGACATCCGCCCCTCGGGCGCTTTCGGCGCGTCGAGCAATTGCTTCATCTCGCGGACGATGCGATCGGCTTGTTCGCGCCAGTGCTCGCGATCCATGATTTCCCAGCCGCGCGACGGACCGAGCCGGGGCGGCATGTACTTGCGATTTTGGCGGATGCCTTCGTCGTCAAACGCCGCCACTTCGAAGAACGGGAAATTCTCGACGATGTGTTTCGTGATCTCGGCGCCTTCCGAGTCGTAATATTCGATCGTCTTGCGCACCGTCTGCCAACGCACCATGCGGTGTTGCACGCCGGGTTGATCGATGAAACGATCCAGATCCTGCAACATCGCCATCTGTTCGTCCAACGGCACCTCAAAGGGATCGATCTCGCACGGGCTCGTGAACGTGCCCGAGACGACCTCTTTATCCGCCAAACGGACCGGACGGGTCACTTTCTTCGCGGCCGCGGCCGCGTTGTCAAAGGCGCGATCAAACGTCGCTTCCACGCACGCCAAATCGGACGACGCCGCAAAGCCCCAGGCCCCGTCGACGAGGACGCGCACGCCGAAGCCGCGCTCCGTCGAACGGCTGAAGTCCAAGAGGTTGCCGTTCCAGAGCACGCGGCTGTCCTCTTCTTCGCGGGGGTAATAACGGACGTCCGCGTACGTCGCCCCCTTGTCCGTCAATCGACGGACCTGTTTTTTCCAGTCAATTCGCATCGTTGTCTGCTCCTTACTAACTTGTCACGGTATGCGCACCGCCCGCCGACAAGCGGAACGAGCGAGGCGTCTCAAGCGCTCTCAGTCTATCAAAGTTAAGGGGCCCCCTCAACGGACAACGCCCCCGCACAGGGGCGTTTCAAGGCTTGGGACGCGGCCGTCGGGCGCCGCGCGGCGACCGAAAAGCCCCCCGAAATTGTGTTATAATCGTGCCCATATGTGGAACGAGCTGAAAAAGGGAGGCCCTCGACGGCACCGCGTCGGTGCCGCTTTTTTGGGGGGACAGGCCGTATCGCTTCTGGGGTCCGGACTGGTTCAGTTCGCCATCATCTGGTACGTCACGATGCGCGCCAACTCGGGCACCTCGATGATGATCATCACGCTCGCCAGTTTTCTGCCGCAACTCGTGGTCGCCCCGTTCGCGGGGGTCTGGGCCGATCGCTACGATCGCCGATGGCTGACGATCCTCTCCGACGGTTCGATCGCCCTCGTCACCTTGGCCCTGATGATTGCGTTCATCGCGGGGTACGAGTCGATCTGGATGATCTACGTCGTCGCCGCGATCCGCTCGTTCGGCGGCGGCATCCAAAGCCCCGCCATCTCCGCCCTGATCCCGCAGATCACGCCGAAAAGCGACCTCGTCCGCGTCAACGGCGTCTACAACACCATCAACAACGTCTTGTTGCTGTTGTCGCCGATGCTCGGCGGCGCCATGTTGACGTTGTTTCCCATGTGGACCGTCTTCTTGGTGGACGTCGTGACGGCGGCCGTCGCCATCGTGATCTTGATGTTCCTGCCGATCCCGGACTTCAACACCGGCGTCGTCCGCAACGGCTTCGGCCGCGAAAAGACGCTCAAACCGGGACAGGTCTGGGGGTTTCCGACCAAAGAGGAATACGAAGCCGCGGAAGCCGAAAAAGGCCTCGACGAATCGACCGAAACCGGCGGTCGGCAGTTCAAAAAAGGGCTGGTCTACGTCCGGGGGAACCGCCTGGTGCGCAATCTCATGGCGACGTACGCCGTGTTCATGATGCTCTTGGCCCCCGTCGCGATTCTGACGCCGCTCTACATTCGCCGCCACTTCGGCATCGAGCCGTGGCGCATCACGGCCACGCAGACGGCGCTCTTTGCCGGGATGGCCGTCGGGGGCGTCTTTGTCTCGATCAAAGGGCGCTTCAAAAGCCATCTGACGACGATCCGCACCTCGGGGTTCATCGTCGCGGGCCTGACCATGGGACTGGCCTTCTTGGGCATCTTCCAATCCTCGACCTTCACGCTCTTTGCGTTCCTCGCGTTCTGCCTCGGCACGGTGGTGCCCTTTTACACGACCGCCGTCACCACGCTTTTCCAAGAAAAAGTGGAGGCGCAATACCACGGACGCGTCTTTGCCATCCTGTTTATGATCGGATCGGCCGCCATCCCGTTGGGCACCGTGATCTTCGGTCCCCTGGCCGATATCTTCCCGATCGAAAACCTCCTGGCCGTCACCTCCGGCCTCCAGCTGCTGTTGCTGGTTTTTTCGTGGAAAACCTTACCGCGACGTTACGAAGATTAAGCGACATCCGTCGTGAATTTTGCTATACTTGACTGTGATCCGCCCATGTGCGGCGGACAATGTTGAAGGAGGTCATCGGACATGATCGATGGATTGATTGATGCAGTACAAGCAAGAGAAATATTAGACTCACGCGGCAACCCCACGGTGGAAGCCGAAGTGTTTTTGGTGGACGGCTCATTCGGCCGCGCGGCCGTTCCGTCCGGCGCCTCGACCGGCGCCCACGAAGCCGTCGAACTTCGCGACGGCGATCCCGACCGTTATTTGGGCAAAGGCGTGCAAAAAGCCGTCGACAACATTAACTTCACGATCGCGCCCGAGATCATCGGCATGGACGCCTTTGATCAGGTCGCGCTCGACCGCACCCTGATCGAATTGGACGGCACCGAGAACAAGGCGAACCTCGGCGCGAACGCCATCTTGGCCGTGTCGCTCGCCGCGGCGAAAGCGGCGGCCGCGTCCTTCGGTCTGTCGCTTTGGCAATACATCGGCGGCATTCGCACCCACGTGTTGCCCGTCCCGATGATGAACGTCATCAACGGCGGCAAACACGCCGACAACAGCGTGAACCTGCAAGAGTTCATGATCATGCCCGTCGGCGCGCCGTCCTTCAAAGAAGCGCTCCGCTGGTGCGCCGAAGTGTTCCACACGCTGAAATCCCTGCTCAAAAAAGAAGGCTATTCGACCGCCGTCGGCGACGAAGGCGGTTTCGCTCCGAACCTGAAGAGCGACGAAGAAGCCCTGCAATGGCTCGTTCGCGCCGTCGAAGAAGCCGGCTACACGCCCGGTGAAGATTTCTTCATCGCCATGGACCCCGCCGCGACGGAGCTGTACGACGCCGCGCAAAAAGAGGGCAAAGACGGCTATTACTTCTGGAAGACCGGCGAATTCAAGACGACCGACGAAATGATCGACTACTACGCCGACATGTGCGAGAAATACCCGATCATCTCGATCGAGGACGGACTTGCGGAAGACGACTGGGACGGCTGGGTCAAGATGACTGAGCGTCTGGGCAAGAAAATTCAGATCGTCGGCGACGACCTGTTCGTCACGAACACCGATCGCTTGGCCCACGGCCTCGAACTCGGCGCCGCGAACTCGATCCTGATCAAACTGAATCAGATCGGCACCTTGACGGAGACGTTCGACGCCATCGACATGGCCAACAGCAACGGCTGGACCGCCGTCGTATCGCACCGTTCCGGCGAGACGGAAGACGTCTCGATCGCCGACATCGTCGTCGCGATGGGCACGGGCCAGATCAAGACCGGCGCGCCGTCACGCACCGACCGCGTCGCGAAATACAACCAGTTACTGCGCATCGAGGACGACCTCGGCGAATCGGCCGTTTTCGCGGGCCGCGGCGCCTTCCGTTTCGACCAGTAATCGCATGCACACAACCGGCGATCGCAAGATCGCGGGATGATAAGGACAGCAAGGGCGCCCCGAGGGGCGCCTTTGCCTTGGCCGCATGCGTCTTTTGCGGAACGAGCGTGCTCGCTTTCACGCGCGCAGGGGCGTAAAATAAACCCATGAACAACCTCATGCAACACGTAAAAACCACCGTACTCGGCCTGCTGATCGTCGCCCTGATCGGGACGGCCGTCGCATGCGCCCCGAAATCGCCCGCGCCCGCGCCCACCGTGCCCGCCACGACGGTCAAGCCGTGGACGAAAGAGGAATTGGCCGATTACGCCAAATCGCTCGTTCCCGATGCGCTCCGCGATCCCGCCGAGCGCCGTCGCGCCCTCGACAAGACGAAGGCCTTCCTGATCCAACAAGGCGATCACGTGGTGGCCTTCCTGCAGCAAAAGGGCCTGTCGAAAGAACGGTTTAACGACGTATTGGTCGCGTATACCGACCTCGCACAGACGTATTTCCGACGCGTCCGCGACGCTTACAACGATTTTTGGGAGGATCGACCGGAAGTGAAAAAGACATTGGACGACATCGTCGATCGCGCCGATCGGGCGATCGACGGCCTTCGCGAGGACATCTTGGAGGCGAAAGAGCGCCATGAACCGGAGCTCAACAACATGTTGAACGAATTAAACAAGACGCTGTTGGGATTTGTCCGCGAAGTCGAAGACTTTTTGGAAAAGAACATCGATTAGCCCGACATCGAAAAATAGAAAGACGACGCTGACGGCGCAAGGGTGCCGTCAGCGTTTTTTTATGGGCTTATTGGCACGTAAAGCCGCCGTCGACCCCCAAGACCTGCCCCGTGATGTACGAGGCTTTGTCGGAGACCAAGAAGGCGACGGCTTCCGCCACTTCTTCCGGGGTGCCGATGCGGCCGAGCGGCGTCTGTTCGGCCAAGAGCGCCAGTTCTTCCTCGGAGAAATCGGCCAACATGTGCGTGGCGATGACCCCGGGCGACACCGCGTTGACGCGAACCCCGGCCGGCGCGACCTCCTTGGCGAGCGCGCGGGTGAGGCCGATCAGGCCGGCCTTGCTCGCCGAATACGCCGCTTCGCACGATGCGCCGACGACGCCCCACATCGAGGAGACATTGACGATGCTTCCCGAGCCGCTGCGGATCATGTTGGGCAGCAGCGCGCGCGACAAGCGATAGCTCGACGTGAGGTTGGTCGTGAGAACGCGATCCCACGTCTCTTCCGTCGTCTCGGTCAGAAGCCCCCACGAGGAAATGCCGGCGTTGTTGACCAGCACGTCGACGCGACCGGCTTCCAAGAGCGCCGCGGCGACCATCTTTCGGACATCGTTCGGGCTCGCCACGTCGGCGCGCAGCAAGGTCGCCCGATACCCTTCCGCCGTGAGCGCTTCGTACAGCGTTTGCGCCTCGTTTTCGGAACTCAAATAATTGATCAGAACGTGATAGCCGTCGCGGGCGAGCGCGCGGCTGATGGCCGCGCCGATGCCGCGGGCGCCTCCGGTGATCAAGGCCGTTTTTTGTCGCTCCATACACGTTCATCCTTTCTTGCAGGTGCTTTTCTGCATTGTACACCAGCCGCCCCTGCGATCCGCGGTCGTGGTGATACAATGAGAGCGTGCGACCGTTCGTTCGGTCGCCCAAAATATCGTTATGGAACCGATCGGATCTTCGATGCAAAAAGAAATGAGTACCTTTATGAATCCAGACAAAATTCAAGACCGTGTGCGGGCATTGCGAGACGTCATGGAACGCCATCACATCGATGCCTATTACGTCGGCACGGCCGATCCCCACAACTCCGAATACGTCGCCCCGCACTTTCAGGCACGGGCCTGGCTCACGGGCTTTTCCGGCTCGGCCGGCACCGCCGTGGTGACCCGCGATCGGGCACTTTTATGGACCGACGGACGCTACCATATTCAAGCCGAAAAACAATTGGCCGGCACGCCGTTTGAATTGATGAAACAAGGGATGCCGGGCGTGCCGACGGTCGGCGCGTGGATGGCCGAGATGTTGCCCGCCGGAGCGTGCGTCGCTTTGGACGGACGCCTGATCCCCGACGCCGCGGCCGCCCGCATGGAGCGCCAACTGGGCGCCAAGGGCATCCGGGTCGCGTTCGACCTCGACGCCGTGGACATGATCTGGGACGACCGCCCCGATCTGCCGAAGGGCGAGATCTTCATCCACGACCTCCGGTACGCCGGTCGAACGGCGTCGGACAAGATCGCGGACGTCCGCCGAAACATGGTCGCCGACGGCGCCGATTACGCGCTGTACGTCGGCCTCGACGATATCGCGTGGCTCATGAACTTCCGCGGGAGCGACATCCCGTTCAATCCGGTCGTGTTGGCGTTTGCCCTGATCACCCGCGACGAGGCGGTCTTGTTCATCGATGAGGACAAAGTCGGCGGCGTCGCGCGCACGTACTTTTCGGAGCAAGGCATCACGATTGCGCCCTACGACGCTTTGGCGGCGCGCCTGGCGGCGCTTTCGCCCGGCGTATTGGTCGCCGATCGCAACCGCGTGAGCCGTGCCATGATCGCGGCGCTGCCGGAGACCGTCACCGTGTTGGCGAAACAAGATTATCCCTCGCTCATGAAGGCCGTGCTGAATGAGGTCGAGCTGCGATCGATGTATCGCGCCGGCGTCCGCGACAGCGTCGCCGTGACCCGTTTCATGCACTTCATGAAATGCCATGCCGTCGAACGCGGCATGAACGAGTACGACGTCACGCATGTCTTGCACGATTTACGCGCGACGTCCGACATGTTTTTCACGGAGAGCTTCTCCACAATCTCGGCGTACGGGCCGAACGCCGCCATGATGCACTACCAGGCGACGCGGGACCAACATGCCGACTTGAAGGCGGAGGGCCTGTATTTGGTGGACTGCGGCGCCCAGACCTTGGACGGGACGACCGACATCACGCGGACGTTCGCCCTGGGACCGATCACCGATCGCGCCCGCCGCGACTACACCTTGACCTTAAAGTCGCACATCGCGCTGGCGTCCCTGACCTTCTTGCGCGGCGCCAACGGCACGACGCTCGACGCCGTCGCCCGCACCGTCATGTGGCGCGAGCGCATGGATTACAAATGCGGCACGGGTCACGGATTCGGCTTCGTCGCCGGCGTCCACGAAGGCCCGCAGCGACTGACGCATCACCCGTCGTTCGGCGCCTACGGCTTCCGGGAACACAACGTGATCACGATCGAGCCCGGCGTGTACCGCGAGGGCGAACACGGCATTCGACTGGAAAACGACTACGTCGTGGTCGGCGTGGACGATGCCTTGTCCGTCAACCACGACACGAACGAGGTCATCTTGGACGAACACCCGCCGGTCCCGGATGTCATGGGCGACATCTACGTCAAGTTTTTCCCGCTGACGTTTGTCCCGTTTGACCGCGACGCGATCGATGTCGCGATGTTGACGGACGACGAGATCGCGTGGTTAAACGACTACAACCGGGCGATTCGTCGCGAAGTGTGTCCGTACCTTACGGGCGATGTCCTCGCGTTTACGATGGCGATGACCGAACCGTTTTAATCGAGGAGGGGCGGATGAGCACACCGACCGAAACCAAAACGACGCCGCGTGTCCCGACCTTGGGGGCCACGGAGGTCCACGTCCGACCGGAAACGACACCGATGGCCCCGTTCCGCGACCTTCGGATCGGGGTGGCGACGCCCGAGATCCGCTTGGGCGACATCGCGCACAACGAGCGGGCCATGCGGTCGATCATCGAGGAAGCGATCGCGGCGGAAACCGACGTCCTGTTGTTTTCCGATTTGGCGTTGACGGGGGCCGCCATGGGCGATCTCTACCGTTCGAAAGCCTTGCAGGCCGCGTGCTTGACGAGCCTTTCGCGCATCAAAGACGCGACCGCCGGCACGTCGCTTCTGGTGTTGCTGTCGTTGCCGCTCTGCATGGGCACGAAGGTTTACAAGGTGACCGCGTTGGTGTTCAAAGGCGACATCGTCGGCGTGACCCCGGCCCCGCACCTCTCGCGATCAGAGCGGCGTTGGTTCGACGATCCGTGCATGACGTGCGTGGAGGACCTCGGGCACGACAACGCGATGTGTCCGCCGTGTGTGACCGACGAGGACGGCGGGCTCACGGTGGAATTTTCGCCCGATGTGTGCCCCACGCTGATGCGCCCCGCGTTCGACGATGAGATCGCCGCGGAGGTCGCGCTGGATGCGGTCGATGTCAATCAACTTTTGTCGACGACCTTCCCCTTTGTCAATTTATGCACCGTGATTCCTTGCCTGACCGTGCGTCCCGCGGCCCTTCGCGGCGGCACGCCCGACATGACCGCGTTGACGCTCTCCAATTTTCACGCCAAAGCCCTGGCGGACGCCTTTGATCAGGGGTCGATCCCCCTGGCGGCGATCGCCGAGGCGCGTCCAGAATACGTCGGCGAATATCGGCGCTTGCGCGCCGAACTCATTCGGCGATCGCTCCGCGATCACAGCATCATCCTGTATGCGGGCGCGGGACCGGGCGAAACCACGAGCGGCGGCGTGCATGCCGGCCATCGCCTGATTGTGTCCGATGGTCAAATTTTGGCGGAAGGGGCGCCGTACACGGCGGGCTTGACCTTGGCCGACGTATCCGCGAAGAGCTTATTCGATCTGCGCCGCGGCGCGACGGAGCGCTGGGACATCGTGACGATGCGGCCCTCGGACCCGGACGTCGACGCGTTCGATCGCTTGCCGTTCGTGCACCTTTGCGGCACGGATGCGACGACGTTGGCCCGGGAGACGTTGGAGATCCAGGCCCGCGGCTTGGCCGGCCGCCTGCAACACATCGGCGCTCGGCCCGTCTTGGGCGTGTCCGGCGGCTTGGATTCCGCCCACGCCCTGTTGGTCTGTCACCGCGCCGTCCGCATTTTGGAGCGACCGGCCGCGGACGTCCTGGCCGTCTCGATGCCGGGACCCGGCACCTCGCCGACCTCGCGCACACTGGCGCAAACCCTGATGACGGCCGTGGGCGCCGAAGCGCGCGAAATCGAGATCGACGACGCCGTCGCGCGCCATTTGGAGGCGATCGGTCACGACGGCGTTACGCACGACGTCACCTACGAGAACGCTCAGGCGCGTGAGCGCACGAAAATCTTGATGGATCTTGCGAACTTGGAAGGAGGCCTGGTCGTCGGAACGGGCGATCTTTCGGAACTGGCCCTGGGATGGTGCACGTACAACGGCGATCAGATGTCAATGTACGGCGTCAATGCCTCCGTCACCAAGACGTGTCTGCGCGCCATCGATCAAACGCTCGCCGACGAGCTTGCCCACGGACAGGATCATTTCGGGTTCGCCGACGGCGCGGCCGTGGCATCGGCACTGAACACGATCCTCGCACGCCCCGTCTCCCCCGAATTGCTGCCGCCCAACGAAGACGGACGCGTGCCTCAAGTCACGGAAGACGTCGTCGGCCCTTACGAGCTCGTCGATTTCTTCTTGTGGCACATGGTGTTCGACGGCCACGCCCCGTCGACCGTCTATGACCGGGCACGCGTGGCATTCGACGGCGTGTACGACGATGCCGCCATCGCACATCGGCTGCGCGACTTCATCCGTCGCTTCACCCGCAGTCAATTCAAGCGCACCGCCTCCCCCGACGGCGTGGCGGCCTTTCCGCGACGGCTTTTGCCATCCTCGGCGTGGCACATGCCCGCGGACGTGACGGCGGCGACATGGCTCGATGACTTGGAACGACACCTCAATGATCCCCGATAGAAAGCATGGATTTATTCGATGATTTACCTTGATCAATGCAGCACATCTTTTCCCAAAGCCCGCGGCGTCGGCGACGCCATGAAGACCTTTTTGGAGGATGCGGGCGTCAACGTCGGACGCGGCAACTACGGGGCCGCCTACGACGTCGAAGCCGACGTCCTCGACACGCGCGAACGCATCGGTCGCCTGATCGGACACCCGAACCCGCGCGGCATTCTCTTTACCTCCGGGGTCACGGAATCGATGAACGTCTTCTTCTACGGCTATTTGATGCCGGGCGACCATGTCGTCGTCGGCGGCATGGAACACAACGCCGTGATGCGTCCGCTGACGCACTTGCAGCGTTTGCGGGACATCCGTTACACCGTCGCCGAGACCGATGCCTGTGGGTTCACGTCGGCCGAGGCCGTCGAACGGGCAATGGAGGACGACACGAAGGCGGTCGTCATCTCGCACGCCTCCAACGTCTCCGGCACCATCCAGCCGATCGCCGAGATCGGGGCGCTCTGCCGCGACCGCGGCATCGTGTTCGCCGTGGATGCCGCACAGTCCTGCGGGGCGTTGCCGATCGACATGGAGGCGATGCACATCGGATTTTTGGGCTTCACCGGCCACAAGAGCCTCCTCGGGCCCCACGGTACGGGCGGATTCGGCATCGATGAAGAGCTCGCGGCCCGCATGGAACCGCTGTTGGTCGGCGGCACGGGCAGCCGCTCCGACAGCTTCGATCAGCCCGGTTTTTTGCCCGATAAGTTTGAAAGCGGCACGCAAAACCTGCCGGGCATCATGGGGCTTCGCGCCGCTCTGATGGCGTTGGAGTCGGAGGGCATGGAAGCGCGCCACGATCGAGCCATGGCCTTGACCGCCCGCTTTTTGGAGGGCGTCCGGGCGATCCCGGGCGTGGTCGCCGTCGGCTACCCGAACATCGAGGGGCGCACGGCCGTCGTCTCGGTCGACGTCCCCGCGATGGACAATGCCCGCGTCGCGTTCGAGCTCGAACAGGGCTACGACATCATGGTGCGCGTCGGCCTTCACTGCGCGCCGTTGGCCCATAAAACCCTCGGGACCTTCCCGCGCGGCACGATCCGCTTTTCCTTCGGCCCCTCGAACACGGAAGCGGAGATCGACACGGCGCTCAACGCCCTCGAGCAAACGGCGCGGTAACGCCCCGCATTCGGACCGAAAACGCGATGTGTTGTGCTGACATGTTGACTTCAAACGGTCATCTTTCTGACATAATTCAAAACGTTGTCAACGCGCTTATCAACAATCAAAAAGTGAATAATTCACAAGTTATCAACACGATTTTGTGACGTTGACACCTCCTTCCGCACGATCGCATCGCACCGAAACGACACCAAAGCCGTCTACGATCGCCTTTGTGTCACGGGCGGCGATTTCGTTCACGAAGTTATTAACAATTCACACTTTGCAACTCACAAAATGTGAACGAATCGATGGCGTCCGAGACGGCGGAAATGCCCTGAAATCAGGCATTTTTGACTTTCACGCGACGCGTTTATCTGGTACGATATTTGATACCGCTCCGCCCACCGATCGCGTGGGCGAACGGCCTTACGAAGCGTAACGAAGAAGTGGGGATTTCACGGTGAGGATGACGATGACGAGGAGTAGCGCGGACACAATTTGGGACAGGGCCTGCCAAACAACGATCAGCAAAGAGGTCAATCCCTTGACATACAATACATGGTTCACGAATGTAAGGCCCTACATTCGTGACGATCGGATTTTCGGGCTGTCGGTTCCCAACGACATGGCGGCCGATTACATCGAGCAACATCGTCCGCTCATCGAGGACGCCCTGAAGGGGGCGTCGCGTGTCGAATACGCGCTCGAAGTCGACGTGCGCTCGGACGGTTCCGTACCGAGCGCGGACGAGCTCGAACGTCGCGACGACACGTTGCGCGAAAACGACTTTTTGAACTCGACGCCGCTCAATCCCAATTATTCGTTTGATTCCTTTATTGTCGGTTCGGCGAACAGCTTTGCGCATGCGGCATCCGTGGCCGTGGCCTCCATGGAGGATCCCCATACCTGCAACCCGTTGTTCATGTACGGCGGCTCGGGGCTCGGCAAGACCCATCTCATGCACGCCATCGGCAACCAAGTCATGAAAGACTTCCCGGACAAGCGTGTCGTCTACGTTCAGACGGAACAGTTTGTCAATGAATTCATCACGTGCATTCAGAAAAATGACTTCGCGGCCTTCCGCCGCCACTACCGCATGGCCGACATGCTGTTGATCGACGACATTCAATTCATCGAGTCGAAAGAGCGCATGCAAGTCGAATTCTTCTACACGTTCAACGCGCTGTACGAGTCCGGCAAGAACATTGTGTTGACGTGCGATAAGCCGCCGCAGAGCCTGGCCTCGCTGACCGAACGGTTGCGCACGCGTTTTGCGAGCGGATTGACGATCGACATCGGTCCGCCGGATTACGAGACGCGGATCGCGATCTTGAAGAACCTGTGCCGCACGCAGGGCGTCGACATCGACGACGACATCTTGGAGTACATCGCCGACAACATCACGACGAACGTCCGAGAGATCGAAGGCGCCTTCAAGACGATCAGCGCCCTCCAAGTGATGGGCACCGTTGTCACGCTCGACGTCGCGCGCGAGGCCTTGAAAAACATCATTCAACCGGGCGCGGTGAAACCGTTGGGTTTCCCGTTGATCATGGAAATCGTCGCGCATTATTACGGCGTGACGGTCGATGATTTGAAGTCGCGCCAACGCAGTCAGGACATCGTTTTGCCGCGCCAAATCGCCATGTATTTGTGCCGCAAACAATTGAATAAGACCTTTAAGGAAATCGGCAACGCTTTCGGCGGTAAGAATCACGCAACCGTCCTGCACGCATGTGATAAAATTAAAGCGGAAATGGCCGATGATGCGCAACTGGCGGATGAAATCGCGAACATCGAGCGTCGGTTGCGGTAATCACAAGTTATGCGCAATTGTTAATAAATCGTTGTGAAACGCATGTGCATAAAATGATCATAACTTTTCGTCGGTGAATCACGTGGACAAGGTCACCGCCGTACACACAACGTTAACAATCGTGTAACATAAGCAAACAGCGATCGCCACGCGCTCAACGCCTGTTTTACACACGATTCACACCCATATTAAGAAGAGGGTGAATATTAATTGTAATCCCCAGCGAAGGGACGATCCGGGAGGCACTACCATGAAACTTACCTGTTCCAGAACCGAGTTCATCGAAGCGGTTACGACCGTGCAACGCGCCGTGTCGACACGATCCGCCAACCCGATCTTGGATGGCATTCTCTTGAACGCCGATCAATCGTTGATTTTGACCGGTTACGACAATGAAACCGGCATCGAGTATCGCATGGAGGCCGATATCTCCCGCAAAGGCAGCCTCGTCGTCCCGGCCAAACTGCTGTCCGACGTGGTGCGCAAGCTTCCGAGCGAGGACGTGTACCTTGAAGTGCGCGACGACACCGTGCTGGTGATCGAGTCGGGCAAGTCCGTCTTCAATCTTCGCGGGTATGCGGCCGACCAATATCCCGAGATCAAATTTGTCGAGGATGACACGCGCATCGTCGTGAAACAGCATGTGTTCAAACAGATGATCAATCAGACGATCTTCGCGGTCAGCAACGATCACAGTCGTCCGATTTTAATGGGACTCAATCTCATTTGCGATCACGGGCAGCTGACGCTCGTCGCGCTCGACGGATTTCGACTGGCCGTCCGCCATGAGCCGATCGACAACGAAGATTTGGCCGTGAACATCATCGTGCCGTCGAAGGCCATGGGCGAGATCGCCCGCATTTTGAGCGACGACGATGAAGACGTCATCATTTCGCCGTCGCACAACTACATCATGTTTAATTTGGGTCATGTGAAAGTCGTGACCCGCCTCATTCGCGGCGATTTCCTGAGTTACAAGAGCATCGTGCCGCGCGAGTCCGACACCAGTCTGGTCATTGCGCCCGACGTCCTCTTGGCCGCCGTGGAACGCGCGTCGATCATGATCGAGACGGACGACCGTCGATTCCCCGTGACGCTCAGCACGCCCGACGTCGATACGATGACGATCGAGTCGCAGACCGACCTCGGAACGGCGAAAGAAGAGATTCCCGTGGCGCTCTCGGGCGAACGCGTGGAGATTGACTTCAACCCGCGATTCTTCATCGAGGCGTTGCGCCAAGTGACCGACGACGAGATCATGATGACGTTCAGCGGTTCGCTGGGTCCCTGCTCCATCAAGCCGGAGGACGGCGATCACTTCTTCTACATGATCCTGCCGCTGCGCAGATAATCGCACGTCATGCGTCTTTGTTCGGTCGATCTCACGAACTTTCGCAATTACGACCGCCTGCAGTTAGCGTTTCCGGAGGGAACGCACATCTTGTACGGCGCGAACGCGCAGGGTAAGACGAATCTTTTGGAGGCGATTCACCTGTGCGCAAGCTTGCGCTCCCATCGCACCAACCGCGACGAAGAACTCGTGCGTCACGATGCGGATTTTTATCGCACCGACGTCGCGTTTAAAACCGATCGCGGCCTCGACGAGACGCTCTCCGTCGAGTATCGTTTGCCGGCGTCGCGCGGCGATTCGCCCTCCCGCATCATCCGCTACAACGGCCTCTTGATCGACCGTCTGGCCGATATGATGGGATTGTTCCATGCCATTCTTTTCGCCCCCGAAGATCTCCAAATCGTGAAGGGCGGCCCCGTCGAACGACGTCGCTTCATCAATCACCTCATTTCGCGCACCGATCGCGTCTACTTTCGCGATTTGCAAGACTACGGCCGCATCATCGGTCAACGCAATCGCCTTTTGAAGCGTCTGAAAAACGACGGCGCACCCGGGCGAGACCTTGCGCCGATGGCGGCGACCGAGCTCGACGTGTGGGACGAAACCCTCGCTCAGGCGGCGTCGACCCTCCTCGAAAAACGGCTCGCGTTCGTGGAAACGCTTTCGGAAAATGCGGCGTTGTCCCTCCATCACCTGACGGCATCGCGCGAAACGCTCGACATCGCGTATAAAGGCTTTCCCGGCCTGGAGGACGACATGGACCGGCCGGCGATTTACGACGCGTTTTTGGGGCGTCTCCGGCGCTCCCGCGAGGACGACATCTTTCGCGGCAACACCTCGACCGGTCCGCACCGCGATGACCTGTTGATTTCGCTGAACGGCGTCGATGCACGCCTCTACGCGTCGCAGGGCCAGCAGCGTTCGATCGTTTTGGCCTTAAAGATCGCCGAATTGATTCTTTTGCGCGAAATCAGCGGCGAAAAGCCGATTCTCCTCCTGGACGATGTCATGTCGGAGCTCGACCAATCGCGCCGTGCGCGCCTTTTGGAAGTAATCGCCGGCCATCAGGTGTTCATCACGTGCACCGATCCCGATCAGGCCGTCGGCACAGACGCGACCCACCTGTGTGACATCGACTGGCCGGGACCGATTCATTTTTACCGCGTTCATCGCGGCACGGTAACCCCCGTGGACCTTCCCGAAGCGCTTTCGGAGCCCCGCTGAACACCGTTTTGCGACGTCCGTCGTCGGCCGCGCGCAAAACGTCTTCGAAATGTCATCCTAAAACGGCGGATAAAGCGGTCACGGCGCGCTTTCACGGTTTTTTTGTGCTATAATTTACGTAAGAAAAGACGCCCATTTTTAGACGAAGAAAGTCGGAGGATTATGTATGTACACATTGGGGCCGACGTCTCGATTCCGGCCCATTGGATCATCGGTATTTTTGATCTCGACCATGTGACCTCCGCTGACGATACCGTCTCTTTCTTAGCGCATGCGGAAGAGGCCCAGCGCCTTGACTGGATGACGCCCGATGTGCCGCGATCGCTTGTCGTGACGATTGATCGCGTGTATTTGTCGCCGGTGACGGCCGCGACGCTCAAAGACCGCGCCGCACGCCGACCGATCGGCATTGAAAGGACCTTATGAGTAACGAAAAGAAACCAAACAAATGTTCGGAATTTGAGAGCGAAGCGCTCACCGAACTCGTCCGACGCGCCGATGAAGACGCCGAAGCCGCGGAGGGCTTAATCAACTCCGCCGATGACGTGCACGCGCTGACCGACGATTATGAAGATAAATTGGATACCCTGGCATCCATGGAGCTCACCGATTTCGACACGACGACCGATGCGGGCTACGATGACCGCGATATTCAGGTGCTCGAAGGGTTGGAGGCCGTTCGCAAGCGCCCGGGCATGTACATCGGCGACCAATCGTCGCGCGGCTTGCACCACTTGATTTACGAGATCGTTGCCAACTCCGTCGACGAAGCGTTGGCCGGACGTTGCGACTCGATCGTCGTGACGGTCTTCCCCGACCAGTCGGTGCGGGTCGAAGATAACGGCGTCGGCATTCCCGTCGGCATCCATCCGACCGTCGGCATTCCGACCGTCGAGGTGGTGCACACGATGCTGCATGCCGGCGGCAAGTTCGGCGGCAAAGCGTACAGCGTGTCCGGCGGCCTGCACGGCGTCGGCGCGTCGGTGGTCAACGCCCTGTCCGAATGGATGGAGGTTGTTGTCAAGCGCGAAGGCAAAGCGCATTACATTCGCTTCGAACGCGGTCGGACGACCGTCCCGATGAAAATCATCGGCGAGACCGACGAAACCGGTACCAGCACGACGTTTAAGCCCGACTCGGAAATTTTCCCGCACACCGAAATCGACTTCGATCTCATGGTGACGCGCTACCGCGAGATGGCGTTTTTGAACCGCAACGTCGCGATTACGCTCGTCGACACGCGGGTGGAGCCGCACGTCGAGAAGCATTTGCACTACGAAGGCGGCATCGTGTCGTTCGTCGAGTATTTGAACCGCAACAAGACGCCGCTGCACGAACAACCGATTTATTTCAGCGAAGAGGCGGAGAATTGTTTTGTCGAAGTGGCGATTCAGTACAACGACTCTTACAACGAGAGCGTCTACACCTACGCGAACAACATCGCCACCATCGAGGGCGGCTCGCACCTGACGGGCTTTCGCTCGGCACTGACGAAGACCGTCAACGATTACGCGCGCAAATACAACATCTTAAAAGACAAAGACAAAAACTTGCAGGGCGAAGACATCCGCGAGGGCATGTGCGCCATCGTGAGCGTCAAGCTGCACGATCCGCAGTTTGAGGGCCAAACAAAGACGCGGCTCGGCAACCCCGAGGCCCGCACGGCCGTCGAGACAACCGTGAATGACCGGCTTTTGACGTACTTTGAAGAAAACCCGCAAATCGCGCGCACGATCGTCGGCAAATGCGTTGCCGCGTCGCAGGCCCGCGAGGCCGCGCGCAAAGCGCGCGACATGACGCGCCGAAAGAGCGCACTCGACAGCAATGCGTTGCCCGGCAAGCTGGCGGACTGCCAAGAGAAGGATCCGACGTACTGTGAATTGTTCATCGTCGAGGGCGACTCGGCCGGCGGCACGGCCAAAAACGGCCGAGAGCGCAAGTATCAGGCGATCCTGCCGCTTTGGGGCAAGATGCTGAACGTGGAGAAAGCGCGCGTCGACCGCGTGTTGGACAACGACAAATTGATGCCGATCGTGATGGCGCTGGGCGCCGGCATCGGCAACGATTTCGATTTGGAGCGTCTGCGTTACCACAAGGTCATTCTCATGGCCGACGCCGACGTCGACGGATCGCACATCCGTACGTTGCTTTTGACGTTCTTTTTCCGCTACATGCGCCCCTTGATCGACAACGGTCACGTGTACATTGCGTGTCCGCCGCTCTATCGGGTGTATCAGGACAATAAGAAGAACCGCTATGCTTACGAAGAGGAAGACATCGAGGTCATCAAGGCCGAAGAAGGCTGGGAGAACCCGAAATTGCAGCGCTTCAAGGGTTTGGGCGAAATGAACGCCGACCAATTGTGGGATACCACGATGAATCCCGAGCACCGCAAATTGTTGCGCGTCGACGTTCACGACGCACAGCAGGCCGATGAGACCTTCACCCTGTTGATGGGTGACCGCGTCGAGCCGCGGCGAGATTTCATCCGAACGAACGCGAAATTGGCCAATCTCGACAACTGACGCACATGTTTCACGTGAAACATATGCGTTCCACCGCATCTTTCCACGGCCCGATGTTTCACGTGAAACATCGGGTTCGTCACATGAACGCCCCACCGACCCATCCGGGCGCGGCGCGGAGACCGACACATCGACACGATCGCAAAGGAGAGCACAATGAAGCCCGATGCACGGATATCATTTGAAAACGATTACGCGACGGGATGTCACCCCGATGTGTTGGCGGCGTTGATCGCCACCAACGACGAGGCGACGACCGGGTACGGCCTCGATCCGTATTGTGAGGCGGCGCGCGCCCTCATCCGCGAAGCCATC
This sequence comes from Saccharofermentanales bacterium, assembly GCA_050945495.1. GTDB lineage: Bacteria > Bacillota > Clostridia > Saccharofermentanales > DTU023 > UBA4923. The sequence continues at coordinate 80,426 of JBMNTA010000004.1, forward strand.
GGGGTGCCCGACGCCGACGTGCATTTCGTGGTGGGCGGTACGCAGGCCAATGCCTTGGTCGCCGATCGGGTATTGCGTCCCTGGCAGGGCATGCTGTCGGCCGTCACCGGGCACGTCAACGTCCATGAATCCGGTGCCATCGAGGCGACGGGACACAAGGTTTTGGTTGTAGATTCCATCGAGGGACGACTCACGGCCGAAGGCGTGGATGCTTACTGCCGCAAGCATTACGACGATCCGACCGCCGAACACATGGTGCAGCCCGGAATGATCTACATCTCTCAGCCGACCGAGCTCGGAACGCTGTACTCCCGACGCGCGTTGCGGGAGCTGCGCGCCGTGGCCGACGCGTGGCATCTGATGTTGTACATCGACGGCGCGCGCATGGCCTCCGCCATTCGGGCTGCGACGTCCGATACCGATCTCGGTGACATCGCCGAAGTCGCCGACATCTTTACGATCGGCGGCACCAAGTGCGGGGCCCTGTTCGGTGAGGCAATCGTTGTGCTCCGCGAGGCGTATCGAGAGGACATTCGCTCCCTGATCAAGCAGCATGGCGCGCTGCTCGCCAAAGGTCGTCTCTTGGGCGTTCAATTCCGAGCGCTGTTTGAGGGCGGTCTGTATCAGCGGATCGGCGCGCACGAAAATCGGATGGGGCATCGCTTGGCCGAAGGCTTCCGCGCGAACGGCTTTGAACTCGCGGTGCCGCCCGTGACCAATCAAATTTTTGTGGTGATGGATCCCGCCGATGCGGCCGAGATGGCCGAGCTGGCGGTATTTGAGCGCACCGACGTGCGCGAAGATGGGATGTGGGTGTGTCGATTTGTGACGTCGTATGCGACAACGCCGTCGATGATTGAAGCATTGTTTATGCGGTGGAACGCGCGCCGGCACGTCCCGCCCCCGGGGCCCCGGTCCCAGCGTTCTTAAAGGTCGCTAGGGCATGATCCGAACACACTCGCCTTCGGCAGTCAACACCTCCACCAGCGGGAGGCCGCGGTGTTTTCGCTTCATTTTATTTAAGGCATGCAGGACTTGCCTGCGTGCTTCCTTCGGCAGGTCATCGATATCGAGGCTGTACTCCGAGTCATCGCTTATGTGACGTCGTTTAGCCAAGATGTAGACGGCAATGCGATTGGGCACGGCAAGATGGATGCGTTTATGTTGTGTATCATTTGCGATGATCTTAATTCTCATGGGTGGGCTCCCTTCTCGGGGCACACGTAGCCCCGACGAAGCGTTACTCAACGTAAATTTCGATGACATCACCATCGGCGCTCTCGATGTCTACGAGCTTGCCGACCACGCCTTCATCAATCATCTTAAAAATCAAGTCAAAGTCGATGCTTTTCATGACATCATTGCCGCCGATTTTGACGCCCATTTCCTTATCCGACAAATCTAAGCCGGCGTTCACAAAGACCTTGACGAGGGTCAGAGGCAGATTGACGTTGACGTGGTCCCCTTCGGAGCTGTTGACGCGAATGCGAAGCAGCATTTCATCACTGGGTTTACGCTCCTCCTCCGGCACGTACACGGTTTCAGCGGTCACAGGTTTGGAGAAGAGATCGTCCATGCTTACGTCAAAGATGTCGGCGAGCTTCGGCAGCGTCGCGATGTCGGGGTACGATTGGCCGTTTTCCCATTTGGAGACGGCTTGAGCCGAAACGCCGACACGCTCGGCCAATTGATCTTGGGTCAGTCCGCATGCCTTGCGATAGCGGGCAATGTTGGAAGTGAGTTGTGTGTAATCCATGCTTAGGTCCTTTCTATCGATCGCCTATTTGTTTTTGGTTGGCCGCTCGGGCGGCCTCGGCAGATCGTTCAACTTCATTATGCGGACGATTCAGTGTGAGCGGAAGCGTTCAAAGGTTGAACTGACCCCTTAAAAATAAACCAGCGGTTGGTTTCATTGTAAACCAATGGTTGATTTTGGTGATTTTTTGACTTCCAACCGTAAAAAACGACGGGATGCCACGAACGCGCCTATCCGCTACAATAGGAGATAATACGAACGACGCATCGTCCCATGCGGAGGGCAAAAAAGCGAATGAACGTTCCTTTTCGGGTCGTCCGCCGTGGTAAAATAAACGATTGCGGCCGCGCGGGTGCGGTCCGCCCGGGGTAAGGAGCAAGCGAACGATATGGGTGTCATATTGGCGATCGCGAATCAAAAAGGCGGTGTCGGCAAGACGACCAGTTGCGTGAGTCTCGCCGCGGCGCTCGCGGACGGAAAAACACGCGTGTTGTTGGCCGATATCGACCCGCAGGGGAACGCCACCTCGGGATTCGGCGTGGATCGCGGTCGCCTGGAGACCACGATGTACGACGTGCTCGTCGGCGACGTTGACGATCTCGATCACGTGATCGTCAAAGCGCGCGAACATCTCGACTTGCTCCCGGCGAACATGGATTTGGCCGGCGCCGAGATCGAATTGGTGAATGTTCCGGCGCGGGAGCGGCGCCTCCAAGCGATCTTGGACCCGTTGCGCGACACCTACGATTACATATTGATCGACAGCCCGCCTTCGCTGGGCCTCTTGACGGTCAACGCCCTGACGGCGGCGGACGCCGTGCTGATTCCGGTTCAGGCCGAATATTACGCGTTGGAAGGGCTGATGCAGCTCATGACGACCTTGGGCCTCGTGAAGCGATCGTTTAATCCCGATCTGCGTTTGGCCGGCGTCTTCATCACCATGTTCGATACGCGCACACAGCTCTCCAAACAGGTGCGCGACGAAGTCAAATGGTATTTCAGCGATGATTTTTTGAAAACGGTCATCCCCCGCAACGTGCGTCTCAGCGAGGCGCCGAGTTTCGGGCGGACGATTTTTGAGCACGACAAGCGCTCGCGCGGGGCGTTCGGCTATCGGGCGCTGGCGCGCGAACTGGTGAAGCGATTGAACAGCGAGGCCTGGACATCGGGCAAACTCGGCCGATTTTAGGCCACGAGGCGGAGGGAGACATCACCATGACGACCCAACGGCAAGACACAAAATCAAAACGCGGGCTCGGGCGGGGACTGGGCGCCATCTTCGATGTGGACGCATCGGATGCGATCGATGCCCGGGATGAGCGCGTCGTCGAACTCGACATCCATCAACTGATCCCCAACCGCGACCAGCCGCGGCAGGATTTTGACGAGGAAAAATTGGACGAGCTCGCGCGGTCGATTCGCGACCAAGGCGTGATCTCGCCGTTGATCGTGACGCCCGCCGACACGCCCGACCATTACATGATTGTCGCCGGCGAACGGCGTTGGCGAGCCGCCCAAAGGGCCGAACTGAAGCGCATTCCGGTGATCATCCGCGACCTTGAAACGGCGGATGTGCAGCGCCAAGCCCTGATCGACAACGTCGTACGCGAAGATTTGAACGCCATCGAAGAAGCGCAAGCCATTCAGCGCCTGATGGATGAACACCACAT
>JBMNTA010000005.1:0-83837 GCA_050945495.1 Saccharofermentanales bacterium
CACCACGTCCGACAGGTGTTCGTCCGACGGCAAATGCACGATCAGCGGATTGTCCGACGGCCGCCCCTTCAGTTGAAAAATGCGCGCGACGGCCTCCGGCCGATACGCCGATGCCCCGAGCCCGTATACGGTCTCCGTGGGAAAGGCGACGATGTCACCGTCGGCCAAAGCGCGGCCGGGACGTTCGAGGACGCCCTCCGGGATCGGGTGCGACATGAGGATAACGTCGGTCGCCATCTTACGCCTGCAGCGCCGCTTCGTGTTCGGCCACCTGAAGCGCATCGATGATCTCATCGAGTTCGCCGGCCAAAATGCGGTCCAATTTATAGAGCGTCAAATTGATGCGGTGATCGGTGACGCGGGATTGCGGAAAATTGTACGTGCGGATGCGCTCGCTGCGATCACCCGTGCCGACTTGGCTTTTCCGTTCGCTCGCGATCGCGTCGGCCTGTTCTTGTTGGGCACGGTCCAACAAAATCGCGCGCAGGTGAGCCATGGCCTTGTCTTTGTTTTTGTGCTGTGAGCGCTGATCTTGGCACGTGACGACGACGCCCGTCGGCACATGCGTGATCCGAATGGCCGAACTCGTCTTGTTGACGTGCTGCCCGCCGGCGCCCGAGGCGCGATACGTATCGATCTGGAGATCTTTCGGATCGATCTCAAAATCGATCTCGTCGACTTCCGGCAACACGGCGACCGTCACGGCCGACGTGTGAATGCGTCCGCCGGCTTCCGTCACGGGGACGCGCTGCACGCGGTGGGCGCCGCTTTCGTACTTCAGGCGGCTGTAGGCGCCTTTGCCTTCGATCATGAAAATGATTTCTTTGTAGCCGCCGATCTCCGTCTCGTTGAAGTCGACGACTTCGACGGGCCAGTTGCGCGATTCGGCGTAGCCCGTGTACATGCGGAACAGGTCGGCGGCAAACAGCGCCGCCTCATCACCGCCGGTGCCGGCACGAATCTCGATGATGACGTTGCGTTCGTCGTTCGGATCTTTCGGCTCGATCGCCGTTTGAATGTCGCGCTCAAGCGTCGCTTCGCGCGCCTCGAGTTCGGCGATCTCGTCGCGCGCCAATTCACGTAACATCTCATCGTCCGTCTCGGTAAGCAACGCGTTGTTCTCATCGAGCGTCGCCCGCACCTCGCGCAATTCGCGCACCATGGTGACGAGCGTCTGCAATTCGGCATGCTCTTTGACGAGTTTGATGTATTCCGTCTGATCGCGCATGATCTCGGGATCGGCGAGCAATCGCGTCAATTCGTCGTAGCGCGCTTCGCTCAACGTCAATTTGGAGGATTGATCAATGTCCATCGGTGACTCCTTCGTCGTATCTCCTCTTAATCTTATCTCATTCGCACGCGGGATAAAACGCCATCGCGCGGTCGTGCCCCGCCACATCGACGACGGTCTCTCGGTGCTCCCAGCCCCACGTGTCAAAGATGGCGCGAACCGATGCCGCTTGCCCCGCCCCGATCTCCACCGCGAGGCATCCGCCCGCACGGAGATGATCGCGCCCCTCACGGGCCAACCGACGGTAAAAGCACTGTCCGTCCCCGCCCCCGTCCAGGGCGACGTTCGGCTCATGGACGGCCACTTCCGGCATCAACGTCTCGATCGTCCCCGTGGGAATGTAAGGCGGATTGACCGTGATGAGATCGTAGACGCCGTCGGGCCACAGGTCGGCCGTGCACACGCGCACGGATCGAGGGTTCGATAAAAGCGCCCGCACGTTGTCGCGGGCCACGGCCGCCGCCGCGGCCGAGATGTCCGAAAGCGTCAAGACGTGAGCGATGCCCCGCGCCTCCAGTCGACGGGCCAGCGCAATCCCGACCGCGCCCGTCCCCGTGCAGGTATCGAGCACGGCCATGGGGCGATCGAGCGCGGCCGTCGTCGCCCGGCGCTCGGCGAGTTCGACGAGCATCTCGGTATCGGGGCGCGGCGGCAGCGTCGCGGGCGTCACGCGAAAAATCAGCCCGTCGAAGGCGCCGCGACCGGCAATGTATTGCAACGGCACCCGACGAACGCGTCGGGCGAGGCCGTCGTCGAGTCGCGCGCATTCGTCCGCCGACAGCGGGACGTCGCCGTGGGCCAATTGTTGCGTAATGTCTCGGCCCGTCAGCGCGGCCACGAGCGCGCGCGCCTCCGCGCGCGGTGCGTCCAAAGACGCGTCGGCCAGTCGATGAGTGGCCTCGCGAATAAAATCGTCGACCGTCCGGTCATCGTCTTCGTTGTCGGGAATGACGGGGGTCATCGCTGCGATCGCGACTTCGATCATGTCGTCGTCCGGCTCGGCCGTGGTCAAGCGTTGGAGCCAGAGACCGGGCTTGGTCAACGCACGGGCAAACGCATGATCGTGCGCCCCGGCGTAACGGATGATCTCATAGGCGATGCCGGCCACGATCGGCAACAACGCCAAGCGAATCAGCACATTGAGCCAGAGCGAATAACGCCCCACGATCGCAAACATTAAGATGGAAATGAGCATCACGATGAAGATGAACGAGGTGCCGCAGCGCGGATGGAAGCGGCTGTGGCGGCGGACGTTGTCCACCGTCAACGGTTGCCCCGCCTCGTAACACGCGATCGTCTTGTGTTCCGAGCCGTGATACATCCAGACGCGCCGCATGTCGTCGACGCGCGACGTGATCCACAGATAAAAGAGGAAAATGGCCATGCGGAGCACGCCCTCGATCAAGGCCAAGACGAAGACCGCACCGCCTTTCTGCTGATGGAGGCCGTACCCCGTCAGCCGACGGATCCCGTCGGTCAACACGCTCGGCAGCAAAATAAAGAGCGCGATGGACACCCCGAGCGACACGATGAGCGTCAACGTCATCATGAGGTTGGGGTGACGTTCGGCGAAGCGATCGAACCACGAATCGGACGAGGCCTCCGCCTCTTCGTCCATCGCGACTTCGGCCGAATACATCAGGGCGCCGATGCCCGTCTTCAGTTGCGTGATCAGGCGCACGATGCCGCGCAAAAACGGCACGTTGAACGAAGCCGCGCGCTTGGATCGATCGTTGACGTCCACGCGGATATCGCCCGACGGTTCGCGCAGCGCAATGGCCCGCTTGTCGGGACCGAGCATCATCAGGCCTTCGATGAGCGCTTGGCCGCCGATCGTCGTGCGTTTGATCTCGGTCGATCGTTCGGTGGATGAATTCGTTGCCATCAGTCGTTCGAAAAAAAGAGGAGCTCGTCGGCTCCCCTGTGCGGTTTATTTTTGCCGCTCCATGCGTTTGCGGAACTTGTCGACGCGTCCGCCCGTATCGACGAGCTTCTGGCGTCCGGTGTAGAACGGGTGACATTTCGAACAAACGTCCACGTTGATCGTCTCTTTCGTCGCGCCCGTTTCAAAGGTCTCGCCGCACGCGCAGCGAACGACGCACTTACCGTATTTCGGATGGATTCCGTCTTTCATGTCTTTCACCTCTCATGGAAACCGCGCGAGCAGCCTCGGCCCTCGTATGCGATCCCAGAAATTGCGCATTTTGCGCCACCCGATGATTGTACAACGGTCCGATCCCCGTGTCAACCGCCGGGAGCGCGTGTTACGCGACGCTTCGCGTATCGCGCGTCGCATCAGCGATCGCCGTGCCGCTGCTCGTACGGCGGGCGTTCAAATTCCGTGTAAAACGGCGTCATCTCGACCGGCACATCGTCCGTGAAGATCGGTTCGGCCGCCTCGACCGTCAACGGCGACGGCGTCATCTCCAGCCGAAGCCCGCCGGCGCCCAACACGTAAAAACGGTGGCACGCGTGATCGGGCGGAAGCAAAAGGTCGGTGAGATGCAGAATCGGCCCCCCGTGAAAGACCATGGCCAACGGGAAGGCCTCCGGCGTTTCGAGCATCATGCGGTTCAGCCGCTCCAGAGCGCGACGGAGGCGCGCCATAAACGCCCGATGCGTTTCGCCGCCGCTCGGCGTCGCATCGCCGAACGTTTCGCGAAACTGTCGGTAGAGCGGATCCCCGACGAGTTCGTCGTGCGTCTTGCCGTCCCAGACACCGAATCCGCGCTCCCGGATGTCCGGCACGCACTCGATCGCATGGTTCGGGAAGTAGAGTTCGGCCGTCCGACGCGCGCGAAGCAACGGCGACGCCCAGACGGTTGCCACATCGGGCACGGCGCCGCGCTCGCGGCGTTGTTCGATCAGCGCCCGACTCTCCGGTAAAATGTCGTAATCAAAGGCGGATCCTTGGTATTCGCGACACAAATTCTGGTACGTCAATCCGTGGCGAATCCAGTAAACCGTGAAGCGTTGTCCGCGCATGGTCACCTCAATTTCGTTCGGCTTCGACAAAGTAGTTTTTTAAGTTCGCATCGGGATCGTGACGCGCGACCAAGCGCTCGCCTTCGGCACAGCTCAACAGCGCCGTCACGCCGGGACCGTGCCCCGAAAGGATGCAGTTGGAGTGCACGACGACACCGAGCGTGCGCGCGCCTTTTTTGTACTGGCGGCCGTACGTGTTGTCGCAATCCAAGAGCAGAACGATGTCGCCGAAGCGCAGATCCTCGAGGCCGTATTCTTTCAGTGCGTCGAGGTCGCCCGTCATGATGTCGTAGTCGCCCGTATAGGCGGAGGACGCCCCGATGCCCGATCCCATCAGGTACGGCGGCACCTCGGCCACGCACGGCACGATCAATTGTCCGTCGCGCTCTTCGATGGCGAGCTTGTCCAACAATTCGGGCGATAAATTCAAGCACGCGACGTCGGGGTAATCGAGCAACTGCAGGCCCAGCCCCTTCGCGCGAATCAAAATCTGATCGCCGATTTTCATCCGATCGAGTGCCTCGTGCGGGAAGTAGCACAACGTATGCTCAATGCCGCCGTGCTTGCCCGTGACGAACCCTTCCGTGCCCTTGGCGTCGCCGTCCACGACGATGGCGCGGTTGCCGATGCAGGCGTTGTGCATCACGCCGTTGTTCTCGCTTCGATCCTCGTTACGCAAGCTGACGCCGGGCTCGACGTGGTCGCCCGCCAAAAGCATGCAGTTGTCGCCGATCTGATAATTGTAGACAATGCCGCCGACCCCGGGCAGGACGCGCGGGTTGCCGACGTTGTCGATGCGATAGCCGCCGCGCGACGTGGGCGCGTGGATCTTCGCTTGGACCGATTGTTCCACGAGGTAGTCTCTGTTGGTTCGCATGTGAATGTCCTTTCGAAAAATAAACCCCGCAACGGATCCGTCGCAGGGTTTCGATGGTGGGTGATACTGGACTTGAACCAGTGACCCCCTGCATGTCAAGCAGGTACTCTAACCAGCTGAGCTAATCACCCAAGCCGGCAATCAGTTTACATGAGCCGGGCGCCCGTGTCAAACACGGGCATGCCTCAATCGGTCACCTCGTATCCCGCGGCGACGACCGCATCCGCGAGCCGCTCGCGCGTGACCTCGGGCGCGGCTTCGACGGTCGCCGTCTTCGCCTCCAGATCGACGTCGACATCGCGGACGCCTTCCACGGCGCGGAGCGCCTGATCGACGCGCCCTTGGCAATGGGCGCACATCATGCCTTCAACGTGCAATGTGATGGTGTGTGTCATGGGACATGCCTCCTTGCATGGACCAACGATCTGTTGGTCGGGTTCGGCCGGCGGGGTCGGAACGCGCGAGAGCGAGGGCGTAAAGCGACGCAAGCGCAGCGCGTTCATGACGACGAAGATGGAGCTCAAGGACATGGCCAAGGCCCCGATCATGGGCGTCAGACGCAGACCGAACGTGTGGTAAAAGACGCCGGCCGCGATGGGAATCGCGACGACGTTGTAAAAGAACGCCCAGAATAAATTTTGCTTGATGATTCGGAGCGTTTGACGACTGAGTTCCATGGCGGTCACGGCATCGGTGACGTCGTTGTTGACGAGTACGACATCGGCCGATTCGATGGCGATGTCGCTCCCCGCCCCGATCGCGATGCCGACATCGGCGACCGTCAGGGCCGGCGCATCGTTGATGCCGTCGCCCACCATGGCGACCTTGCGATCCTCGGCGCGCAGCGCCTCGATGACATCGGCTTTGTCGGTCGGCAGCACTTCGGCGACAACATCGACGTCGCCCAATTCGCGACCGATCGCTTCCGCGGTCGCGCGGCGGTCGCCCGTCAACATGACGACGTGGACACCGAGGTCATGCATTTTGGCCACCGCTTCGGCGCTGCCGGGCTTCAACCGATCGGTGGCGCCGATCAAGCCGTACGGCGTCCCGTCGATCGCCACTAAGAGAATCGTTCGGCCGGCCTCGGCCAAACGATCGGCATCCCGAAAGATCGGATCGTCGGTCGAACCGAGCTCGCGCATGTAGTTGACGCTCCCGATATTGACGATGCGCCCGTCGGCCAATTCGCCCTCGACGCCGCGGCCGGGGATGGCCTCAAATCGCTTCAACGGCCAACGCTCGTCGAGGCCGCGCCGTTCGGCCTCGCGCAAGACGGCGCCGGCCAGCGGATGTTCGGAGCGCGCTTCCAGCGTCGCCGCCAGCGTCACCAACGCGTCTTCCGTGCCGTGCGGCGCGATGACGTCGGTGACCTCGGGGCGGCCGATCGTCAAGGTGCCGGTCTTGTCGAGCACGACGTCGTCCAACGACCCGGCCCCTTCCAGCGCCTCCCCCGATTTGATCAAAATGCCGTGTTGGGCGCCCTGCCCCGTGGCCACCATGATGGCGACGGGCGTGGCGAGCCCCAGCGCGCAGGGGCATGAGATCACCAACACGGAAATGGCCATCGAAAACGACCATTCGACGGGGTATCCCGACGCGAGCCACGCGATCAGCGTGATGAGCGCGATCCCCAAGACGACGGGCACAAAGATGCCCGCCACTTTGTCGGCCAGGCGCGCCACCGGCGCTTTCGAGGACGACGCCTCCTCCATCAGCCGAATCATCTGCGAGAGCGTCGTGTCGCCGCCCGTCTTGGTCGCCTCGAAGATCAGCGTGCCGGTGCCGTTGATGGTGGCGCTCGTCACCGGGTCGCCCGGCTGTTTTTCCACCGGGACGCTTTCGCCCGTCATCGCCGATTCGTCGATCGAACTGTGCCCGTCGACCACGACGCCGTCACAGGGCGCACGGCTGCCGGGCAACAAGACGACGTGATCGCCCGCGCGAAGGTCGGCCGCATCGATCTCGACGCGGTCTTCGCCGCGCACCACCAGCGCCGTTCGGGGCACGAGGTCCATCATGCCCGTCAGCGCTTCGGACGTCTTGCCTTTGGCGCGCGCCTCCAGCGTCTTGCCGATGGAGATCAAGACGAGAATCATCGCGGACGATTCGAAATACAGTTGATTCAGATAGCGATCGACCAGCGCATGATCGCCCGCGCCGAGCCCGTCGCCGATGCGATACAGGGCAAACACGCCAAACAAAAAGGACGCCGCCGATCCCAGGGCGACCAACGTGTTCATGTTGGGCGCGAGGTGCGCCAGGCCTTTGAAGCCGCTGGTAAAAAAGTAACCGTGAATGATGAGCACCGGGATGGCGAGCAGCATCTGGGTCAAGACGTAGCCCACGGCGTGTTCCGTGCCCGTCAAAAAGGACGGCAACGGCAAGCCGAGCATGGGACCCATCGCGACCCACATCAGCGGTACGAGGAAAACGATCGAGGCGATGAGCCGCCGACGCATCGATACCGCCTCGCGACGGCGTTCATCGACGAGCGCTTGACGCGCTCGGTGCCGCTCGTCGGCGGCGTCATCGGTTTTATCGGGAGATAAAATGCCGTAACCGGCATGTTCGACGGCCGCCACGACGTCCTCGCTCGACGCTTGATTCGGATCGAGCTCCAACGTCATCGTGCCGGTCAGGAGATTCACATTGACATCTCGGACGCCCTCCAGGCGTTCGACGGATCGCGTCACGGCCGCCTGACACGCGGCGCATGTCATGCCGGTGACCGCATAAGTCTGTTTCATGGAACGTGCCACGCACCCTTTCTCGTTATTCGCTCGGACGGACGTCGTCTGCTGTCGGACGGACGTCGTCTCGCGGGCGCTCTCCTGAAGTCCCATGGTACAAAAGATCCGCTTCGGGTGCGGGATCGGATGATACCGACCGGCGGCCGGTGCCCGCCGACGCCACGTTTTGCTTGATCCAACGGATCAGGCGACGGCGCGCGAAAAAGAAATGCACGCGGTGACGGCGCGGAATCAAGGTCGTGTCCAGCGGATAGAACAGACGCCCTTGATCGCAATCCAACAACATCGGGTAGAGGCTTCGACCGTGGTCGATGCGGCACAGGAAATTGACCACGCCGGCGCCCGCGGACGTCACTTCGTCCCGGTTGTCCATGTCCGTCAAAAACAGCAAGACGTTGCGCGGCGCGGGGAAATCGTCGTCCCATTCGAGGATGGAGCGCTCACAGGCGCGCAGCATCTGATCGACGATGATGACGTTCATCATGGGGTGATAATAGATGAAGACGCGATCGACATACGGCGGCTTTTTGATCCGAGGCCACCAACGGCGACGTTCCAAAACGGCGTCGTACTTCGCCTCTTCGATGTACCCCCATTCGTCTTTCAAAAAGGCCTTGCGCAGATCCGAACGCATGCCGGGCCAGGTCGCCTGCATCCGTCGGCACTCGTCCGGCAAATGAAACCTGCGCATCCGATCCAACCGCGCCAAACTTTCGGGATCGGCCGGTCGGAAACGTTCGAGACGAACGCTCAAGAAAACTTGAAACAGGAAAATCACCACCGTCAGCGCAAACACAATGACGGCGATGATAAAAATGGTTTTCAGCCAGGGAATAACGTCAAAGGCGGGGGTGGCCAACGCCTTGTCGTACAGGACATAGAGACCGACCCCCAGCAACACCAAGATGATGAACTGAGAAATGATGTCGCGTATCCAGCCTCGCCCGCGCACGTCGTCTTATCCTTCCACCGCCAAGCGCGTTTGCATGTCGGCCACGCACCCGATCGTCTGATAGACCGAGCAATACCTGCCCGCCAGATCGATGGCACGGCGGTATTTTTTCTCGCGTTCGAGATCCGCTCCCGTGATGACGACATCCAACTTCACGTATTTCAACGTCTGAGGCGTCTCCTCACGCTTCTCGCCCGTCACGGTGATTTCAAAGCGGTCAAACGGCAACTGCATCTTCTCGGCGATCGACAGGTACGTCGCGTAGAAACAGGCCGACAGGCCGCCGAGCAGTAAATCGTACGGCAAGAACGTGCCTTCGTCGACGCCCACCGACAGCGTCGCGTTGTCGGCGGTCATTTTGCCGGAAAAATCGGGGCCGTACACAGCTTGTATTTTCTCCATGGTGTCTCCTCCGTCAAGCGTTGGGTTCAACGCTTTATATGTATTGTATCGGACAAACGCCTCGCTTACGAGGACCCCCCGAGCGTGACACGCACTTCGTAGGCGCGTTCGCCTCGGAAGACCGTCAAGGTGACTTCGTCGCCCGCTTTGCAAGCGTCTTTTTGCTCACGCAGCTCTTGGGTCGTCGTCACGGTGTGACCGTTAAACGAGGTGATGACGTCGCCGACGCTCAGGCCGGCCTGACTCGCGCCCGAACCGCGCGCGATGCTCACGATCACGACGCCCGGATAGTGCAGGTCTTGCTGTTCCGCCAGTTCTTTCTGAACGGTCATGACGGAGACGCCGAGCATCGGCCAGACATGCTCGCCCGTGCGGACGATGCTCTCGATGATGGGCTTCGCCCGCGTGGACGGAATCGCAAAGCTGATGCCCAGCACCGGCTCTTGCGCCCCCGGATCGGCATACACGATTTTCAACTGGTTGATGCCGATGACTTCGCCGTATTGATTGATCAGCGCACCGCCGGAGTTGCCGGAGTTCAGCGCGGCATCCGTCTGAATCAACGGAATCGGCGATTCGGGCAGGTCGCGATCGACGGCCGAGACGATGCCAAACGTCACCGTGCCGCTCAATTTGCCCGTCGGATTTCCGATGGCGATCACCAGTTCGCCGACGCGTACACGGTCGGAGTCGCCCAGCGCGACGAACGGCAAATCGTTGCCCTGAATTTTGATGACGGCGACGTCGGCATAGCTGTCGGCGCCGACCAATTCCGCCTCAAACGTGCGGCCGTCTTCCAAATTGACGTGGATCGAACGCGCCCCTTTCACGACATGGGCGTTGGTGACGATGTAGCCGTCATCCGAAATGATGAAGCCCGATCCGGCGACGGTGTTTTGCGACAGACCGCCGAACTGATGCTCCACGATCACGTTCGTGAAGATCGCGACGACGGCCGGTTTCGTTTTTTCCACAATCTCCGGAATCGTCAAAACCTCTTTGCCGTCAACGTGCGCCGGCGGGGCGATGTCGGGCAACGCGTACGACGGGTCGTGCAAGGTGCCCTCCGACGGACGCATGGGCACGGGCGTTGTGATCGGCGGCGTGTTCGACGGATCGGTTTCCGTCGGATCGACCACCACGGCATGCGTGGACATCGGGTCGGTCGTCTCCGGCACGGCACGCCGATCGGCGCGCAACAAGAAGATCAGTCCGCTGATCGCGGAAAAAATAAGCACGGCCACAAGTCCGACAATGATGACCCCCAACACGACGTTGCCCGAAGACTTGTTCGGGCGTTGGGGCGGCGGGCTCGCCATCGGTCCGTAATCGTATTGATTTTGATGCATGCCTTGACTCCTTATTCACAATGCATAAAACATGATCGTTCGGCAAACGTCCCCCGTTTACCAATGAACCATCATAGCAATCGATTGTGTGCGAAGTGCGAAGAAATTTTGATGGAAATGATCCATTTTCACGACGTCGGCGATTCGCCGTCATAAACCTCCGCGTCCGGAAGCGGTGCTTCGGGCGCCGAGTCATCGGGCGGATCATCCGACACCCCGTTGAACGGAAGCGTCGACGGATCCGCCGTCGGCGGAGCAACGGGGCGCATATGCGGTCGCTTGACGGTTGGACGGCGCGTGGGCTTCGGACGCTTCGGTCGCTTTGCGCGCTCAGACGCTTTGTCCGCACGCGCTTTTGACCAGCGTGCCTTCACCGCGGCAGCGTCGGCCTTCCAGCCGTGAACTCTCGTTTTGGCGCGATCGGTCAGCGGCACGCGCTCGGACGGTTGGTTCGACGCGACGCGACGTGCCGGTTCGCGCGCGGGTTTCGGCTCCGGGGCATCCGTCGGGGACGCCGGCGCCGCGGCCGTCGTGGGCTCTGCACGGTTGACGGCCGTGTAAACGCCGTAGTCGATGAGCCACTGCAAACACTTAAACAGCATGATGGCCGCCAACGGAACGGCAATCAAGATGAGCAGGATGAGCAAAACCTCGGCCACGACCCAGAGACCGCCGACCAGGACGCCCGCCACCGTCGCAAGAATGCCGCCGCCCGAGGCGATCTTTTCCAGCATGACGGTGATGTGGTTGTCCATCCGCGCGTAGACCAGCGCCGGGAGCGACGCCGTCTCCAATTCCGTCATCGGCAGAAAAATATGGACGAGCACGTAAAACAATAAAACGTATTTAAAGGCGTACAGCAACAGGATGATCGGTCGCAGGGCCGCGTGCCATCGGTAGTAGTTGGCCGATAAGACGGGGGTCAAGAGCACCGCCGCGATCAATAAAATGAGGGACCACGGCCAATCGATCCAAATCCAACGATCGACGGTGTTCGGGAAAATCACGAAGACGACGAACAGGGCGGCCATGACGGTCGCCAGAAACACATGGGCGCTGACGTGACGGCGCGACTGGTAATCGGTGTCGCTCCACACCGGTCCGATCAGAAAACCTTCCAGATAATCCATCGTTGCCGTCCGTCCTTCGCCCGTGCTTTCAACGACCTGTCGCCGTCAAAATATTCACGGACAGTATACCATGCCTACGACGTCGATCCATCCTCTTGTTCGAGGGTGCGGGCGATCGCGCGTATTTTATGAAAACGATGGCTCATGCCCGATTTACTGACCGGCGGATCCATCCGCTCCCCCAACTCTTCCAGCGACGCCCCGCGATGCTCGAGCCGGGCCCGCGCCGCTTCGGCCAACGACGGCGACAGCGCATCGAGGCCGCGGGTGCGCCGAATGACGTCGATCGCATTGAGCTGACGCGCAATCGATTCGGCGCGACGACTCGCGTTGGCATCGTCGAAATTGACTTGGCGATTGACGCGGCCGACGAGTTCGCGCCGGGCGCGCGTCGCCTCAAACGACAACAGCGCGTTGTGTGCGCCCGAGAGCAAAAGAAAGCGTGCGATGTCTTCGCCGTTGGAGATGAAGGCGTGGCGCTTGCCCTGATGCTCCGTCGTGCGCACGGCAAACCCCTCGGCGCCCATGAGCCGTTCGATCAGGGAGACCGCCGCATCCGAGATCGGCGAAAAGGCGATCCGATAACGCCCGGATGACGGATCCGACATGGCGCCGCACGCCAAAAACATGGACGCAAAAAAAGGCGTCATGCCGACGGCTTCCACCTGTTTCGCCCAGCCGTCGAAATCAAAAAACAGCCCCATGCGCAGCTCACGGGGCACGTCGTACACCCATACGGTGTCGCGCTTGCCGCGTTCGACGGCCCGCGCCGTGAGTCCGAGCGCGGCGGCCGTCGTCTCAATCATGCGCGACGCCGGCGCTCCGCTCACGCTGAGCGAGACGGTCCACCCGCCGATGCGTTCTTGGACGGTCCCCCGCATGGCGACAAACGTCGCGAATCCCGGCATCGCCCACGCGGCATCGGCCGCATGGCGTCGATGACGTTCCGCCAGTTCTTTGCGAATATCGCCGGAAAAAGTCATGCGTCGTCGGACGCTTCCCGACGCATCCGATCGCGTCGAACCGGATCTTTGTTCAAATCGCGATGAATCACGATGACACGGTACCCGAGTTGCCGAATATGGGCGGCCAGGCGTTCGACCACGAGCACGCTCCGATGGCGTCCGCCCGTGCAGCCGACGGAAATGTTCTGTCGCTGCTTGCCTTCCCGCAAATAAAACGGCAACACAAACGTCATCAACGCTTTTTGCAAGTCGAGATACTGCCCCATTTCGGGGAATTGATCGATGTAATCGGCAACGGGTCGGTCGAGCCCCGACAGCGGGCGCAACGCCTCGACGTAATGCGGATTCGGGATGAAGCGCACGTCCATCACGATGTCGGCATCGAGCGGGATGCCGTACTTAAACCCGAACGATTGCAAAAAAACGGTGAGCTGCTCCGTCTCGGGCGTCGTACTGAACAGTTCGATCATGCGCTCGCGCATCGCGTGATCGGTCATGTCCGTCGTGTCGATGATGTCGGTGGCCAGCTCGCGCACCGGGGTCAACAAATCCCGCTCGGCACGGATGGCATCGTCGAGCGACCGCCGCGCCGCCAACGGATGATCGCGCCGACTCTGTTTGTACCGGCTGATCAGGGTCGCGTCGGAGGCTTCCAAAAACAAAATGCGCACGGGGACGTTCAGGGCCTGGAGTTCTTCCAACACGGGCAGGAGATGTTGCACAAAACTCGGGGTACGCGTATCCATCACGAGGGCCACGCGCGTCTCCTTGTCGGCGGACTCCCCCGCCGTCAAGAGTCGCGTGAGTTCGCCCACCAGTTGGGGCGGCATGTTGTCGATGCAAAAGTAGCCGATGTCCTCCAACTGTTTGGCGGCCGTGCTCTTGCCGCTCCCCGACAATCCCGTGACAATCGTAATCTGCATTTACGCCTCCGATGGTTGGATTTCAAACGGATCCGTCGTCCACGCGCCGATGGGCTTGACCTCCGGCCGAAGCAAGACGCCGTCGCGTTCGTAGACCGCTCGGCGCACCTCGACAAACACCGCGGCAATCTCCTCGGCCGTCGCATGTCCGTGGTTGACGATGAAGCCCGCGTGCTTGTCCGAGACGCCGGCATCGCCGCGCCGAAAGCCCTTGTATCCCGCATCCGAGATGAGTTTGCCCGCGTAATGCCCCTCGGGACGTCGGAAGGCGCTGCCTCCGGTGTGGGCCGCGAGCGGCTGCGAGCGATAGCGCTTCCGCGCATACGTCGCCATCGCATCGTAAATCTCGGTGACGTCGCCGGGCGTGAGCGCCAATGTCACCGACAGGATGAGTGCCTCCGGCATCGCCGCGAAACAACTGTGGCGATAGCCGAAATCGTGCGCCTCCCCTTCGACGACCCGCACGTTGCCGTCTCGATCGAGGAACGTCGTCTTCACGACGACATCGGCCATGGCGCCGTCGTAAGCGCCGGCATTCATGTACACGGCCCCGCCGACGGACCCGGGAATGCCGCACGCAAACGCCATGCCGCTCAAGCCGTTCCGGGCGGCCGTCGCGGCCACGTCGCAAAGTCGGACGCCGGCATCGCAGATCAGCGTCGTGCCGTCGAGGCGGATGGCGTTGAAATTGGGGGCCAATCGCACGGTGACGCCCGGGACGCCGCCGTCCGCCACGAGCACGTTGGTCCCGTTCCCGAGCACGGTCAAGGGCCAGTCATGGGCGCGTGCCGCGCGGACGATCCGCACGACGGCGTCGGCCGTCGACGGCAGCGCCAACACATCGGCCGCCCCGCCCGCATGGAATCGCGTCCACGGCGCGAGCGGTTCGTCGCGTCGCACCTCCAGGCCTTCGATCGCACGCAACGTCTCGAACGCTTCGTCCCATCGATGATCGCTCTTCACCGCCGTCCCTCCTTCGTTATTTCAAATAGATCCGTTCGGTCACTTCGCGCACCGTGTCGTATCCCATCATTTGGTTTCGGAAATTGATGGCCGCAAATTCCACGATGATCGCCAAGTTGCGTCCGGGGCGCACCGGAATCGTCACCGACGGCACACACACGCCCAGAATATCGGTCTGCTCCTCCTCGTTGCCGAGGCGCCGATAATTTTTCGACTCGTCCCAAAATTCCAAGTTGATGACAAAGTCGACGCGCTCTTGAATTTTGACCGAAGAGACGCCGTACAACTCTTTGACGTCCAGAATGCCGAGCCCGCGAATCTCGATCAGATGGCGGATGTTTTCCGGCGAACGTCCCAACAACGTCGTTTGCGAAACGCGCCGCACCTCCACCATGTCGTCGGCGATCAGGCGATGGCCGCGCTTCACCAATTCGAGCGCCGTCTCCGACTTGCCGACGCCCGATTCGCCGAGCATCAGCACGCCCTCGCCCAAGACCTCCACCAAGACGCCGTGGATCGTACAGCGCGGGGCGAGCTCCACATTCAAATGTTTCACCAAGGCGCTGAACACGGACGACGTCGGCGCATCCGTCTTGAGAATCGGCACGCCGTAGCGCTCGGCGCACATGATCATCTCTTTGGGGGGATCGTTGGCGCCCGCCATGATGAGGCACGGGATGCCCGTCATGAAGAGGCGATCCAGGCTGCGCAATTTCTCTTCGCTCGACAGCGAATCGAGAAAGGCCATTTCCATGTTTCCGATCAACTGAATGCGATCGGGCTCGAAATGTTTGAAATAACCGACGAGTTGCAGGCCCGGGCGCGTCAAGTCGGGAACATCGATCGTGGTCGTCGCCACGTGTCCTCCGTCGTACGCGATGTCAAATCCGAAATCATTGATCAGCGACCGCAACGCAACCCCTTTGACATGCATCCCGAAACTCCCTTCACACATCCGCTTCCGTCGTGCCGACAACGCCTGAAATCATGGGTTGATCGGCCCGATGCCAACGCCCAGATTATAGCATAGGCACCGGCGTTCGACTCGCCGATCGCGGACGACCGAAACGCCTTAAACGATCAGCGACAAGAGCCGAAACAGACCGTGGGCGGCGATGCCGGCGGCGAGCCCGCCGACCGTGTGCGCGGTGATCGCGCGCCCCGAGAGTTCGCGGAAATCGAGCGCATCCATCATGGCGACGTGCGTGCTGAGATATCCGGACCAGCACATGCACATGGCGATGAACACGGCGAGGTCGTTCGCATGGATGCGCCCCGTCGAATAGAGCTCCGGCAACAGCCCCATCGCCGCCCCGGCCGAACCGAGCGACGTCAGCGGCACGGCGATCGCGTCGGGCGACGAGAAGCCGAAAATCGGCACCAGGATAAACTCGAGTTTTTCGCCGATCCAGGGCAAGACCCCGACGCCGGGATGGGCCGCATCGGGTCCGTTGGTCAATAAAATGACGAGCGTGCAGATGACGAGCACGCCGGGAATGATCGAAAGGCCGACCTTCACCCCGGATGCCCCGCCTTCCAGCAACGCGTCCATCAGGCGACGACCGACGCCGCCTTGACGCACTTCCCGATACTCAAACAGCGACACGTCCGGCGTTTCCGCGCGCGTCTCGACGCTCTCTTCTTGCGTGCCGAACCGCTTGCGCGTGTGACGAATCATGATGCGCGTGCTGACGATGCTGCCGATCACGGCGCCCACCACACCGCAGGCGACGGCCAACCCCACGGGATCGCCCGGCCGGGCGTCGAGCCCCAAAACGAAGACGATCACGATCAACCCCATGCCGAACGAGGTGCC
The DNA here is from genome assembly GCA_050945495.1 of Saccharofermentanales bacterium. Lineage (GTDB taxonomy): Bacteria > Bacillota > Clostridia > Saccharofermentanales > DTU023 > UBA4923. The sequence continues at coordinate 16,407 of JBMNTA010000005.1, forward strand.
GAGGTTCGTCAATGCGGGCAGCTGATATTTCTTGAAAAACGATCGAAAACGTTTGTCGTCGCAGAGCGTCAAGATCGCCGGATTGTCGGACAAGAACGTGGTGACGATGCCGATCGCGGCCGCCCCGGGCAAACGGTAGACGGGCCACATCAGCGGCGACAAGATGCGGTGCACGAGCGCGACGACGCCGAATTCCGTCAAGACGCCGGCAAACGCGCCCGCCAACACGGCGACCGCCATGATGTAGAACACGGTGTTCATCAGGAGATCGTACGCGATCGCAAACATCGAGCGCACGAGCGTGGCGCCCCCCATCTCGGAACCGAGCAGCGCAAAGACGACCACGATGATCGCCAAAGCAATTAAATTTTCCGGGCCGATGGCTTTCTTGTAGCGGAATTTATTGTTCACGTCCCCTCGTCCTCCACCACAAAACTGCCTCCATTATACACATGAAACGTCCGATCCGACATTCGCCCAAAAGCTCCGAAATGCGTGACGTACATGACGTCGCAACGTTCCATGCCTATGCTACAATTATGTCCAACCCGCCACGCGCGGAAGTCAAGCAAAGAAAGGAAGTTACATCATATGTTTGTTGAAGAAATCGTCGGAGCCTTCACCGGCCAAAACAGAAGAGATCGCAGACGGAAAGCCACCTGGGGCTTCATCCTGGGCACCATGGCGGGCGCCGCCGCCGGCATCCTGCTCGCCCCGCAATCGGGCGAAGAGACGCGTGAGCAAATTCGCCTCGCCGCCCAAGAAGGTGCGGAAACGGTGAAAGAATTCGCGCAAGAGACGCACGAGAAGATCCGAGACAAAGTGGAAGAGACCAAAGAATCCGCCGAGAAAAAGGCGCGTTCCGCGGCCCGCAAAGCTCGCCAAAAGGCGAAAGAAGCCACCAAAGACGGGGCGGAAATCGTCGAAGAAGGCGCGGAAAAAGTTCAGGAAAAGGCCAAAGACGTCGAAGAAAAAGCCGAAGACGTCAAGAAAAAGGCCGATAAGAAGTAAACGCGACCCACGTCGCCGAACGACCCTCGAACCGAGTATTAAAAGGAGATCCTCATGACCACTACGTTGCTTGCCGCAACCATCGATTCCGGAACCTTCATCGCCATTCTTTTGGGGGTGACCGGTGCCATTGCGCTCATTGCGCTCGCGATCTTCTTGTTCAAATTGCTGTCGACGCTGAAACGTGTTGATAAAATGATCGTCGACATCACCCCGGCGGTGGAAGAAACCGCCGAGAAACTGCCGACGATCGTGGACAACGTTGAAATCATCAGCGGCAACCTCATCGACATCACCGATTCCGTCGCAGAAACACTGCCCGAAGTGTTGGACGACGTCGACTCCGTGACCGGAGCGATCAGCGACATCACCGACTCGACGTCCAACCTTGTTGTCAACATTACCGATACGTTCAACGGCATCGTCGGGGCACGGCGCGCCCGCGCCGAAAAGGGCGGCTCCAACTTGCAGTACCTGCTCCCGATCATCAGCAGCGTTCTCGGAATTGTGAACAAGAAAAAGAGAAAGAAATAACCGTCGCCTCGGGCGACCGAAAAAGGAAACGAGCGGCCGTGCCGCTCGTTTCCTTATGTCTTCCTTTACGGACGACGTGGTGATCCCGACGCGATTCGAACGCGTGACCTTCGGTTTAGGAGACCAACGCTCTATCCGGCTGAGCTACGGGACCGTGCGGAAGACGTCGCAACCGACAGTATAACAAATAACCACGCCTTTGCTCCACGTTATATTTGCCTGATCAATATGCGGATCTTGCTGTAAATTCATGCAAAAAGCGATGGCGCCCTTTGGGCGATGCCTCCATACAAATTTCACAAATTTTGTCGATATTGCACAATTACCCTCCCGCCAGCCCCGCTTTTGGCCGCATATCTCACTGCATATCATGGTCAATTGTGTATTTTATGTGCGCAAATTGTGATGGAACCTGTAAAAAGTAATAATGCATTAATAACGTACGTGTGCTAGGATATGGACGTATCAATAATGAGTGTTCTGAACGACGCATTCCATCCCCTCACGTCTCCGTGCCCTCGCTACCATGGGCCGAGAACACGGGACGGAAAGCGGCGGTAATTCTATTCAGAAACCACTTGTTTGAGAGGAGATGGACGAATGACAAACGAAAAAGTAAGACTTGGCGTCGACCCGATCTATGATACCAAGGGTCTGAACGCCGGCCAGATTATCGTGCTCGGCTTCCAACATGCCGTCGCGATGTTTGGCGCAACAGTGCTCGTCCCCATCCTGACGGGGCTGAGTGTCACCACGACACTGCTCATGGCCGGTTTGGGTACGCTGCTGTTCCATTTGCTGACGAAGGGTAAAGTACCTGCCTTCCTCGGCTCTTCATTCGCGTTTATCGCAGGGTACAACATCGTCACGGGCGGCGGCCCATTCTCGGAAACCTTTATGCCGGAGAATCTGCCCAAAGCCTGCAGCGGTGTGTTTGTCGCCGGCTTGATTTATATGGTGCTCGCCGGCATCATCAAACTCGTCGGTGTTAAACGCGTCATGACGTGGTTCCCGCCCGTCGTCACTGGTCCGATCATCATCTGCATCGGCCTCATTCTCGCTCCGACCGCCTTGGGCAACATTGAAGGCCAAGTCACGGTGGGCGAAAAACTGGTCCCCGTCGGACTCAACTGGCTGGTCGCGGTGCTTGCCATCGCCGCCATCATCATCTGCAACATCTGGGGCAAAGGCATGATCAAGGTCATCCCCATTTTGATCGGCGTCATCGTCGGTTACTTGGTGGCCCTCGCGTGCGGCATGGTGGACTTCTCCGGTTTCTCGACCGTTCAGAAAGTCGTTGCGGTTCCGATCAGCAAACAACAATTCATGCAGTTTGATGGGAGCGCGATCATCACCATCGCACCCATTGCGCTTGCCACGATGATGGAGCACGTCGGCGATATCTCCGCGATCTCCGCCACCGTCGGCAAAAACTTCATGAGCGATCCGGGCCTCCACCGCACCCTGATGGGCGACGGCCTTGCCACGAGCTTGGCCTCGATCTTCGGTGGTCCCGCGAACACCACGTACGGTGAGAACACCGGCGTTCTCGCGCTGACGCGCGTCTACGCTCCGGGCGTTATTCGTGTCGCCGCGATCATCGCGGTCATCGCGAGCCTGTTCCCCGCCGTCGGTACCTTCATCCTGACGATCCCCGCGCCCGCCATCGGCGGCGTGTCGTTCGTCCTGTACGGCATGATCTCCGCGATCGGTGTCCGCAACATGGTTGAAAACCACGTTGACCTCACCAAAGCGCGCAACCTGATGATCACGTCGGTCATTCTCGTGTCCGGCCTCGGCATCAGCTTGAGCGGAACGGGCGGCATCCAGATTGGCAGCGTTATGCTTTCCGGTCTCGCCGTTTCGGCGTTGCTCGGCATCATCCTGAATGCGATCCTGCCGGGGAAAGATTACACGTTCAAAGATCACGACGCTGAACCCGTTGCGGAACTGCCCTTGAAGGACTAATCGCACCATGACGTCGGCCTGATCGGCTGACGAACCACAAACAAGAGGTGGCCGCTTCGGCGGCCACCTTTTATGTTGTCAAAATGTGCCTTGGATTACTGCAGGAACGGAGTTTCGGGCGTATACTGTTAATTGTATTTTGAAATCAAATTTTAAAGGAGCGAATGTACATGAACAAAACGTTAAATGACTTGAAAGAACGCAGAAGCGTCCGCGGTTACCAAGATAAATGCGTGCCCGAGGATAAGCTCGATCAAATTTTGGAAGCCGGCCTTTACGCGGCCTCGCCGCGCCAAGACACCGTGCTCGTGGCCGTTCAAAAGCCCGAGACCGTGAAAGAGCTGAAGGCGCTCAACGCGAAAGTCGTCGAACAACAGAGCGGCGAACCCGCCGATGACCCGTACTACGGGGCCCCGACGATCATCGTCGTCCTCGCCAAACAAGGCAGCTCCTGCGCCGTCGAAAACGGCAGCCTCGTGCTTGGCAACCTCATGAACGCGGCCCACGCGGTCGGCGTGGAATCGTGCTGGATCCACCGCGCAAAAGAAGTCTTTGAATTGCCCGAAGGCAAAGCTTTGCTGAAACAGTGGGGCTTGAAAGACGACTACGTCGGTATCGGCAACCTCGCCCTGGGCTATCCGTCCGGCGACTACCCCGAAGCGCAACCGCGCGATCCGAAACGCATCGTGAAGATTCTGTAAAGAACGCGGACGATTTGAACGTCGCATCCAAAAGCGGCGGTGGCCCGAGGTCATCGCCGCTTTTGTTTTACGGATAAATGGGGTCGATGCGGACTTACGCGTATCCGAGCGTGCGGAGCAGTACCACGAGGATGTGCAACGTGAAGAGCGACAGCACCGTCGAGACGGCGACGCTCTGCGCGGCCAACTCACCATCCCCGCCCATCTCGTAGGCCATCGCGGGCAAGGTCGAGGCGATCGGACCGCCGAAGGCCACCATGAGGGCCAGGAGCGTGACGTCGCGGAAGCCGAAGATCACGGCCAGGGGGATCATGATCGCGGGCACGAGCACCAGGCGCGCCCCCACGGAGATCGCAATGAGCTTCTTGTTTTTGGCCATGCCCTTCAAAGTGATGGCCGCCCCCACGAGGATCATCGCCAACGTCGGCGCCGCATCCCCGATGGATCGGAACGGCACCAGAATCAATTCCGGAATTTTCCATCCCGTGAGATGGAAAAACAGGGCGAAGAGCACCGCGAGATTCAAGGGGTTCGTGATGACGCCTTTCAGGATTTTCGAGATTTTCGGGCGCTCTCCCGCTCCCCCGCGCATCAACTCCAGATTGATCACGCCCAAAATATTGAACACCGGCACGATGACGGCGATGAGCATGCTCGCGGGACCGATCCGATCGGCGCCGTAGAGCAACGTCGGATAGACGATGCCCAAAACGCCGAAGTTCGTCCGGTAAACGCTTTGGGAGACAACGGACGCGACGGCCTTGGATTCGCATTTTTTCGCCGTCACGATCATCGCGATGACGGCGATCACAATGACCCCCACCACGCCGAACACGAGCGACATCCATTGGATGTCTTCGGCAAGATCGATGTTGTAAACGCTCAAAAACAGCATCGCCGGCAAAAAGACCGTGAAGACGATGCGATTCAACGGCTTCTCAATCGACCCCGGAATGATGCCGGTCTTGCGCAGCACCGCGCCGAGGATGAGATAAAAGTACAACGGGAAGAGCGATCGAAAGGTTTCAAGAAAAATATTCATTGTGATCGTCCGTCAATATCCTTCATAAATATATCAAAGCCCGCCCGGCCAGTGTGGACCGACCGAGCGGGCCGATGAAGCCTATTCAATTAAGAATGGCCGTGTTTCAATTAGTCTTCGACGTCAAAGGCGACGCAGCGGCAGAACGCGGATTCACCGTATTGGAACTTCCAGGGGAACGTTCCGAGGATGAGGCGCTTGTTCAAGACCTTGTCGATCTCACCGCCGATGCACTCGGCGTGGATGCACTCCCAAGGTTTCGGGAACAGCCAGATATGCATGCACTGATAGGTGTCGGGCCATTTGTAAATTTCGTTCAGGCCTTTGCCGTATTTTTCACGCATGTAGGCGTCGCATTTTTCCGCTTCTTTCGGCTCCCAGTCACGAATCTTCGTGTTCATGGGGTGGTCCGCCGAACCGCAGTCAACGGCGAGGTACTTGATTTCCATCTCTTTGCACCAGTCGGGGAAGTCCGTCGACGGGCCGGGGTGACGCAGCATGTAGCGGCGCTCGTCCGGTTCGGATCCTTCGGCCGAGTACTTATGGTAGCCGGTGTTGATGAAGAGGATATCGCCCTTCTTCACTTCGACGCGGTCCATGATGTCCTGCGGCGTGTAGATCGACCAGTCTTCCGCGATGTCGGAAAGGTCAACGACGACACCGGGGCCGACGAGTTTTTCGAGTTCGAGGGACGCGATGTCGCGGCCGCCCGTATCAAAGTGCATCGGGCCGTCCAAGTGCGTACCGACGTGGTTCGAGGTTTTGATGATCATGCCGTTCGCGCCGTTCGGGGCGAGACGTTTGAAGTATTGGACACCGAGGGGCTCGTAGGTCGGCCACGGGGGCGTCATGTGGTTGAGGTTCATCGTCAAGTCATACATCTTGACTTTGCTCCAGTCTTTGAACATAAAATTGTTCCTCCCTTTCTGTGTGAGCATTAGTGTATCTATTGTACCCGCGTTGCCGCGGTGACATCCCTTTACGTATATTCTACACGATTCATCCAAGCATGCCGTCCGCTTGCAATTGCGCCGCGAACGCTTCCAACGCGTCCTCGAAGCACTTCATCGGCGGATGGACCACGCCCGCGCCGACTTGGCCGACGCCCGCGTGTTTGCTGGCAATACCGGTGTTGATGACGGGCAGGATCTGCGTCTCGATGACGAGGCGAATATCGATGCCGGTCGGCGTGCCGCGGAAGTTCATGGGCGGCATCTTGTAGGCACCGCTCTCTTCCGTCGTGATTTCGTACATGGACGTCGTGTAGTTCACCGCGTCTTGCGGGGTACCGCCGACGAACTGAACGATGGCCGGAGCCGTCGCCATGGCGAAACCGCCGAGGCCGTAGGTCTCCGTGATGCACGAGTCGCCGATGTCCGGGTTGGCGTCGTCCATCGAGTAGCCCGGGAAATACAGGCCGTCGATGATCTCGGCCGGCGCCGTGAACCATTTGTCTCCGCAGCCGGCGACGCGAATGCCGAACTCGGTGCCGTTGCGGCACATCGTGTAAACGATCGTCGAGTGCTTGATCTTGCCGACGGGATCCATCGAGGATTTGGCGGCCGGCATGGACATGTTCAAGAAGAAGTGGTCGTTCGAGTTCAAGAAGTCGAACACCTTGACTTTTTCTTCTTGCGGCGCATCGACCTTCAACAGACTCGACGCGATCTCACGGATGAACAGCGAGGTCGCCGCCTTGTTGCGGTTATGGACTTCGTCGCCCATCTGAACGGCTTGCGCGATCATGTTTTTCAGATCGATCGGGCCGTGAATTTCAATCGCTTCCTTCAGGATCGGATAGAGTTTTTCTTCCATCCATTTCAGGTGCTTCAGGACGTTCTCGTTGAACGCGCCGAAACGGAGCACTTCACCGAGGCCTTCGTTCATCGTGCAGAACGCGCGGTTGCCCTGCGACTTGTTCTCGACGATGAAGACGGGCATCGACGCCGTGACGACACCGGCCATCGGCCCGACGGCCGCGTGGTGGTGGCACGGATCAAATTCGATCTCACCGGACTTGGCGAGTTCTTCCGCTTCTTCGAGGTCTTTGGCGAGGCCTTCATAGACCAAACCGCCGGTGACGGCGCCGCGCAGCGGTCCCGACATCTTGTCCCACGTAATCGGGGGACCGGCGTGCAGGACGAGCTTTTTCTTCATGCCCGGGATCACGTCCCCGGCAATGCCCATGCCGACGAGCGTCGGCTGGGCGCTCTGCATGATTTCCAGTGCTTTTTTGTTGGCTTCATCAATAAAATTTGCCATGGTTGTTCTCTCTTTCTTTCAATTATTTGGTGCCTCTGAGCATCCCAAGGAGCGAGGCCATCTTCTTGTTGCCGCCGGCCGCAGGTTTCCAATCCACATGGATGGCCGGAACGTCTTGGCTTTTGAGATCGTCATAAAACGACTCGAGGCCCATATTGACGATTTTCAGGTCTTGTTTAAATAAATCTTTGACTGCCATGGTGTTCCTCCTTCCCTACGCTTCCAGGCGTTGCATCATCAGGTCGACGAGACGAACGGCTTGCGCGTTCGAGGGCATCACGATGATGCCGACCGCTTCAAGCGATTCGACCGATTTGTCGAGGTCTTGCGGGTCTTTGTCCGTGCCCGTGATCGAGGCGACGGCGATGATGTCTTTGCCCTCTTTCGCCAGGCGTTCGCGAATCTCGGTCACCGATTCGGCGACGGCGCCGGCGGGATCCACATAGGAGCCGTAGCCGAGCACGACGTCCACCAAGATGATGGCCGATTGATCGTCGACGTGCGATTTGAAGAATTCGGTCCGCGTCATGGGATCAATCATCGGGTGCGGGCGACCCTGCGTGAACTCGTCTTCGCCGAGGTCGTAGCAGATGTGGCCGTTGAGACCGTCGAGGTGTTCAAAGCCGCGATCGGGCGTCAAGGGAATGTTCGAATAAACGGGGCGTGCTTCGCCCAAATATTTGATCGCTTCGTCGGCCAGCGTGCCGCCGGTAAACAGCGCTCTCAAATATTTTTGATCCGGTTTCAATTTGGCGAGCGCTTCATCAATGATGGCGTTGATCTCGTCGTCGGATTGGTCAAATCCGTCAAAGTCGACGGGTTTTTCGCCGCGCAACAACGCGACGGCTTTCCGCGCCGCGTCTTCGAGGCTCACGCACGCCGTGGCGCCCGCGTCTTCGATCGCCTTCGCGTCACCGCCGATAAAGTCGATGACCACGGGCTTGTCGCAACGGGCGACGATGTCGTAGATCTTCTTTTCAACCGAGGGGGCCGGCGGTTTCGAAATCAACACGATGACTTCGGTTTCGGGGTCTTCGATCAATGCCTCGAACCCGGTGATCATCATCAGGCCGCCGATGTCGTCCTTGAGGTCGCGGCCGCCGGTGCCGATGACTTGCGAGAGGCCTTCGCCGAGCTGATCGACGCGAACGGTCACTTCCTGCGTGCCCGTTCCCGACGCGCCGACGACGCCGATCTTGCCGCGTTTCACCACGTTGGCGAAACAGAGCGGAACGCCGTTGATGATCGCGGTACCGCAGTCGGGACCCATCATCAAGAGGCCTTTTTCCACGGCCATCTTCTTGAGCCGAAGCTCATCTTCCACCGTCACGTTGTCCGAGAACAGCATCACGTTCAGGCCTTGTTGCAAGGCGCCTTCCGCTTCTTCCGCGGCATAGCGGCCGGGCACCGAAATGGTCACCAGATTGGCACCTTCCAGGTGTTCGAGCGCGGAGTGCAATGTCGGCGGGCGGTAGTCTCCCGACGACGCTTCTTTTTTGCTGTTAATCTGTTCGTCAAACGATTGGATGAGTTCGTCCATCGTGACTTTCGATTCGTCGAACTTGGCGGCGATGAACAAATCGTTCGGCGTCACGCCTTCCAGTTCCGGCGGGAACATATCGAGTTTTTTCACCAAATCGATGTTAAGCTCTGTCCCCATGCCGACGAGTACTTCCTCGACGCCATCCATGGATTTCATTTCGCGTGAAATGAGCATCAGGGTAACGGAGTCGTAGTACGCGTTTTCTCTTACCAGTGTTTGAATCATGTCCGTATCACTCCTTACTTTAAGTTACTTGTTTATCACAATGGACGCGGTTGCTACCTCATCGCGTCCAAATGGTCACTTCGAAGACGCCATGTCTTGGGGCACGGCGTTGTCCAACAGCATGGTCTGTGCGCGGTAGAGACCATACATAAAGTCGCCGCCGGACGTCGCACCGATGGCGAGGGCACGTTCGCCGACACGCGCCAATTTCTTGACGTCGCCCGTGGCGACGGCGTGCACAAGTTGAATGTACGCATCGCTCGCCTTGCCTTCCGCCGCATGCCTGAGCATGTGGTAACTGACGAGCGTCGTCGCGCCCTTGGCGTAGGCCGCGATGGAACGCAGGAAGCGATCGATCGTATCGTGGCGGGTGCCCGTGCGCACGTACATGTCGTACAAGCTGAGCATCACGCCCGCCAAAAAATCATCGCAAGACGGCGTGAGCCCCGGGCCGAACCCGATGAGGCGACGTGAGCACTCCAAGGCCTTCACGTAGTCGTCTTCGCCCAGCGCGGTCATGAACGCTTCCAGATCGCCGCCGATGAAAGAACAATACATGTTCGGCGCGCGTCCCGAGGACGTCGCCGAATCGTCGGAACACGCAATCAACGGGGCGACCCCGCCGTTTTCCGGCTTGATCGCGCGGAGACGTTCACGGATCCATGCGAGCGACGCCCGACGCTGTGCGGCGGTCGTCGGCGGATGATCGCGCAGCGCGGGATCCCAGACGCGCGCATTGAACAAATCAATGGTCACACCGGTTCGGCGAATGGTCAGCGCCATGTCGCCGCCGTAATCGACGACATCGTCCACATGAATGTAGGACGCCGGTTTCGGCTTTTCCTCGATCACGAGCCCCATGGGCATGATGTCGCGATCCGACGAGGCGATCGTGATGAACGTCTCGTCTTCGGCGATCAAATTGACCGATGTGCGAAACACGGAGTGCACGTCAAAGCTCATCGCGCCGCGCGTCAAAAGCGTCCGACGCAAATCGGAGGCAATGATGCACGCATGTCCCCGAGGATCCGCGTTCATTGGATCAGTTCCTTAATCTTCAAGGCGAGTTGCAAATTAAACGCCGTTTCGGGATCGCGCAGATCGATGCCGTACATGTCGCGGATGCGATTGATCCGATAGATGACGGTATTGTAGTGCGTAAACATGATCTCCGAAACGCGCTTTAAGTTGCCGCCGGCTTCAAAATAGACGCGCACGGTATCGAGCAAGTCGCCGCGCTGCGTACTGTCGTGGGCTTCCAAATCGGCGAGCACTTCGTTCGCGTAGGCCAAGGCGTCGTCACGCAACAGCGGGTGTCCGAGCACGCGCAAAAGGCCGAGATCGTCGTAATGCAAGACCGATTGTTCGGTGTCGCCGCGACTCTGCAGAATGCGCACGGCCTGCTCCGCCTGCTGCAAACTCGCCTGCAGTTGGCGATGCGACTCGACGCACGATCCGACGCCGATGTGCGGCACCGGCAGCGTCTCCGCCTGCTGCGTGTTGCGCAACAAAATGTTGATGAATCGCTGGCACATGGCACCGCGCTCTTCCGCCGTGGAATTTTTCTCATATTGCAAGAGGAAGATCGCGCGATCGCTCTTGCGCGTCGACAAGAAATAACCTCCGTATTCCTGGCGGAGGCGATTGGTCAAATTCAACAACCCGGTATTGAGGTTCTTGATCATGCGCGCGTTGTTCGGCGTCATCTGCAGGCGGCTGCCCTTGTCTTCCACGTCGAGCACCACGATCTGACTCGGTTTTTCCGGATGGTAGAGGTAATAATCGGCATTCTCGATGGCGCGGTCTTGCTCCGCGGCATCGTCGCTCAGCAATTGCTCCAAAAACGTCGTCTGATGGACGTTTTCGCGTTCGACGAGCGTGATGCGATTTAAAATGTCGAGGGCGATCAGGGACGAGGCCGATTCGATCACAAACAAATCCTGCGAACGGATCGATTCCTTGGTATCCCATATATAGATGCTGCCGTAGTGCGTGTTGTCAAAGAAAATCGGAATCGTGAAGCGGTGAATGCCGTGTTCGCCGACGCGCGCTTCGCGACGACGATCGCCCAGAAACATGTGGGTGGTCTGCGGCTCCATCTTCGCGATCTCGCGATAGTCGTCGGCAATCAACGCCTCCGCGTCGGGGTCGGGACAATAGAGGTACACGTCACGGAAAATATCGTCGCGGATCACCACGGGCGCGTCGAGCGCCAGGTAGATCTGCTCGGCGACGGCCTGCATGCCGCCGTGACGCAACATGATGTCGCGGACCGTGCTGTTGAAGTCGTTGATGCGGCTCAACAAGCGTGTTTGTTCGCCGATGATGTGGTTGAATATTTCCTTGATGAGGTCGCCGTACTGCACGCTCTGCGGAATGCGAATGATCGGGAAATCAATTTCGTCGGCCACGCGCAGCACCCGTTCGGGCACTTCGCTGATGTACCGCTGCGTCTTGATGCCCATGCCGCACACGCGCTTCGCTTTCAGCTTGGGAATGAGCGCTTCAAACATCTCAATATCGTCGCTGAACGTGTAGGCGGTGGTCAAAAGAAATTCGCCGGGACGCACCCAGTCGATGATGTCGGGCACTTCCATGACGTTGACGGACACGATGCTGTTCGACAGCCCGCGTTCCCCCGCCAGCACCTCGGCATCTTGGAGCAAATCGACATTGAGGATGTCGCGTAGTTGAATTTTTAACTGATTGCGATCGGTCACGGCAAAAAGCTCCTTTAATTTATTTTACACAAAATGAGGCGGCAATGTGTTGGCATTTAACTACAGGATTTATCTTGTATCATCCATGTATCATGTTAGCACACAACATTTCAAATATCAGGAAAAATTTTATAACTGTCAATATGTACAAATGATGAACGTACGAACGCGCCGCCTCTGTCATTTTAACCGTTTGTTGTTTAAATGTAAAACGTAATGTGGGCGATCTGCCATACAATCGGACCGATATGCACTGTAAATCCCGACAAAATGCGGGAACTTGTCCTTTTCTTTTGTGGCTTCCCTTCAATTTGGAGCCGTTTATTCGCCTTTTTTTATGACAACCTACAAAACGCCCCGCGGGGTTTCGTGTTAAACTTGTATTGTATTTGTATTAAGCAAACATGACGGTTTAACCGTCAGAATACAGTGTTTCGCTGTGCAGAAGGAGGTTATTCGTGCTAAGTAAATTTGATTATGTCAAACCGCTTGCACTGGATGAAGCCTTGGATGTATTGGCGCGGGACGACGCGACCTACATTCTGGCGGGCGGCACCGATCTGTTGATCATGCTTCGCCACAACATCATCGATGCAAAGCACATCCTTGACATCAAAGGGATCCCCGACCTCGACGTGTTTGAGTACGTCGAAGGCAAAGGGCTCACCATTGGCGCCAACGTCAACGTCAATGAGATCGCGGAATGCGATGTCGTCAAAGAGAAGTATCGCGCACTCCACGACGCGGCCTCGGTTTTGGCCTCGTACCAGTTGAGAAACCGCGCGACCTTGGTCGGCAATATCTGCAACGCCTCACCCGGCGCCGATTTGCCCCCGTCGCTCTTGATCTACGACGGCGTCGTCAACATCGCCAGCGCTCGCGGAGAGCGGAGCCTGCCGATCAACGAGTTCTTCACCGGCGTGAAAAAGAACGCCCTGGAAAAAGACGAACTCGTCGTTTCGGTCTTCCTCCCCGACCCCGGTAAGGGAGATAAGAGTTGCTACAAACGTCAGACGCGCTTGAAGGGCCACGACCTTTCGTCGGTCGGCGTTGCCTGCCGCATCGACGGCGAAGGCAAAGCGGCCATCGGCATCAATGCCGTGGCGATCACGCCCCTGCGTCTCACAGAACTCGAAGAAGGTCTCAACGCCAAAGGTGTCAACGATGCGTCGATCGAATGGGCGGCCGAAGAAATCAAACATCATATTCGACCGATCTCCGACGTTCGTGCTTCGAAAGAATACCGCTTGCACATGGCAGGCGTGTTGCTCAAGCGCTGCTTGAAGCAACTGGTAGGTTAGGAGGCCAAGCGTATGACGACCCAAGATAAAAAATTGTGTGCCATGGAACAGGCCCACATCGAATCGGAACAGCGCCACGTGGTTCTGTCGTGCACCGTCAACGGCCAACCCGTGGTCGAATCGATCGACCCGACGATGCTGCTGTTGCACTTCTTGCGCGATAAACTCAATTTGATGGGCGCGAAAGAAGCGTGCGGCGAAGGCGAATGCGGCGCGTGCACCGTGATTCTCAACGGCAAAGCCGTGACCTCGTGCCTCGTTTTGGCGATTGAAGCCCAAGGCGGCGAAGTGCTGACCGTCGAAGGCCTGTCGAAATTTGGCCAACTCAGCATTCTCCAACAAGAATTCATCGCCGTCGACGCGTTGCAATGCGGGTTCTGCACCCCCGGCATGTTGATGTCGGCCCGTGCCCTGCTCGATCGCAACCCCGATCCTACCGATGAAGAGATCAAAGAAGGCATGGCGGGCAACCTCTGCCGCTGCACCGGCTACTTGCAGATTTTCAACGCAGTGAAACGCGCTGCAAAACGCGAGAGAGAGGAGTTGAACCGTTCATGACCCATCAAGAACATTTAGAGCAATTTACCTATCAAAAACATGGCGACTATACGTCGCAGTATAAACATGTCGGACAAGGGTACGAGCGTAAGGACGCGACCGAAAAAGTGACGGGCCAAGCCCGCTACACATTCGACCTGAAGCTGCCCGGCATGCTGTACGGCAAGACGCTCCACTCCCCGTATGCACGGGCGAAGATCGTCAAAGTCGACGCGAGCAAGGCCGAGGCGCTGCCCGGCGTTCGCGCCGTTCTGCACGGCCAAAGCTGCTCCGTTTTGGTCGGCCTGTACATGCAAGACAAACGCATCATCGCATGCGATGAGACGCGCTACCAAGGCGAAGTCGTCGCGGCCGTCGCCGCCGACACGGAAGCCATCGCGGAAGAAGCCATTTCGCTCATCGACATCGAATACGAAGTCTTGGAACCCGTGCGCACCATCGACGACGCGTTGAAGGCCGACATCCTCGTTCACGAGGACATCGCGGAACTCAAGCACACCGTGGGCGTCTTCTTCCCGCAAGCCAACTCGAACATCGCCAGCTTGAACAAGGCTTGCCGCGGCGTTCCCGAGGAAGGGTTCGAAGAAGCCGACATGATCGTCGAAAACGAATTCTCCCTGCCCGCCGTCGCGCACGTGCCGCTCGAAACGCACGTCGCGATCGTGGAAGCCGATCCTTACACCAATCGCATCAAGATTTGGTCCTCGGCACAGTCGCCCTTTGCCCTCCGTCAGATGATGGCCGACAGCTTCGGTGTCAACGAGTCGGATATCGAAGTGCACATTCCCTTCGTGGGCGGCGGCTTCGGCGGCAAATCCGGCATTCACCTGGAACCGCTCGGCACCATCTTGTCGCGTGCCTGCGGCGGCGCTCCGGTCAAACTGAGAATGACGCGTGAGCAAGAGTTCAACTACATGCCCACCCGTGCCGGGATGCGCGGTCACATCAAGTCCGGCGTCAAGAAGGACGGCGAAATCACCGCCACGTCGATTGTGTACGACTGGGATTCCGGCGCGTACGCCGACTACGGCGTCAACGTCGGCAAGACGGCCGTCTACGGCGGCCTCGGCCCGTACGACATTCCGAACGCATCCATCGTCTCCAACACGATTTACACCAACAAGGTGTTCAGCACCGCGTACCGCGGCTTCGGTCACTTGGAGACCCTGTGGACGATCGAGCGTCAAACCGACATCCTGTCGCAGAAGCTCGGCATCGACCCGTACGAGTTCCGCATGAAGAACTTGCTGCGCCCCGGCTCGAGAACGATCTCGGGCGAGCTCGTCACCGAAAGCACCGGAAGCCCGACCGACTGTCTCACGGCCGTCGTGAAGGAAATCGGCTGGACGGGACGCAAATCCGAAGAAGAACGCAGAGAAGAGTGGAAGACCGGTAAGGTGCGCGGCAAAGGCTTCGCCATGATTCAAAAAGCACCGGCCATGCCTCCGAACACCTCGTCTTCCGTCATCATGCAAATGTGCGGCGACGGCCACGTCAAGATGATGATCGGTGCCATCGACTACGGTCAGGGCGCCCTCACGGCCATGGCGCAAATCGCGGCGCAAGAGCTCGACATTCCGATTGAAATGGTCGAAACGATTCGCCAGACGAACACGGAAACGAACCCCTACGACTGGAACACGGTCGCCTCGAAATTCACCTGGATGGGCGGCAACGCCACCATTCGGGCGGCGCGCAACATGGTCGCGCAGATGAAAAACATCGCGGGACAAGTTCTGCACGTCGCGCCCGAATTTTTGGCGCACAAGGACGGCTACATTTACAGCCCGCACCGCCCCGAACTCCGCATTGCTTACAAAGACATGGCGCTCGGTTACATGTACCCCGACGGCAAAGGCATCGGCGGTCCGTTGATCTCGCACGGCATTTGCATGGCCGACGGTTTGACGAACCTCGACTCCGAAACGGGTCAAGGCCTGCCGGCCGCGGCATGGACCTTTGGCGCGCACGCCGTTGACATCGAAGTCGACGTCGAATCGGGCAGCATTCACATCCTGAAGGTCGCGTCGGCCTTTGACTTGGGTCAAGTCATCAACGAACGCTTGGTCTACGGCCAAGTCATCGGCGGCGTCATGCAGGGCATCGGCTCGGCGATCCTCGAGGGCTACAAGTTCAGCGACGACAACGTCCTCCTGAACCCCTCGTTCACCGACAACAAGATCCCGACCATGAAAGACATGCCGGATGAAATCGTTCCGATTTACAT
Organism: Saccharofermentanales bacterium; assembly: GCA_050945495.1. Taxonomy (GTDB): domain Bacteria; phylum Bacillota; class Clostridia; order Saccharofermentanales; family DTU023; genus UBA4923. Next base: position 32,499 of record JBMNTA010000005.1, read on the forward strand.
CGAGAACCCGCAGTACAACGGTCCGTTCGGCGCCCGCGGTGTCGCGGAGCACACGATGATTGCCGTGCCTTCGGCCATCGGCAACGCGCTCTACGACGCGCTCGGCATCAACTACTACCACTTGCCCTTGACGCCCGAAAACGTGGCGCTCGGCATTCTGAGCGGTAAGAAGGACTATAAGTAAACACACGGCTTGACGCTCGCGTTTCGTCGCGAGCATCTCCGATGATCCTGTCCGCGACGGCCTGACCGTCGCGGACATTTTTTATGCGAAAATATTCTGAGATCGTCAGGACGGCATCGTCGCCCGAGGTTGCGTCACCCGAACCACGCGGCGACCGACGGCCCATGCCAACAGCGCTTTCAAGGCATCCCCGGGCAAAAAGATCACCATGCCCGTCATCAACAGCTCGCGAAAGCTCAGGACCTTGCCCATGTACACGCGAAGGATCCACGCCATGTAGGGCAGCCCGATGACGTAGAGGGCAAGCGACGCGAGGACGATGACCGCCCCTTCAAGCCAAGCGCGTCCGCGAACGCGCGGCATGACGAGCGCCATCAAAGGCGCGACGACGACAAACGCGATGACGAAGCCGAAGGCCGGCGACAGGACGGCGGCGCCGCCGACGATCAACTTGAGCGCCAGATGCAGCAGCATCGCAAAGAAGGCCTCCCACGGACGAAGCACCAGTCCCGCCATGAGGACGCCGAACGTCTGCAAGGTCACGGGCACCGGCCCGACGGGAATGCGAAACAAGCCGAGCACGAAGGTGAGCCCGCCTAGGAGCGCAGCCCACGTCATGGAAGCGACGGAACGTCTCATGGCCGATCCTCCCAGTCCGCGATGCGCACTTCGCCCGACGTCACCTCGACCGGGACACCGCCCCGCCGATAGCACAGGGCACCGTCGTCGGAGATGGATTCCGGGATGACGGTCTCGCCCGAGTCGAGCGTCACGCGGCGGCCCAAAACAAAGCACCGTTCGCGATAGGCGTCGAGGTAATCGCGCGACGGCAGGCGGTCGAAGATGTCGCCCAAGGCGTTGACAATGTCGGCCGCCAAGCGATTCCGATCGATCGTGACGTCGGGACCGTAGAGCGCTCCGGCGATGTCACGGAGCGCGTCGGGGAAGCCGCCTTTTGGGGCGTTCACGTTCAGCCCGATGCCGATCACGACGGCATCGATGTCTCGGGTCTCCAAGGTCGTCAACGCTTCGGTCAGAATGCCGCCGACTTTGCGTCGCCCCACATACAGATCGTTCACCCACTTGATCCCGACGTCGGGCGCGTTCGGCGAGCTGCGTTCCAAGGCGCTGCAACCGGCGACGGCCGCCATGGTCGTGACGAGCGTCGGCGGGACGTCGTGGTCCCATCGGACGCCGAGGGACATGTACAGGCCCGTGCCGTGCGGCGAAAAGAAGGTACGGCCGCGTCGTCCCCGTCCCGCCGTCTGCGTTTCCGCGACGATGAGGCAGGGCCGATCGTGTGACGTCCACCGCGCTTTCATGACGTCGTTGGTCGAACGAACCTCGTCCAGGACGATGACCTCCGTGGTGCGCCAACGCTCGGCGAGCGCGCTTTCGATGCCGGCGACCGAGAGGTCGGGCGAGGCGGCGGTGAGCCGATACCCTTCGTTCGGGATGCCATCCACCGCAAAGCCGTCACGTCGGAGACGTTCGACCGCTTTGCCGACGGCGGCGCGACTGACGCCCGCCCGATCGGCCATGATTTGCCCCGATACGGGCCGGGGCGCCTCGCGTAAACACTTCAAAACAAACGATGCGGTATCCATGCGACCATTGTCTTCGGAAACACGTCGATTGTCAACCGTAATTACAGACAGGTTGACGTTCAACGTTCCCCGCCGCTTTGGTGTATTCTTATGAGTGTCATCATGCGGAAGGAGCCTCAAAGATCCATGACCTTTCATCAGCTCAATGTCTTTCGTTGCGTCGTCGAAATGGGGGGTGTCAGCCGCGCCTCGGACCACCTCGACATTCCGCAGCCGGCCGCGACGCGTGCCATTCGCGCCTTGGAAGAAGAGTTCGGGCTCGAACTCTTCGATCGCAGCGGCAATCGCATGGTCGTCAACGAGAGCGGTCAACTGCTCTATGACTTCACGACGCGTCTGTTTCGCATGAAGGCCAAACTCGAGACGGCGATGGAGGCCCGCCGTCAACACGACGACACGGTCATCTCGATCGTGGTCGAAGCGGCGTCGTCGCGCTTACCGCAAATCTGCACGGCCTTCAGCGAACGCCACCCCGATGCGACGTTTCGCCTGTTGCATCAGCCGGCGGCCGTGCGCTGGGAGGCCAAGGACTATCATTTGCGCCTCCATTCGACGCGCGAACGCCCCACGGGCGACCACCTCTACGTCTTGGCCGACGAAGCCATCAAGCTGGCCGTTCAGAGCGACGGGCCGTTCGGCGATCGGACGAGCGTGAAGCTTGCCGAAGTGAAAGACATGGGCTTTGTGAGTTTGTTTCGCACGCACGGGTTGCGCCAAATCACCAACGCGTACTGCGCCATTGCGGGCTTTCAGCCGAAAATCATTTTCGAAACCGACAACACGACGACGGTCTTTCGCTACGTCAACGCAGGGCACGGCATCGCGTTTATCCCCGATCTGACGTGGCCCAAACAGCGCGAAGGCGATGAGCAAGTGCATCTCATCGCCATCACGGAGCCGGTATGCCGGCGTTACATCAATTTAAGCACGCTCGAACCGAGTGATCTCACCCGGTACGAGCGGCTCTTTGTCGATTTTTTAATCGAATCGTTTCAAACGATCCAAGCACACAACGCTTAATCGAGCGCCGGTGCGGACACGGGCGGCCGACGATCGTGCGTCGCCTGTTCGAAGGCGTACGCGATCTCGATCAGGACGGGCTCGCTGAACGGACGTCCGATGATCTCCAGCCCCACGGGCACGCCGATCGGCGCCTCGGGACTCGGGGCAAATCCGGCCGGCACGGCGATGGACGGGAAGCCCGTCGACGAGCACAGGACGCCGTTGCGTCCGTTTTGGCTGCCGCCGATCTCGCACACCAACTGTTGCTGGTGCGGATAGACAAACGCGTCCAGGTCGTGGTCGGCCATGAGCTTCAAGATCTTCGTCTTGAACGCTTCTTGACGCATGCGCTTTTCGTTGTAGCGCGGCGTGCCGATGTCGAGCTTCTTCGCCGTCAACATGTTCTCTTCGATGCCCGGATGGTACAGGCCGCTCTCGAGGATGTCGTCCATCGAGTGCACCTTCGCTTCCGGACCGAGCGTTTCGAGGTAACCGTTCAAGTGCGTCTTGAAGTCATCCAAGTGGACGCTCACTTCCGAAATCATCCACGCGGAATCGAGCTCCTCGTCGATGTCGATCAGGGTGGCGCCGTTCGCTTCGAAGGCCTTCAACGCTTCGTCCATGACATCGTTCACCGGTTGGTGAATCGCTTTTTTGCCGAAGAACGAGCGCAAGACGCCGATGCGTTTGCCCTCGAGCCCGTCGCGGCGCAAGTGCTCGGTGTAGTGCGTCGTGTCCTGCCCGTACGCCCACGCGGTCTCATCGTCGTCGGGGTCGTACCCCGCGATGACCTCCAGCGTGCGAACGCAATCTTCCACGGTGCGGCAAATGGGGCCGGCCGTATCTTGCGTCAAGCTGTACGGCACGATGCCGGCGCGTGAGACGAGGCCCACGGTCGGACGAATGCCCGCGAGCGAGCACGCCGATGCGGGACTCCGCACCGAGTTGATCGTGTCGGTGCCGATGCCGATGATGCCGATGTTGCAGGCAATCGCGGCGCCGGTGCCGCCCGACGAACCGCCGGGGGTCCGGGTCGGATCGTACGGGTTCACCGTCTGGCCGAGCATCGAGCTGATCGTCTCGCCCCAGATCGCGAACTCGTGCAGGTTCGTCTTCGCCAGGATCAGGGCCCCGGCCTCACGCAAGCGCTTCGTGATGAACGCGTCGTGATCCGGCACGTAGCCTTCGAGCGATTTCGAACCGGCCGTCGTCGGCATATCGTACGTGTTGACGTTGTCTTTCAACATCACGGGAATCCCGTGCAAGGGTCCCGAAAGGCTCCCCGAGCGCTTCAAAAGATCGTCCAAGCGGTCCGCCTCTTCGAGCGCTTTGGGGTTGACCAAGATGATCGCGTTGATCGCGGGCCCTTGGTCTTCGAATGCGTCGATGCGCTTCAGGTACGCCTCGACGAGCTCGCGGCACGTCAGTTGTCCGTCGAGCATCGCGCGATGCACCTTGGCGATCGTCGTTTCCATCAATTCAAAAGATTGTGACATTTACCTGCTCCCTCCGTTTAGCCAAAGAAGCTCAAAAGCAAGCCCGCGGCGACCGCCGATCCGATGACGCCGGCCACGTTCGGGCCCATGGCGTGCATCAACAGGAAGTTCGACGGGTTGTACTTCTGCCCTTCTTTTTGGACGACGCGCGCGGCCATCGGGACGGCCGACACACCGGCGGCGCCGATCAACGGATTGATCTTGCCCTTCGTGAAGAAGCACATGAGCTTGCCGAACAAGACGCCGAAGGCCGTGCCGATCGCAAAGGCCAAGAGGCCCAAGACGATGATCTTGATCGTCCCGGTCGTCAAGAATGTCTCCGCGGTCGCGGTCGCGCCGACGGTGACGCCCAGGAAAATCGAGACGATGTACATCAAGGAATCTTGGATGGCTTTCACCATCAACGGGACACGTCCCGATTCTTTCAGCAAGTTACCGAGCATCAGCATGCCGATCAACGCGCCGGCCGACGGCAGCAGCAACACGGTGAAGAGCGTCACGACGATCGGGAACAAGACTTTTTCGTGCTTGCTCACGGGGCGCAACTGCTCCATCTTGATCTCGCGTTCCTTCTTGGTCGTCAGGGCTTTCATGATGGGCGGTTGAATGATCGGTACCAGCGCCATGTATGAGTAGGCCGCAATGGCGATCGGTCCCAACAGATAGGGCGCCAGCCGACTCGTCAAAAACAAGGCGGTCGGTCCGTCGGCGCCGCCGATGATGCCGATCGAGGCCGCTTCGGGGCCCGTGAAGCCCAAGGCGATCGCACCGATGAAGGTGATAAAAATGCCGATCTGTGCCGCGGCCCCCAAAAGCAGGCTGCGCGGGTTCGCGATCAGCGGACCGAAGTCCGTCGACGCCCCGATGCACAGGAAGATCAGCGGCGGATAAATCCCCATGGCGGTGCCTTGGTAGAGGTAGTACAGAAGGCCGCCCGGCTGCGTGCCGAGGGGACCGTCCATCAACCCCGCCAACGGCAAGTTGACGAGCAACATACCGAACGCGATGGGAATCAATAAGTACGGTTCGTAATCCTTCTTGACGCCCAAGTAGATGAACAGACAGGCGATCACGATCATGATCAGCCGGCCCGGCACCATCACGCCGAACAGCTCCGTATCGAGCGAAAACAGTTCGGCGAACCCGGACGTCTTGAAGAAATCAATTAAGACTTCCCACATGTGACGGCTCCTCTACTTGAACGAGACGAGCGTCGTTCCGGCGCTGACGACATCCCCTTTGTTGACATGGACTTTGTCGACGACGCCGTCGGTGGGCGCCACGATCTCGTTTTCCATCTTCATGGCTTCGATGACAAGGAGCAAATCGCCGGCTTTGACCGTCTGCCCGGGCTCCGCCGCGATCGAGAGGATCGTGCCCTGCAAGGGCGCGGTGACGCCGCCGCCCACGGGCGCGGGTGCGGGTGCGGGGGCCGGAGCGGCCTTGGGGGCCGGGGCCGCCTTCGGGGCGGGCGCGGCTTTCGGTGCGGGACGCGCCGAGGGCGCGTCGGCCTTCACTTCTTCGACTTCAACAAAATGTTCAACGCCGTCAATGACGATGCGAAATGATTTCATGGACATAACAAAATTTCCTTTCTCTTATGAACGCTGGAGCGAGTCTTCGATGCTCGACGCTTCCCAGCCGGTTAAAGGCGCGCCGCGGCGCTCCACTTTTCGAATGATCAGTTGCGTATCCTCGTCCGCGTACGCCGCCAGGGCCGCCGCGATGATGGCCACGGTTTCGGCACTCACGCCGTCCTCGACCGCGGGCGCCGGCGGGGGCGCCTGGTCGTTCGCGACCTCGTCCTTTTCGCGCTTGTTCGCTTTGCGCTTCGCGGCGACGGCCACCAGGTCGATCAAATACGAGATGACCAAGAGGACCAAAAAGACGATGACGATCGAAAACAACGACAGCAAAAACGCTTGCCAGGCCGTAATGTTGGCAAAATCAAACATGGCAACCCCCTAGAGCGGCATGTTACCGTGTTTCTTCGCCGGAAGCCCCGCACGTTTCGTGCGCAGCGTCTCAAACGAAGAGATCAGGCGCTGACGCGTCTCCTCGGGCACGATGACGTCGTCCAGGTAGCCGCGCGATGCCGCATAGTACGGGTTCATCATGGCCTCCTGGTAATCGGCGATGCGCTCTTGGCGCTTGGCCGCGGGATCTTCGGCGTTGCGAATCTCACGCGAGAAGATGATGTTCGCCGCACCCTCGGCCCCCATGACCGCGATCTCCGCCTCGGGCCAACCGAGGACGATGTCGCCGCCCAAATGCTTGGAGCACATCCCAATGTACGCGCCGCCGTAGGCTTTGCGCACAATCAAGGTCACCTTCGGCACGGTCGCTTCGCTGTAAGCGAAGAGCATTTTCGCGCCGTGGCGGATGATGCCGCCGTACTCCTGTTGCGTGCCGGGCAGGAAGCCGGGCACGTCGACCAGCGTCAGCAACGGAATGTTGAACGCGTCGCACGTGCGAATGAAGCGCGAGGCCTTGTCGGACGCATTGATGTCGAGGCAACCGGCCATGGCGCGCGGTTGGTTCGCAATGACGCCGATGCTCTGGCCGTTCAGGCGCATGAAGCCCGTGAGGATGTTGGGCGCGTACAGCTCCTGAACCTCGAAGAAGTCGCCGCCGTCGGCGATGGCGTAAATCAAATCGCGCATGTCGTACGGCTTGCTCGGGTCTTCGGGAATCAGTTCGTTCAAGTCCTCCAACAGCGCGTTGGGGTCTTCCGCCGGCTCATAGACTTCGGGCTTTTCGCGGTTGTTTTGCGGCAAATAGCTCAAGAGCTTGCGGATTTGTTCCAGACACGCCGCTTCATCGGGCGCGCGGAAATGCGCGACGCCGCTCGTCTGGTTGTGCGTGTAGGAACCGCCCAATGCCTGGGCCGAAACTTCTTCGCCCGTGACCGCACGGATGACGTTTGGTCCGGTGATGAACATTTCGCTGGTGTCGTCGACCATGAAGATGAAGTCCATCAGGGCCGGCGAATAGACGGCGCCGCCGGCGCACGGTCCCATGATCACGGAGATCTGGGGGATGACGCCCGACGCCATCGTGTTGTTGTAGAAAATACGGCCGTAACCCGCGAGGGAGTCGACGCCCTCTTGGATGCGGGCGCCGCCCGAGTCGTTGATGCAGATCATCGGGCAACCGAGTTTCAGGGCCAAATTCTGTGTCGCGACGATTTTGTCCGCGTGCATCTCGCCGAGCGAGCCGCCGACCACGGTGAAGTCCTGCGCCGAAACGCACACCGTGCGACCGTCGATCGTGCCGTAACCGGTCACGACGCCGTCGCCCGGCGCCTCTTTCGTGTCCATCCCGAACTGGGTGGAACGATGTTTGACGAACCCACCCGTCTCGACAAAGCTTTTGTCATCGAGCAATGCCTCGATGCGTTCGCGCGCCGTCATTTTGCCGCGCTCATGCTGGCGTTCGATGCGCCGCTCGCCGCCGCCCAACCGCAATTGGGCTTTGCGTTCGAGCAATTGTTCATGAATATCCTTACGCAAAGGTCTGTCCTCCTTCTCGATTACTTACGGAAACTTTCGGGAATCTCGTACAAGCCGCCGGAGATCTCGACAAGTTCGTCGAGCGATTGAACCGCCAAACGATCGTGCGTGGCCGTCGCGGGATCGATGCCGAGATCTTCGGGCAACGCGACCTTGCCGGCCTTACGCAGCTGTTCGAGTTTCGCCTTGTTGGTGTATTCGCCGATCGGCGTGTCTTGCGCGACCGCGCCGAGGATTTGTGTCTTCTCTTCGTCGCTTTCGGCCATGTACAGGTACGCGATGCCTTGCTCCGTCACCACGTGCGTGACGTCTTCGCTGTAGATCATGATCGGCGGCGCGTCCAATCCCGCGTCGCGACCGATCTTGATGGCATCGAGTTCCGGTTTGATGTTGTAGCCGTAGCGGCCTTGGCTGCGCAGCATTTGAACGACCAGTTTCTTGCCGGGGATCAACGAACGTCCCGTGGTCGAACGCGTGCTGAGGTACGCGGGCGTCGTGTGACGACGGCCCAAGGTGTTGTGCCCCATGTTCGGCGCACCGCCGAAGCCGGAGAGGCGTCCGCTCGTGACGGTCGACGAGTTGCCGAGGTAGTCAAGCTGCAGCGTGCCGCCCAAGAACAGGTCGATGCCGTAGAGGCCGGCGAGCTGCGCATAGGCGCGGTTGGAGCGGAGCGACCCATCCGATCCTATCGTGAAGATGTCCGGACGTGCTTCCGTGTAACGCTGCATGCCGGTTTCGCCGCCGAACGCGTAGATCGAATCGACCCAGCCGTGTTCGATCGCGGGGATCATCGTGGGATGCGGGTTCAACACCCAGTGACGACAGATCTTGCCCTTGAGTCCCAGCTCTTCGCCGTACGTGGGCAGCAAGAGCTCAATGGCCGCGGCATTGTAGCCGATGCCGTGGTTCAAGGTCGTGACGCCGTGCTTCGCGTAAATGCCCTTGATGGTCATCATGCCCATCAAGATATGGTGATCGCGGATCTTCTTCGGATCGCGCGTAAAGAGCGCTTCCATCGGGTACGGTTCGTCGGCCTTGACGATCAAGTCGATCCAACCGCCGGGGATGTCGACGCGCGGGAGCTCCTCCGTCGGCACGATCTCGTTCACTTGCGCGATGACGATGCCGTCCTTGAAGGCCGCCGATTCGACGATGATCGGCGTCTCTTCCGTGCTGAAGCCCGTGTAGAGGTTGCCGTCCGCGTCGGCTTTGTCGGCCGCCACGAGGCACACGTCCGGGATCAAGTCCACAAACAGCCGTGCGTACAGCTCCAAATACGTGTGGATGGAACCGATCTTCAATTTGTGTTCTTCGAGCATCTTCGACAGGCGAACGCTCTGCACGCCCGCGAAGGCGAAGTTGATTTCTTCCGCAATGCCCTTTTCAAAAATATCCAAATGCGCATCGCGGGAAATCGACGGAATGATCATCGTCAATCCGTTGATCTTTTGAGGATCGACCTCGGCCAGAGCACTCGACAAAAACGTCGCTTGTTTCTGGTTGTCGCCCTCAAGCACCACCCGATCGTTCGGTTGCAAAATCGCCTCCAACGCCGGCACGATCGACGCGGTCTCGATGACCTTGCCGTCGACCCAAGACGCCGCGCGTTCCAAACGTTTCGCTTTTCGATCACGCCTACCTTGCCAATTCATCATGTATCCTCCTTGCAATGGTGTGAAAAACACGGCCAAAGGCCGCTGTTTCAGTGTATCCGACTACTTTAAAGCTATCACTCAAGCGCCTAAAACGTCAATTATTAAATGGGCTATAGCCCATAACAAAAATGTTATGGCAAAGCGGCCTCGCAAGCGCCGCGTCGAGTGTATATACTGGGGATATCATGTTGACGTTGGATGAGACACAACGCGCGTTGGAAACGCTCGTCGAGCGCCTGCCCGAGGCCATTTTTTACGAGCTCAACGGCGGCGTCCTTTTAAAGGAGGACGTGCGTCTCAGCCCGCACCGCGTGCAAGATGATTTATTCGTTCTGGGTGAATATTATCGCGATCCCGTGTTCGGGCGCTACGTCGTCATTTATTACGGATCCATGCGCCGCGTGTTCGGGCATCTGCCCCGTGACCGATTCATCGAGGAGCTCGACCGCGTGCTGAAACATGAGTTGACGCATCACTTGGAGGATCGGGCGGGCGACCGCGATCTGGAGATCGAGGATGCGCGACAACTCCTCCACTATTATGCGCGTCATGCGCCGTCGGAGGCGGAATCGTAAAGGGCGTTAACGTCGTTCCGATGCCCGTCGGATGAACGCGTGCTTGCGCGCGGGGTACTCGTCGCCCGCGACCGCCACGGCCAAGACGTGCTTCGCGCCGTCGACGAGCCACAGCTCTTTCGGATCGGCGCTCGACGCCTCGTACAAGGCGATCCCCATGTCGGTCGGCACGAAGTCATCCTTCTTGCCGTGAATGATCATCGTCGGCACCGAGGCGTGTCGCACTTGGTCGAGCGGTGTCGCATCGCTCAGCCGATAGCCCATCACCGTGCGGAAGAACAGCATCGTGAAGAACAGCGCCGGCGTTCGGATCCAGGGCTTCATGGTGCGCGTCAGCCACTTGCCTTCATCGATGTACGAGGTGTAAGGACTGTCGGCGATGACGGCCGCCACGTCCCGGGGCAAATCCGCGTCGCCGCTCATCTGCAAGACGGTCGCGGCCCCCATCGAGTAGCCGTCCAGGACAAAGAAGTCGATCGTCGGATCGAGTGCGCGAATCTGTTCCATCCACGCGTAGAAATCACGGCGGTGCAATCCGCCCAAGTCGATCCGCGGCCCCTCACTCGGCGCATGACCGCGACAGACGGGCACAAACGCCGCGCATCCGGCATCGAGGTACGTCAGGGCGTCGACGGACCGCTGACGCCGTGTATCGCGCCAGCCGTGCGCGAGCACCGCGCAGCCGCCGAGCAACGGCCGGTCCTCCGCCCGTTCGGCGTCCGACAACGGGAAATAATACCCGATCATCTTGATGCCGTCGCGCTCGATTTCCACGACGTCGTGCGGCCGGCGGAACAGCGCCTGCCGCTTTTGTTCGATCGTTTCGTACCACGCCAATTCTTCTTCAGGCACCTGCGTCGCGTCGAGTTCCATCGTCTTTTCGATGCGTTTCGACGCGAAGCGGAACACGTTCCACCCCATCACGATAATGAAGGTGAGATAGCCCAAGACGACGGCGATCACGGCGATGATCAAGAGTTTGACACCGATCGAAAGCAACATGACGGGAATCATCCCCACGGCCTCCTTCTCTCGTTAATGCTCGGTCTGCGGTTCGGTGAACCATTTACCACGTTTGTAGAGCCAGAGCGCGAATAAATCAATGATGATGTTGGATGCCAGCATGGAGACCCAGATGCCGTATTCGGCAAGCCCCGTGAAGCGCTTAAACAGGTAGATCATGGGCAGGCGGATCCCCCAGAGCCGCAAGACCGACATGTAGGCCGCGTACCTCGGATAACCGGCGCCGCTGAAAATGCCCGTAAATGCTCCGAAGTAACCCATGAACGGCGTCATCACGACGTTGAAGAACATGTAGTCGATCGCCATGCGCCAGACCTCGTCCGCCATGGCCCCCTGCTCCCGAATGAACACCGACAAAATGGGATAGCGGACAAACCACAAGATGAGTCCGCCGATGATCGACATCCCCAGGACGACACGGAACCCCGCGCGATTGAATTTCTTCACGCGGTCGAATTGTTTGGCGCCCATGTTCTGACCGACGATGGGGGTCAACGCGCCGCCGATCGCCGACAGCGGTTGCATGACGAACCCGCCGATGCGGTTCACGGCCGCAAAGGCCGCAATCGTCGCGTCCCCGAACGCCGCGATGACGGAGTTGAGCAACGTAAAGCCCAAAGCCGCGCTCCCCTGCCCGAGGGCCGTCGGCAGGCCCATGCGAACCAACTCGCCGAACTGTTTCCACGTCAATTTGACGCCGACGATGCGTAAGCGAATTTCATTGTGTTGCGATCGGATGGCGATCGCGCCGAACACGACGCGCATCACCTGCGACAGCACCGTCGCCCACGCGGCGCCCGCGATGCCCCAGCCGAGCCCGGGCACATTTAAAAGCGGCACCCGCTCAAAAATAAAGAACGGGTCCAAAATGACGTTTAAGACGGCCGATGAAGCACTGATCACGGTCGAGACTTTGGTCTTCCCCTGCGCCGACAAGATGGCGTAAAACGAGAAATAAAACATCTCGAAAAACAGGCCGATCATCATGATCCGCAAGTAGGTGGTCGAGTGGACGAGCAATTCACCTTCGGCCCCCATCCAGCGCACGATGTCGCCCGCCAAGAGGGTGCCGAACACCGAAAAGAGCACGCCGAAAAACAAACAGAAGTAGAAGACATGCGTCGCGTAGGATTCGGCGCGCTCACGATCGCCGCCGCCGATCAACTGCGCCATGATCGCCGTGCCGGCGATCGCGATGCCGATGCCCAAGGATACAAACAGGTAATGCGGCGGCCACACGAAGCTCGTCGCCGAAAATTCCACGAGCGACAATTGCGCGACCCACAGCCCGTCCGCCAAGTTGTAAAACGAGTTGATCAAGTTATTGATCATCAGCGGAATCGAGACAGCAAAGAGGACCCGATAGACGGGTCCGTCCAAAATATGTTGTTTACCTAATTTTTCTTGAGCCAAAACAATCTCCCACGGCGGGGCGCTCCGAAGATCACGAAGCCGTCCACCCCTTATGATGCCACATAAAAAGAAGCGCTCATAGGATTATAGCAGAATCCCGGAGCGCTTGTCGTGTGCTTTGACGGGTGACCGACCGGTCAGCAGGGCCCCCCTCAGGTCCAGAGGCCGAAATGGCGCAATAAAACGGCGACCACGATGATCGCGATCAAGCCCACGATGTACCAGATCGTCTCGGCGCGATTTTCTTTGTGATGCGCGCAGCCCTTGCACCCCATCATGTCATCGCGTGCGTCGCACGGATCGTCTCGATGGCGCACATCGTCTTTGTGATCGTTGGGATCGGCCATGGCACCGCCCTCCTTTTCAATGTGATGCCATCATACCACGCGCCCCGACGATCGGTCGTTTCGTACGCGCCCCGTGATCCATGTCGCATTTGTTCATACTTTGTTAGCGATTGGCACCCACCTTTGATGTACAATAATCGTGTGGGTTGAAACGCGTCGTTCGACGACGCGCCGTTCGGTTGTCTCACGTGCATCGGCCACGTCTTCGGAGGGACCGTCACCCGCAAACCTTGAAGGTCGCCTCTGGTCGCGACCCGGACATAACGGAGGACACCATGATCGGTAAGCACATCGGCCCGTATCTATTGGAGGGCGACGACCCTTTGATGATCGAATCAGAACGTTGCGCAACCGTCCGAACAGAAAACACCCTGATGCACGCCATGTTGCTGTTATCCAGCGTCGGGTTTTCTTCCGTCCCCGTCCTCAACGCCGACGCCCGACTGGCCGGCACCGTGAGCATGCCGCAGATCATCAACGGCGTCCTCGACGATGAAAATTACAACTGGGAACATCTGGACGTCAAAAAAGTCAAAGACGTGATGGCGACGGATGTGCCGACCGTCTTTGACGATTCGCCGCTCGAAGACATCCTGCACCTTTTGGTCGACGCGAATTACCTCTGCGTCACCGATCATGACGGCGGATTTCGGGGCATCATCGCCCGTAAACAGATCCTGAAACGCGTGAACCGTCTGGCCCACGATTTCGAGATCGACTACCTCGTCAAGGCGCGCCCCGAACGCTCCCTCGAGATGCAAAAGGACATGCCGTCCACGCATGCGTCGACGCCCCACTGACGTCACCCATAACTAGATGCTTTCTTATAACAAAGGGACCGCCTCGCATGAGACGGTCCCTTTTCTGTCTGAGAAAGGAAGGGATCGGGTTATTCGATTTCGACTTCCGCGCCCGCTTCTTCGAGCTTCTTCTTGATGTCTTCCGCCTCTTCGCGGCTGGCCTTTTCTTTGACCGGCTTCGGGGCTTCGTCGACGAGACCTTTCGCCTCTTTCAGGCCGAGGCCCGTGATCTCGCGGACGGCCTTGATGACGGCGATCTTCGCCTGACCGGCGTTCTTCAAAATGACGTCGAATTCCGTCTTTTCGGCTTCGTCGTCGCCACCCGCGGCGCCACCGGCGGCCGGTGCGGCAACCGCCATCGCGGCGGCGGACACGCCAAATTCGTCTTCCATCAATTTAACGAGATCGTTCAGTTCGAGAATCGTCAAACCTTTAATGTCTTCCAAAATGCCGTTGATTTTTTCGTTATCCATGGGTTTTCCTCCTAATTGGCATCCAATGTTGAAATGAATCGTTCGTCGCTCCGATTACGCGTCTTCGGCGGGAGCGTCTTCGTTCGTCTCCTCGGCGGGCGCGGCCTCTTCCGGAGCGTCCTCGGCGGGAGCGTCTTCTTCCGCGGCGGCTTCGCCGGCGGGAATGTCGGCCACGGTCTCAACGCCGGCTTCGGCGCCTTTATCGGCGGCCAGCTGCGCGACTTGGGCGAACGTGGTGAGCGGGTACAACATCAAGAATAAGAGTTTGCCGTACAGTTTCTCACGCGATTCGACATGAGACAGCGCCTGAATGTAGTCGAGTTCTTTGACTTCGCTGTTGACAATGCCGCCCTTGAGTTGAATTTTCTTGAATTTTTCGGAAAATTCACGGATCAGGCGGGGCGCCAACACGACGTCGTCGTTGCTGTACGCGATCGCCGTCGGACCCAAGAGCGTCTCTTCGAGCCCTTCGATGCCGAGCTTGTCAAATGCGCGCTCGGAAATCGAGTTTTTGACGACGCGATACGTCAGACCTTGGCGACGGAATTCGGCACGCATTTCGGTGTCTTGCGCGACGGTCAAACCTTTGTAGTCGGCAAAGACGATCGAAGCGGCGTCCTTGAGCTCGTTGGCCAAGTCGTCGACTTGTTGCTGTTTGCGTTGCAGTACCTTGTCACTGGGCATGCGACTTCCTCCTTGTGCTTAAAATATCAACACCCCTTCGCAAGACGGCGGAGGGGCGTGCAAAAATTCATGACCTTCCGCCTCGGCAGGACAGCTTGACCTGGTTACGTTCGAAAACTCCGGCTTTCTTCGGCGTCGCGGGTTGATTCAATTGTCAATGCCCGTTCGGGCAAGCGCGTTACTTCGAGAGTTTCGGGTTCGTGCGAACGCCCGGACCCATCGTGCTCGTCAAGGTGCAGCGCTGAATGTATTGGCCTTTGGCGGCCGCGGGTTTCGCGCGAATGACGGCGTCCAACAGGGCTTCAAAGTTGTCCTGCAACTTTTCGGCACCGAACGACACTTTGCCGATCGCGCAGTGAATGATGTTCTGTTTCTCCAAACGATACTCGATCCGGCCGGCTTTCGCTTCTTCGACCGCACGCGCGACGTCCATCGTCACCGTGCCCGATTTCGGGTTCGGCATAAGGCCGCGAGGGCCGAGGACGCGGCCGAGACGGCCGACGACACTCATCATGTCGGGGGTTGCGATGGCGACGTCAAAATCGAGCCATCCTTCGTTTTGGATCTTCTCCGCGAGGTCTTCGGCTCCGACGAAATCGGCGCCCGCTTCCTTCGCCTCTTCGGCGGCGGGGCCCTTCGCAAAGACGACGACCGTCACCGATTTACCGGTCCCGTGCGGGAGCACGACGGTGCCGCGAATTTGTTGGTCGGCGCGGCGCGAGTCCACGCCCATGCGCATGTGCACTTCGACCGTTTCGTCGAACTTGGCGTTGGCGCATTCGACGACGAGTTCCAACGCTTCGTCGGGCTCGTACGTCTTCATTTTGTCGACCTTTTGGGCGACGTCTCTGTAACGTTTACCGTGTTTCATATCCGTCCCCCCTATTTGTCGTAGTCGACCACGATGCCCATGCTGCGAGCGGTACCCGCCACCATGCGCGCCCCGGATTCGATGTCCGAAGCATTCGTGTCCACCATTTTCATTTCGGCGATGCGCTTGCACTCCGACCACGGAACGCGCGCGACCTTCGTCTTGTTCGGTTCACCCGAAGCTTTCTCGAGTTTGCAGGCTTTCTTCAACAAAACGGACGCCGGTGGGGTCTTCGTAATGAACGAATACGTACGGTCTTGATAGACGGTGATGACGACGGGGATGATCAACCCCATGTCCTTTTGCGTACGTTCATTAAATTCTCGAACGAACTGAGCGATGTTCAGTCCATGTTGTCCGAGCGCTGGTCCGACCGGCGGCGCGGGCGTTGCCTGGCCTGCAGGAATTTGCAGTTTTACGTATGCGATGACTGGCTTAGCCATTCTGCCACCTCCCATTGCATTGTTTTATTTGCGCGACGGCCATGCCGTCGTTCGCGTCTAATCTTCTTGTCGAATGACTTGCGTCAATTCGAGTTCCACCGGCGTTTCGCGACCGAACATCATGATCGAGACGATGACTTTCTTCTTCTCGGTGTTGATCTCCTCGACGCGGCCGTCGAAGCCCTCCAAGGGGCCGTTGATGACGCGCACGTCGTCGCCGATGTCGTAATCCATGACGGGCTCCCAATCGGAATCGAGGCCCATCATGCCGAGCTCGTCCTCCGTCAGCGGGACGGGATTCGTGCTCGACGGTCCGACAAATCCGGTAACGCCGCGCGTATTGCGCACGATGTACCAGATGTCGTCGGTCAAAATCATTTTAATCAGGACGTACCCGGGATAAATTTTGCGCTCCACCGTCCGACGCTTGCCGTCTTTGATCTCAATGACGGTCTCGGTCGGCACCAGAACCTCTTGGATCATGTCTTGCAATCCACGGTTCTCGATGATCAGGTCGAGCGTCGCTTTGACACGGTTTTCGTAACCGGAGTACGTGTGAATGACGTACCAGAGCGCCTCTTGTTTCTCGGGCGTTTCTGCCATGGCGATTACCTGTCCGCCTTCGTCGCGTCGGGTTCCGTGACCACCGGTTCGACGGTCACCGTCGGCGCATCTTGATCATGGTCATGGTCGTGATCCGCGGCGTCGGGCGCCTCGGTCTCCACGGGGGCTTTCCCGTAGAATCCCGTCGCGTTGAAAATGCCTCGGATCGCCGAGTCAAACGCCAAGATGATGATGACCGCGATGAAAATAATCAACAACACGGTCGCCGTGCTCTGGCGCAATTTTTTCTTATCGGGCCAGACGACACGCTTCAGTTCCGTGATGATGTTGGTGAACCACTTTTTCAGACGTGCCCACCACGACGGCTTTTGTTTCGCGTCTTTCTTCGATTTGCCTTGATCTTTTTTCGCCATGTTCTCTGTCTCCCGAACCCACGCGGATTACTTCGTCTCGCGGTGGATCGTATGCTTGTCGCAGAACTTACAATACTTTTTAAGTTCCAACTTCTCAGGCGTATTCATCTTATTCTTCTTGACGTCGTAGTTGCGCTGTTTGCATTCGGAACAAGCGAGCGTAATACGATCTCGAGCACCGGGTTTTGCCATGTCGGCACCTCCTAAAAACTAACCGTCCAAAAACTCTTGTCCGCGCAAAAAAAAAGACCCGCGCGTCTGACAAGCAGAAGCATAGTACCACAGGCACCGCGGGCTGTCAAATCAATTTTGTCACAAAAAGATCGCTGTAATGCCGAAAAAGTCGACGTTTGAGCGATCGCATGGGCCGCGTCACCACACGTCGGCCATCGCCCGGGCCTCCTCGATCGCGCGGGCCAAAATCACGTCCGCGGGCTCGTGCCCGAGATCGATGCCGTCGGCCGCCACATAATCGAACGCGGGGATGCCGAAAAACGTCGCGAGGTTGCGCAAGGTCGGCAACGCCGTCTCCAGGGACGAATCGACGTACGCGCCGCCGCGCGTCGTGAGGTAACACATTTTCTCGGCCCGGCATATGCCGAACAGGCGTCCGTCCGTCGTGTCGCAATCAAAGGTGATGCCCTGCACACTGACGTTTTCGATGTAAATTTTGAGCAGCGCCGGAAACGAGAGGTCCCAAAACGGCGCTGCGATGACGATCTTGTCGGCGCGGGCAAACCGATGCGCATAACGAAAGCGCGCATGGTCGAGGTCTCCGGCCTCCAACAGGCGCTCGCGTTGCCAAAAGAAATCGCCCGTCAACGGCAAGAGCGGCTCTTCGGTGAGGACGAGCCGTTCGACCGCGTGATCGCCGCGCGCTTGCAGCCGTTCGACGAAGGCTTCGGCCAGCCGACGGGTGCGCGACGACTCTTTGCGAATGCAACCGTCGACGAACAAGACATCATACGTCATCGTTGTACCTCTCCAACAGCTCAAAGATCATGGTTTTGAACGCGTCGCGGTCGACGTCCGTGACGACCGTGTGGATGCGTTCGTCCTTCTTATGATCGGAAAAGACATCCGTCACGGTTTTCCCGTACGCCTTCGCGGCGTGCGTCTCCACGTGCACCCACGCGGGATAGGTGCGGAACATTGCCGGATGATGGAGCGTCAGCACGGCCGCGGGGTCGTGCAGGCAGATGCCCGGCAGGCCGAGCGATCGGGAGAAGGCCATGGCGCCGATCAGGCAATCGTGCGCAAAGCGCGCTTGCTGCGACGGCAGACATCCGAGTCGGCGATGCTCCTCGGGGGTCAGGTAGGCCTGCATCGTGACGTCCAGACCCGTCATGGTCACGGGGATGCCGGAAGAAAACACCACTTCGGCCGCTTCGGGATCGGCGTAGATGTTGAACTCGGCGACGGGCGTGACGTTGCCGCCGACGGCGGCCCCGCCCATGATCACGATGCGGTCGACGTATTGCGGCAAGTCTTCGTGGCGGATGAGCGCCAGGGCAATGTTCGTCAACGGTCCGACCGCGATGACGGTGAGCCCGTCGGCGGCGCGCGCCGCATCGTAGAGCGCATCCCACGCGGCGCCCGTCTCCAAAGGCCGGTCGGACGGCGGCAATTCAATGTCGCCCAGACCGTTTTGTCCGTGCACGTACGGCGCCGTGATCTGGTCGCGGAGGAGCGGCTTCGCCGCCCCGGCGAACACCGGCCAATCCGCGCCCGCAAGTTGCACGACGTCCAGCGTGTTGGGGGCCGTCAACGCGAGCGGTGCATTGCCGGCGACGGCCGATACGCCCACGACGTGCAGGTGGTCCAGTTGGCGCAGGATCAAGAGGGCGACGGCGTCATCCACCCCCGTATCGCAGTCAAACCACACGGTGCGCGGCGCATCGATCGGTCGGGCCCCGTCCGGCACGCGATGCGGCGGCCGACCGTGGTATAAAACTTTGGGGGGTCGTGGGTTCATCGGTGCTCTCCTCCGTACGATTCGCAGGCCTCGACGATGACATCGATGAACGCCCGGCGGTCGATGTCGCAAATCCATCGCACATTGGGCGGCCGTTCGGTCGTGCCCAACACATCGCCGATCGTCATGCCGCGGCAATAATCGCCGCCGGTCTCAATGTCGACGCGGATGGATTTCGCCGTCAAGAGATCGGGGCGCACCAAGGCCAGCACGGCCACGGCATCGTGCAGCGGCGCGCCGGGGTAGCCGAGGCTTCGGTGGAACGTGTAAAAGAAATCCAACCAACCCGCGACGACGCGCGCCACCGGGTTATCCACGGCGCGAATGCGCCGGATGTCCTCGGGAAACACCAGCGCCTGTTCCGTGACGTCGAGTCCGGCCATCGTGATGGGAATGCCCGACGAAAAGACGATGTCGGCCGCCTCGGGGTCGACCAAAATGTTGAACTCCGCGGCCGGCGTCCAGTTGCCGTGCGCGATGCCGCCGCCCATCAGCGAGATGCGTTCGATCTTGGGCATGACCCGCGGGTAAAGCTTTAAGAGCGCGGCGATGTTCGTCAGCGGCCCCGTCGGCACCAGCGTGACGGCGCGATCCTCGGCATCGATGATCCGGGCCATCAGAGCGGGCGCGCCGATGGGATCCGGTGCCTTCAAAGGATCCGGCAGCTTCGGCCCGTCGAGGCCCGTCTGCCCGTGGATGTTCGGCGCCGTCATCGGCTCCGAACAAAGCGGCCGCGCGCGTCCCGCGGCAAACGGCGCGTCCAAGTCGATCAATGCCATGACGCGCGCGGCGTTGTGCGTTGTTTTCTCAATCGTTTGATTGCCACCGCACGCGGTGACGCTCAAAATGTCCAATTCCGGTCGGCTCTTCGCCAGCACCCATGCGATGGCGTCGTCGTGACCGGGGTCGCCGTCCAGCAAGATCGGGAGGGGATCCATCGTCGCCACGTCCCTATTGAATCGGACGGATGCCGCGTCGTCGGGCGCGCGCCTTCACGCTGATCGCGTAGATGACGAGGCCCAGAATGGTCGCGGCGTAAGGAATGACCGAGATGAGGTAGCTGTACTTCGTGGCGCCCTGAATGCCGGTGGCCTTGATGCGCAGGCCCTGCGCAAAGCCGAACAGCAAGGAGGACAGCATCGTCCCGACGGGTTCGCCGCGTCCCATGGCCTGGGCCGCCAACGCGATGAAGCCGCGACCTTCGACCATGCCCTGGTTCCACCCTTGGGAGTAATACATCGACATGTACGCGCCGCCGAGGCCGGCCAGCACGCCCGATATCGCGATGGCGATGTATTGCATTTTCGTGACCGACACGCCGACCGACGCGGCCGCGTTCGGGTTCTCGCCGACGGCGCGCAAGTTCAGCCCGAGGGGCGTCTTATAGAGCAACAGCCAGATCAGCCACACCGACAAGAACGCGAAATACGTCAACACGGAGTGACCGGAGAGCATCTCCCCCACCACCGGAATCTTGTCGATCAGCGGGATCGTGACGGTCGGGATCAAGATGTTCGGCGTCACGAGGTTGCCCGTGTTGCCGCGCATGCCGGTAAACATGTGGAGCATGAAGATGGTGCCTCCGGCGCCAAGCATGTTCACGGCGATACCGGAGAGGATGATGTCCGTTTTGAGCTTGAAGGAGAAGAACCCCATCATCAAGGCGAGCAACACGCCCACCGCGATGGCCCCCAACACGCCGAGGAACCAACTCTGGGTCCAGTACGCGATGAGGAATCCGAAGAGGGCGGTGATCATCATAATGCCTTCGAGGCCGATGTTGACGACGCCCGCCTTCTCGGCGATGACCGCCGCCAGCGCCGCGAACAAGATCGGGGCCGTGATGCGGAAAATGGCAAAGACAAAGTCGGCTTGGAAAATGGCCTGTCCGAGTTCACCCATTATGCGTTCCCCCCTTCACCTTCGATGGCGCCCGCAAGTTGTTGCTGTGCGAGCTCCTCTCGTGTCGTCTTGACGACGAGCCGTTGACGATACCGGGAGAGGAATTGTTCGGCCGCAAAGAACAGGAAAATCGCCGCTTGGATGATGTCGATCATCTCACTCGGGACGTCCGAGTACGTCGACATCAGCATGCAGCCCTTGTTCAGGTACGCGAGGAAAAACGCCGCGAGCGGCACATACGCCGGGTTGTTCTTGGCCAGAATCGCAATCGTGATGCCTTCCCAGCCGTAGCCCGGCAGTTCGCGCCAGAGGAAGCGCTCATAGCGTCCCAGCACTTCGAGGCTGCCGCCCATGCCGGAGAGCAGACCGCCGATGACCTGGGACAGGACGATGGTGCTTCCGACCTTCATGCCGGAGTATTTGGCGAATTGCTGATTGATGCCGATCATGCGGATCGAGTACCCCCAGCGCGTGCGATACATGAAAATCGAGACGAAGACGGTGAAGACCAACGCCACGATGAACGCGACGGTGAGTTTGCTCGTCCCGGGCACCAATGCGGGGATCCGCGCATTCTCATGGAACGGGAACGACATCGTCGCGCCCATGGTGCGGTCGGCAAAATAGTTATTCAAGTAATGCAGGACGACGTACAAGATGATGTAGTTGAGCATCAAGCTCGTGACCATCTCGCTCGCCCCCAGTTTGACTTTCAAAAGGGCCGGAATCAGCATGATCAGGCCGCAGGCGATCGCCGCGATCAAGACGCAGACCACGCCGTGCCAACGCGTCGACATGTTGAGGTAGACGGCCAGCATGCCGCCGATGAATCCGCCGGCCAAGGTGCAGCCTTCGCCCGCCAGGTTAAATTGGTTGGCCGAGAACATCACGCAGACGGCCAACCCCGTAAACACGGTCGGGATCATCGCCGCCAAAATGTCGTAGATGTATAGCTTGCGCGTCAGCGGACCGACCAACAGGTAGTACAACGCCGTCCATGGCTCCTCCGATGTCAAAAAGACAAAGATGGCGCCGACGGCCAGCGCAAGGATAATGGCGGCCGCGCCGCGAACGACGCTGAACAGCCTCATTCTTTTCTCATACATGAGACGCCCTCCGAATCTCCTCATCGCTCTGGCGTTTGATGCCGAGCATGTATTCGCCCATCATGACGTCGTCCCACTTGCCGTCATCGAAATAGCCGGCGATCTGCCCGTTGTAGAAGACGATCAGGCTGTCGGACAACTCCATGACTTCGTTCAAGTCGGCCGACACGAGCAAGACGGCCGCGCCGGCACGGGACAACTCCACGAGTTTGTTGCGGATCAATTCCGTCGCGCCGACGTCGATGCCGCGTGTCGGCTGATCGGCAATGATCAAGACGGGATCGCTTGAGAATTCACGGGCGACGACGACTTTCTGAATGTTGCCGCCCGACAGCATGCCGACGTTCTGACTCCGCGATTTACAGAGCACCACGTAGTCCTCGATCAAGCGGTCGCTCTCTTCATGCAGCGCTTTCATGTCAAACAGCGGCCCGTGATTGAATTGATCTTTCCAATAGCGATCCGAGATGACGTTTTCCTCGATGCTCGCCGTATCGGCGATGCCGAAGGTCATGCGGTCGGCCGGCACATACGCGACGCCGAGTTCGCGAATCTCGGCCGGCGGATGGCCGATGAGGCTTTTGCCGCCGACCGTCGCGTCGCCCGATTCCGGCAATTTCAAGCCGAAGAGCAAATCGACCAATTCGCGCTGCCCGTTGCCTTCCACGCCGGCGATGCCGACGATCTCACCTTGACGCACGGAAAACGTGACGCCGTCGAGCACGCGCTTGTTCCACTCGTTCGTGTACTGCAGATCGTCGACGTGCAAGACCACGTCGGCGGGCGTCGCCGGGGGCTTTTCAATCTCCAAAATGACGTCGCGTCCGACCATGTTGCGCGAGATCTCTTTCTCCGTGATGCTGTCCGTGTCGAACACGCCGACGGAACGCCCGGCCCGCATGATGGTGATGCGGTCGGTCAACGCTTTGATCTCGTTTAATTTATGCGAAATGAAGATGATCGTGAAGCCTTGCTCTTTCAAGTTCTTCAACTCTTCAAACAAGACGGTCGTCTCCTGCGTCGTCAAAACGGCCGTCGGTTCGTCCAAAATCAAGACGTGCGCCCCGCGGACGAGCGCTTTCAGAATTTCAACTTTTTGCTTCATGCCCGTCGCGATGTCGACGACCCGCGCTTCGGGATCCACGTGCAAATTAAATTTTTCCGCCGCATTCCGCGTCAATTCCACGGCTTCTTTTTCATTCAAAAAAACACCGCCCTTGGTCGGCGCCATGCCGAGGACGATGTTTTCCGCCACCGTTAAGCTGGGTACGAGCATGAAGTGCTGATGCACCATGCCGATGCCTCGCTCGATGGCATCGATGGGTGAATGAAACGTCACCGGTTCCCCGTCCACCAAAATCTCTCCTTCGGTGGGACGCTCCATGCCGAACAGAATTTTCATCAACGTCGATTTACCGGCACCGTTCTCGCCGATCAAGGCGTGAATTTCGCCCGCGCGAACGGAAAAATCGACCGCGCGGTTGGCGGCGATGCCGTTGGGATAAATCTTGGAAATCCCCTTCATTTCGACGACGAGCTGTTCAGGGTTCGTTGTCTCCATACGATCCACGCTCCGTCTCCTCCAATGTGTGTACAGCGATGCTCTGTACGGGTTTGTCGTCCATCTTTCATCCAATAAAGGCAACCTCCGCGTGGAAGTTGCCCCATAAGCCTTCGCTAATTATGGAATCCTGTGCTGACCCGACGGCGGGCCGTCATCCCTCCGTCCTCTCCGGGTGTTCGACGGATGTTTGGGCAACACGGCCCGGGCAAGCATCGAAAAATTGAACGGGCATGTTCGTCATCCGCCTCCCCAAACGCGATCACGCCGCCGTTACCGGCGCTTACATGCGTGGCATCAACGGGGATCTTAAACATACTTTATCCTATCACACACCCCCATGGGATTCAATGCAATAAGCGATGTTTGCGGGGTCGCGCACCCGCGGTCACGCCAACGATCCGTCCTCGCGATCGGCTTCGTAGGCGCGAAGTCGTCGGTACGCTTCCGGCGTGTCGGCATCGAGCAAAACGGCGCGATCGTCGACGGGAAGATCGACCATCGCCTCGCTCAAGGCATAAATGGCACCGCGCAAGCCGTCCGTTCCGTCGTAATCCATCATCTTGTCGACGACCGAGGCCGCCAACAAGATCGGATGTCCGGATTTGCCGCCCCACCGGGGTCGGATCACGTCGCCTTCCGCACGTTGCAAGGCCCGGAGCGTCTCGACCCGGACGAGCGGGATGTCCACGGGCGTCACAAACACGCGGTCGTAAGGCAAGGTCAGGTGTTGACAGCCCAAACAGATGGAATCAAACATTTCGGTGGTCGCGTAGTCGCGATTGACGCACCACGTGACCCCGTACGGGCGGATGTGCTCGGCGAGCTCCTCGGCACGGTGCCCCGCGACGACGACCGTCTCTCGGACGCCGGCCTCGCGAAATACACGGATCAACCGCTCAATCATCGTCTCATGGTTGAGCGCCATCGTCGGTTTAAATGCGCGCATGCGCGACCCCAGCCCGGCGGCGGCGATCACGGCGGAACAATGCATAACATCCTTGCCTTTCCAAGGGGCGCTCGAACGCCCCCGACCATCTTAACAAATCAACCCATAGAAAATGGGGCGAGGTCTCTCACGGAATCCCCGCCCCATCGTTATGCCGGGTTGGCTTCAAATGCGTCGGTCATCTCCGAAAGATGACGTTCGCCTGACCTTACGGCTGCATCGAATCGCGCAGCGCCTCGACGGCTTTCTCGGTGTCACCGATCGCGGACGGAACGGTGATCTTGCCTTCGCGAATGTCTTTTTCCGCGAGCAGGACCAAATCTTGGACCTCTTGCGGCGCGATCTTCTTGAAGTTCTTGTCGGTCACGATGCCGACGCCGCCTTCGAGCAATCCGAGGTTGACTTCTTTACCCCAGTAGGTGCGGCCGGCGTCCCACTCGTCGAAGAACCAAATCAGCGAATCGCCGATGTTCTTCAAGCCGGACGTCAAGGTGATCGCCGCGAGCTCATCCGACAGGGTGAGTTCTTGGTCGGAGTCAACGCCGATGAACCAGGCTTTGCCCGTCTCGAGCGCCGCTTCCGCGCCGCCGTTGCCGGACAGGCCGGCCACGCCCCAGATGATGTCCGCGCCGTTGTCTTTGATCATCGACAGGCCCATCTCTTTGGCCGTCGCCGTGTCGGCGTAGCTGTTGACGTAACGGGTGTCGACTTTGACGTCAGGGTCGGTCGCTTTCGCGCCCTCGAGGAAGCCGAACAGGAAGTCGTTGATGACCGGGCTGTCGATGCCGCCGATAAAGCCGATGACCTTTTCGTCGTTGATGTTGTCGACATCGGTGCGCGTCGTCATCGCCGCCGCGAAAACACCGATGAGGTAGCCCATGTCGTTCTGCTTGAAGCTCATGTTGACGACGTTGTCGTTCTCACCGACGTAGGTCGTGTCGTCGTAGATCACGAACTTCTGATCGGGGTTGGCCGTCGCGGCCTCTTTGAGGTAATCGGGCATCTGATACGTGCCGCAAACGATGAGGTCATACGTGCCCTCCGCGGCGACGTCGTTGATGGTCTGCTGCCAACGCGGTTGGTCGGCGTCGGTCGCGCCCATCTCAATGTACTTGTACTCGATGCGGCCGTCATCGGCGAGCTTCTGCAGACCGGCGTGTGCCGAGTCGAAGAACGACTTGTCGCCCAAGTTACCGTTGATCAAGTGCACCACTTTGTAAACTTTTTTGTCGGGATCCGAGGGTTCATTTTGATCCTCGGTCTTCACGGGGTCGTCCGTGTTCGGCTTATCCGTCTCCGGACCGCACGCCACCAGCGTCAACGCCAGAACGGCGACGAGCAAGAATGCGAGTAGTTTTTTCATCTTTTCTTCTCCTAAATGTTGATTGATGACCGCGTTCGGCCACGCCGAACGGGTGCATGTCGGTTGGTCGTCGCTCCATCTATGTGAGGTACACAAAATGTACAACGACGACACAAACATTTAATTATATTTTAACGATTGGGTTGTCGTAAGTCAATGAAACCGCCGACCAAACGGGGCATGACCGAGGCCCCCGCGATTGTCCCAAGAGTACAAATCAGAGGGCGCCGTCAAGGGATGTAACGCTTGACGGACAACAACAAAGCGGCCTGGGCTTCGTACGTTTCCGAGTCGAGATCGATCACGTGCAGGGTCGTTTGATCAAAGGTCGCCATCAACAATTGGTTGTCCGCGACGCGCATGCCGACCGCATCAACCCGCGTGCGATCGCCCGGTCGGTGGAAATAATAGACGTCCCCTTCGCGGGCTTCGGACGCCCTGATGTCCTCCCCCATGCGCATCAGGGCGGCACGGTCGCGCGGCAGCGACAGACCGTGCAAACGCCCCGCCACATGCAGGGCGCCTTCGGGACTGATGCCGCGGACGGTCGCTCCGCCCGGCACCCACGGACAATCGACGAAGGCCATGAGCGTCGAGGCAAACGACGCCGCCGCATCGTCTTCCGGCACGACGGACGCCTCGGGCGGCAGGATCAAGACCCCCGAGACATTGATCCATCCCGTCTCGCCCTTCGGCAAGCGCAGACGCAAAAGATCGCCGCGTCGATAATCGGCATACATGACGCTCCCCATCGGGGCCTCCACCATGACGTACCCGCGCCGCGCATCGCTCATGACGCGTTTGGATGCCGTGCGGACGATCACGCGGGCGACGGTCCCCTCGGGCGACACCGAGCGCGTGTCGGCCGACGCCGCCTCGCGGCGGATGTACCCGCGGACGCCGTCGCTCAATCGAACGCCCAAGAAGATGCGGTCGCGCGCGTCGATGATGTCCACGCGTTCGTTGAACAAGGCTTCGGCCCGTCGCTCGGAGCGCGGATCCGGCGACGCAAACACCGGGGTCGACGCGACCGTGACAACGGCGGCGTTCTCGTCCGCCGGCGGCACGCGGTGGGACGGACGCTCGACGCCCGACGGATCGGGCACGACCACCCGCGGGTCGCGATCGATCAGACGCGGCAAAATCACGAACAGGCCGACCATCAATAAAGCGAAGACCGCGATCGCCACCGTCCACGGCGGAATGCGTCGCTTCTTGTGTCCAACGTAGACGGGGCGCCGTTTCACATCGCCGTCGGACCAAGCGCTCGGTCCCGACGTCGAGGGAATCCCGCGATCGATGGGAATCTTCGGTTCGGATTTGGGCGGGTTGTCGGACGTGCGATCGGTCATGATTCAACCTCGCGCTCCATCACGCAAAAGGCCACGGCAAACGCACGTTCGTGGGACACGCTGAGGGCGATGGCGCCCCCACCCATGGCGCGTCGACGCACGTCGGCCGCCCCGTGCAAACGCACGATCGGACGTCCGGCGTCATCGGCGAGAATCTCGATGTCGCGCCATCCGATGCCGGCGCGCGCAATCCCCGTGCCGAGGGCCTTGGCAACGGCTTCTTTGGCGGCGAACCGCCCGGCGAGCCGCACGGGATCGTGACCGCACAGATCGGCCTCGCGATCCGTGAACACGCGCTCGATGAAGCGCGCTCCGTGGCGCTCCAAGACCTCGCGCATGCGGTCAATCTCCAGGATGTCGACGCCCGTCCACATGGCCGCCGCCTCAATCGTTGTGCTTCGAACGAAGTCGCACGTCGTCGCCCGGGAAACGGTACATCAAGAACAATCCGTTCAGGCGGCTCGACATGCGGCGATCGTATTGGCGTTGAAGATCGTTCGGCGAAAGGTTGGACGCGATGAGGGTGGCACGGCCGTCGTTGTGGCGTCGATCGATGATCCCCAACAGCCCGGCATACGCATCCTGCGTGGCGGGCTCCGTGCCGAGGTCGTCGATCAAAAGCGCGTCCCACGTGAGCAGCGCATCGTACATCATCGCCGTCTCTTCGTAGAGGTCCGGGTCGGGACGGTAAGCCGTCTGTTGGCGCCGATAGCGCGTGATCATGTCCATCAAATTGGGCGCCGTGACGTAAATGACGGAAAACCCGCGCGCCATGAGCGCGTGGCCGATGCATTGCATCAAAAACGTTTTGCCGGTGCCCGGCTGCCCCGAAAAGAATAAATTCCGATCGAGCAAATCGCGGAAATTGGCCGTGTATCGCTCGGCCATGCGCAGATGGCTCGCCATGACGTCGCGGACGGTGACCTCTGATCGCTCCGAGACGGGCGTGCGCGCAAACAAGTTGAGGTTGTACCGCTCAAAGGTCGCGTCCTCGGCCATCGCATCGGGAAAATAGCGGGGCAAAATCGACCGGACCAACGCGCGTCGACAATAGCACCAGTCGTTGCCCACACGGCCCGTGTCGCCGCAGGCGCGACATTGATACACCGGTTCGTCGTAGCCGTCGCAAATCCCGTGCGCCGCGAGGTAGTCGGCGCGCTCGCGCTCGACCCGATCCAGGGCCTCCGTCGCCTCGGCCTCGTTGCCGTCGAGGACGGCCTCCAGACGGGCCAATCCCGCGTCGAGAACGGCGCGATCGAGCGCTTCGAGTTGCGGATGGGTCCGATACAACATGGCGACGCGACGGTCGCGGAGCGCGTGGGCGCGATGACGACGCCGCTCATAGATGCGCACCATTTCCCCGTTGATTTTTTGTGCCAAACTTGCCATGTCGCTTTACCTGGACGCCACGTCGTCTTCGTCCGACTTCAAGCGCGGCATGTCGGTGTCAAAGAGTTCGTCGTCCCAATCGATGTCCTCCTCGGCCGAGAAGTTGTCGCGATTGTCGCGGCCCCCCGACGCCTTGCCGGTGCGTTTCCACTTGGCGTAAGCGGCCTGTTCGTGGGCCTTGATGGCCTCGAGATCTTGCAACCCCTCCTTGTGCCATCCGGTCAAAATCGCGCCGACGTAGCGGACCGACGGATTCGCGGCGGACGTAGTTTTGCTCAGGGCGAAATCGATGACGGATTTGTCGTAGCCGTAATCGTCGACCCAGCGTTCGACTTCTTTGAGATCGTAAGCGGTCAGCTTGCGGCGCAACGTTTTGGCCACGTGCGCCTTGATGTCGTTCGTCGCCATGAAACGCTCGTAATACACCGTCAGCTGCGCGTATGTCTTCACCCCGGCCGCCGCCCAGTTCTCGGCAATCCCCATCGCGTAGCCCGGACCGTCCAGTTTGTTTTTGTTGGCCGCTTCCTGAAAGACGGCGTAGACGACGTCCGGCTCGAAGCCGTAGGCCACAAACCAGCGATCGATGGCATCGTACCAATCGAGCGTCATCAGCCCTTGGAAAAACGTCATGCGGATCGTGTCGACGACGTCCAAACGCGCTTTTTCGTCGTGATCGCGGGCCACGATGTCGGTCGGCCGCGACGACGTGATGGGGCGATACCGTTTGTGGATCTCCTGCATCTTCACGTCGTTGACGGCGATCTG
Source organism: Saccharofermentanales bacterium (assembly GCA_050945495.1). GTDB lineage: Bacteria > Bacillota > Clostridia > Saccharofermentanales > DTU023 > UBA4923. The sequence goes on from JBMNTA010000005.1 coordinate 61,923, forward strand.
TCGCTCCCCCAACGTGATGAGCTCGCGCTTCACCAATTCGACCAATGCATCATCCACGGCGGCCTCCGAGATCCCCAGCCGATCGGCGAGGTCCGCGCGCGTCGCCTCACGCGCGCCGTGGTGCGCGACGCTTTTCAAAAACAGGTAGCATTTGACGGCTTGGCCGCTCAGGCGCGGCATCACGTCTTGAATGAACACATCGGGAATCGGCGTGTCGCCGAGCAAGATCGTTTGATGATCTTCAACGCGCATGGAGGCCTCCTCTCTCGATCGCGGCGGATGGACTTTTATCTTATCAAATCGGCCGACGCGTTGGCTAACGTTTTTGTCCAACGGAAAGGGAACCGACGCGCGGTTCCCTTTCCATAACGTATCGGCGATGTGCCGTGGACGTTCCGGTTCGAAACGTTACTTCCCTTCGGCCAGTTTGACGTAGCCTTGATAGCGCTCTTCCGCCGCTTCGCGCGCACGGGCGAAAATCTCTTCGACTTTCTCCGGCGGGTACTTCTTGTACAGCGACGTGTAGCGGACCTCACGCTCCAAGAACTCGGTGTAGTCGCGTTTCGGCGGCTTCGAGTCGAGCGAGAAGGGATTCTTGTCGCCGTCTTCTTGGAGGACGGCGGGGTTGTAACGCCACAGATGCCAGTAACCGGTCTCGACGGCGTCTTTCTCACGGATCTGCGACTGCGTCAAGCCGCCGCGGATGCCGTGGTTGATGCACGGCGCGTAGGCGATGACGATCGAAGGACCGTTCCACGCTTCGGCTTCGCGCAAGGCGCGGAGCGTATGGGCTTGGTTGGCGCCCATGGCGATCTGCGCGACGTACACGTATCCGTACGTCATGGCCATGCGGCCCAGGTCTTTCTTCTTCAGCGCCTTGCCGCCGGACGCGAATTGCGCCACGGCGCCGAGCTGCGTCGCCTTCGAGGCTTGACCGCCCGTGTTCGAGTACACCTCGGTGTCGAGGACGAGCACGTTGACATCTTCGCCCGACGCGAGGACATGGTCCAACCCGCCGTAATCGATGTCGTACGCCCAGCCGTCGCCGCCGACGATCCACGTCGAGCGCAGCATGACGTAGTCCTTGAGCTCCAAGATATGCGCTTTCAACGCTTGGGCTTCCCCGGTGAGGTCGGCCGCTTCCAGCGCCTCGAGGTAAGCGTCCGCGATCGCGCGGGCATCCGCTTTCTCGTCTTTCCGCTCCAGCCATTCGGCCGTCGCGTCGGCGAGTTCGGTCGGGATGTCGTCGCGGTCGCCGAGCGCCCGGATGGCTTCGGTCGCGCGTTCGCGCAGTTGCTTGACGCCCATATGCATGCCGAGGCCGTATTCGGCGTTGTCCTCAAAGAGCGAGTTCGCCCAGGAGGGGCCGTGGCCGCAGTGGTTCGTGCAGTAAGGCATCGACGGCGCCGAACCGCCCCAGATGGAGGAGCAGCCCGTGGCGTTCGCAATCATCATGCGATCGCCGAACAGTTGCGTGGCGAGCTTGACGTACGGCGTCTCGCCGCAGCCGGCGCAGGCGCCCGAGAACTCGAGCAACGGTTTTTCAAACTGACTGCCCTTGACCGATTTCGTGTTCATCGGATTGGGCTTCGGCTTAAGCGACATGGCGAATTCCCAGTTGTCGGCTTCGACCAAGTGATCCTCCAAGGGCTCCATGACGAGCGCTTTTTCCTTGGCGGGGCACACTTGCGCACACGAACCGCAGCCGGTGCAGTCGAGCGCGGACATTTGAATGCGGAATTCGTATGCTTCGTACGGACGGCTGCCGGGGATCGTCTCGAACGTCGCCGGTTTCTCGGCGCTCTCTTCCTTCGAGACGAGGAACGGACGGATGACCGCGTGCGGGCAAACGAGCGAGCATTGGTTGCACTGGATGCAGTTGTCGGGAATCCAAGTCGGGATGTTCACGGCGATGCCGCGTTTTTCGTATTGGGACGTTCCCTGGGGCATCGTGCCGTCCACATGATCCATGAAGACCGAGACGGGCAACGTGTCGCCCTTTTGGCGGTTCATGACATCGGCGATGTTCAAGACGAAGTCGGGCGCGTCGCGCAATTCGACGGGCTCATCTTCGAGATCTTTCCATGCCGCGGGCACGTCGACTTTTTTGACTTCGGCGATGCCGGCGTCGACGGCGCGGTAGTTCATGTTGACGATGTCTTCGCCCTTGTGTCCGTAGGAGCGCACGATCGCGTCCTTCATGTGTTGGACGGCTTCGTCGACCGGAATGACTTCCGTGATCTTGAAGAACGCGGCTTGGCAGATCGTGTTGATGCGGCTGCCGAGGCCGATCTCTTGCGCCAGACCGACGGCGTCAATGGTGTAGAAATCGATGTCGTTTTCCGCCAAATAACGCTTGATGTGATTCGGCAGGAACGCTTCCAAATCCTCACCGTGATGCGACGTGTTCAAGAGGAACTTGCCGCCCTTTTTCAGGACACGGAGCATGTCGTATTGGTGCAGGTAGGCCTGGTTGTGACAGGCGACGAAGTCGGCGCTGTCGACCAGGTAAGGCGCTTTGATCGGCGTGTGGCCGAAGCGCAGGTCCGAAATGGTGACGCCGCCCGACTTCTTCGAGTCGTACGAGAAGTAGGCTTGCGCGTACATGTCGGTGTTGTCGCCGATGATCTTGATCGAGTTCTTGTTGGCCCCGACCGTTCCGTCGGAACCGAGGCCCCAGAAGCGGGCCGCGATCGTGCCTTCCGGCGCCACTTGCAAGGGCTCGCCGAGCGGCAGCGACAAATGCGTGACGTCGTCCTCAATGCCGATGGTGAAGCGCGGCTTCAGATCGCCCGCAAGCATCGTGAAGACGGCGTTGATCTGCGTGGGCGTCGTGTCTTTCGAGCCGAGGCCGTAACGACCGCCGACGATCTCGATGTCGCGGCCGGCCGCCGAGACGGCGGACACCACATCCAAGAACAGGGGCTCGCCTTGCGCGCCCGGTTCTTTCGTGCGATCCAAGACCGCGATGCGGCGGACGCTCTTCGGAATGGCTTCCAAGAGACGATCGGCGCAGAACGGACGATACAGGAACACGTGGATGACGCCGACTTTGCGGCCGTGCGCGTTCAGGTAATCGACCGTTTCGCAAACGGTATCGAACACGGATCCCATGCAGACGATGATCTCTTCCGCATCGGGAGCGCCGTGGTAGACGAACGGTTTATACGTGCGTCCCGTCAAGCGGCTGATGTCGTCCATGTATTTTTCGACGATCTCGGGCAGCGCGTTGTAGTACGTGTTGGACGCCTCTTTTTCTTGGAAGAAAATGTCCGGGTTTTGGGCGGAACCGCGCAGCACCGGACGGTTCGGCGACAGACCGCGTTCGCGGAATGCGCGAACGGCATCCATATCGACCAGATCGACGAGGTCCTCGTAATCGAGTTGTTCGATTTTTTGAATTTCATGCGAGGTCCGGAAGCCGTCGAAGAAGTGCACGAACGGCACCCGGCCTTTGATCGCGGATAAGTGCGCCACCACGCCCATGTCCATCGCGGACTGGACGCTCGGCGAAGCGAGCAGCGCAAACCCGGTTTGGCGCGCCGCCATGACGTCGCTGTGATCTCCGAAGATCGACAAGGCGTGCCCCGCGACCGCACGTGCGGAGACGTGGAAAACGGCCGGCAACAATTCGCCCGCCATTTTATACATGTTCGGAACCATCAAGAGCAGACCTTGCGACGCCGTGTATGTGGTCGTCAAGGCGCCGGTCGCCAGCGATCCGTGGACAAAGCCGGCCGCGCCGCCTTCCGCCTGCATCTCGATCACGCGAACGGTTTGTCCGAAGATGTTTTTGCGCCCCTTTTGCGCCCATTGGTCCACCATGTCCGCCATCGGAGACGACGGGGTGATGGGATAGATGCCGGCAACTTCCGTGAACGCGTACGATGCGTACGCCGCCGCGGTATTACCGTCCATCGTTACGAATGTCTTTTCTTTTGCCATAGTTACCCCCCTAGTAATTACGGTGCGAAGCCCGCACCCGAAACATTATAACATGACGGCGCCCGATCGGACCGACGGGCGCCGGCGTTCAACCCTTTCGAAACGTCATGCTTCGGCGCGGTGCCAAAGCGAGTGACCCGTCATCTCGTTCGAGGGCGAAATCCCGAGAATATCGAGCATCGTCGGCGCGATGTCGGCCAGACGCCCGTCCTCGAGCGACCCGTCCTTCAAGCCGCAGCCGATGAGCCACACGGGATTCGTCGTATGGGCGGTAAAAGCGCCGCCGTGAACGCGATCGATCATCTGCTCAAGGTTGCCGTGATCGGCGGTGATCAAGGCGACGCCCCCGCGATCCAAAATCTCGGGGACGATCTCGGACAGACAACGGTCCACCGTTTCCATCGCGCGGACGGCGGCGTCAAAGACGCCCGTATGCCCGACCATGTCGCCGTTGGCATAGTTCAAAATGATGACGTCGACGGGATCGTTGCGCATGATGTCGAGCAAGCGCTCCGTGACCTTCGGCGCACTCATCTCCGGTTGGAGGTCGTACGTCGACACGTCGGGCGACGGCACGAGCTCCCGCGATTCATGCGCGTACGGCGTCTCGCGTCCCCCGTTGAAAAAGAAGGTAACGTGCGCGTACTTCTCCGTCTCGGCGATCCGCAATTGTGTGACGCCCGCATCGGCGAGGATCTCGCCGATCGTGCCCGTGATGTCCTCGGGCGGGTACGCCACGGCCAAGTTCGGGAATGCGTTGAAATCGGCCATGTATTCCGTCATGCAGACGTACGTCAGGCCGAACGGCGTGTGTTTCACCGGGAATCGATCGAAGCCCGGCTCGCAGAGCGCACGCGTCATCTCGCGCGCCCGATCGGGTCGGAAATTGAAGAAAATGAAGCTGTCGCCGGGGCAGACGGGGCCCACGGGATCGCCGTGTTCGTCGACGACCACGACGGGCACGATGAATTCATCGGTGACGCCCTCGGCGTACGACGCGCGCACCGCCGCCACGGGGTCCGTCGTCGTCTCGCCCTCAAAGCCGTCGGCCGTCAAGGCCCGGTAGGCGAGCTCGACGCGATCCCAGCGGTTGTCGCGATCCATCGCGTAGTAGCGCCCGGACAACGTCGCGATCTTGCCGAGCCCGACCGATGCGCAATGATCGATCAAGGTCTTGAGATAGCCGGCACCCGATTCGGGCGGCGTGTCGCGACCGTCGAAGAACGCGTGAATGTAGACCCGCTCGACGCCCAAGCGTTTCGCGAGGTCGACCAGGGCCATGGTATGGGTGATGTGGCTGTGCACGCCGCCGTCGGAGAGCAGCCCCGCCAAGTGGAGCGCCGCGCCCGTGTCGCGGGCGTGCTCCATGGCGTGCACCAGCGCTTCGTTCTCAAAAAACGACCCGTCGTCGATCGCATTGCTGATGCGCAAGAGATCTTGGTAGACGACGCGACCGGCGCCGATGTTCGTGTGTCCGACTTCGGAGTTGCCCATCTGTCCGTCGGGCAAACCGACGTCGCGTCCGCTCGTTTTGATTTGACTTTTCGGCCAACGGGCCATGAGGTCATCGAGGAACGGCGTCGATGCGGCCATCGCGGCGTTCCCCTCGACTTCTTCGGAGATGCCCCACCCGTCCAGAATGATCAGGGCGAGGGGGCCCGTAAGTTGTTTGTCTGCCATCGTTTACGCCTTTGCGATCGCGATGAAGCTCTCCGCTTCGAGCGAAGCTCCGCCGACGAGGCCGCCGTCGACGTGGTCGCCCGCGAACAATTCGCTCGCGTTCTCCGGCTGGATGGAACCGCCGTACAAAATCTTGACGCGTTCGGCCGACTCACCGTACATGTCGGCGAGCTTATCGGCGATGAACGCACAGGCCGCTTCCGCCTGTTCGGCCGTCGCGGTGTCGCCCGTGCCGATGGCCCAGATGGGCTCGTACGCGATTGTCATTTGACAGAGTTTCTCGGCGGGCACGCCGTCCAAGGCATGCTCGAGTTGCATGGACAAGATGCGCTTCGTGACGCCGTCGGCGCGCTCTTGTTTCGACTCGCCGATGCAGACGATCGGGCGAATGCCCCAGTGCAATGCGGCGTGAAGTTTACGGTTGACGCATTGATCGGTCTCCCCCGCCATCGCGCGGCGTTCGGAGTGGCCGATCACGACGTACGGCACGTGCATCTCGGCGAGCGTCGCCATGGCGATTTCACCCGTGTAGGCACCCGCGTCTTTCGAGTAACCGTTCTGCGCGGCGACATGCACCGGCGTCCCGGCCGTCCGATCGAGCGCGGCGGCCAGCGCCGTGTACGGCACGGCGACGACCAAGCGGGCGTCGACGTCGTACGCGTCCTTCAGAATGCCGTCGATCAGGGCCGTGGCCTCGGCGGGCACCGCCTTGTTCATCTTCCAGTTGCCGGCCACGAAACGGGCGCGCGGATCGCGGTCTTGCAGGCAGTCGATGCCGGGCAAAACTTTGCCTTCCAAATATTCGAGCGAAGCGCCGCCGCCGGTCGAGACGTGCGTCATGCCGTCGGTGTAGCCGAATTTTTCAACGGCCGCGGCCGTGTCACCGCCGCCGACGATGGAGACGGCATCGGATTCCGCGATGGCCTTGGCGATCGCGGCGGTCCCTTTGCCGAAGGCGTCGAATTCAAACACGCCGACGGGACCGTTCCAAATCACGGTGCCGGATTCGCGAATAATCTCGGAGAAGCGTTCGATCGTTTTCGGACCGGCGTCCAGGCCTTCCCAGTCATCGGGAATCTGATCGGCGGCCACCACTTGCGACGTGGCATCGGGCGCATATGTATCGGCCGCCACCACATCGATCGGCAGGACGAGACGGACGCCTTTTTTCTCGGCCAGCTCCATCAGCTCTTTCGCCAAGTCGATCTTGTCGGTCTCGCAGAGCGAATTGCCGACCGAATGGCCCAATGCCGCGATGAACGTGTACGCCATGCCGCCGCCGATGAGCAAATTGTCGACGTTGTCGATCAAGTTGCGGATGACGCCGATTTTGTCGTAGACTTTGGCGCCGCCCAAAATCGCGGTCAACGGACGCTTCGGCGAAGCCATCGCTTGACCGATCATCTCGATTTCACGGTCGATCGTGTAGCCGGCCACGCCGGGCAAAAACGACGCGACGCCGGCCGTCGAAGCGTGCGCACGGTGCACGGCACCGAACGCGTCACTGACGTACAGTTCGGCCATCGACGCCAACGCGCGCGCAAACGCCGGTTTGTTCTTGGTTTCTTCTTTGTGGTAACGAACGTTTTCCAGCAATAAAATTTCGCCGTCTCGGAGCGCGGCGGCTTTCGCCTGCGCATCTTCGCCGACGACATCTTCGGCCAGCGTGACGGGCCGTTCGAGCAGTTCGGACAGGCGCTCGGCCACGGGGCGCAAAGACAATTTCGGGTCGAAGCCTTTCGGGCGACCCAAGTGGGAGACGATGATCAGGCGGGCACCGCGTTCCACGAGCGTACGGATCGTCGGGATCGCCGCACGAATCCGCTTGTCGTCCGTGATTTCGCCCGTTTTTTTATCGAGCGGAACGTTGAATTCCGCGCGTAAAAGGACGCGCTTGCCTTGTACATTGACATCATCGATGGTTTTTTTCACGTATTGGATCATAGCTACCTCTCTACTTTCTTTTCTATCGCATCGACCGCAGTCGATCTTTTGCTTCATGAGGCCCAAAGGGGCCCTCTTGTTAGTTTAACGCTCTTTCGCGTATGTGGGGAGGAGTGTTTCACACGTGCCGTTAATTTTCGGTAAACGCGCGCTCACGCGTGTACATCGCGGCATGCACGGCGTCGTTCGGCCGTCCGTGACTGTCGGAGCCGGCCGTCACGATGAGGCCCAGATCGCGCGCAAGCTTCACCATCGCGCGCGACTGAGCGGGCGTCGCCATCCCGTGGAAACATTCGATGCCGCGGATGCCGTAGGCCCGCATCCTTTCAAATCGCTCACGCAGTCGCGCACGCCCCGACGCCGACAGATCGTCGACCCAGCCCTTGTATTCGTTCGGATGCGCCAAGACCGCCACACCGCCGGCCTCCCCGATCGCATCGCAGGCGGCTTCCACGCGTTCCCGCGTACGGGGCACGTAAAACGGACGACCGGGCTTCAAGAATGTGTCGAACGCCTCTTGGGTGGTCGCACAATGGCCTCGGTCGACGAGCCAAAGCGCCATGTGATTGCGTCCCAGCACGGCCCCCTTGCCCGCAAAACGCGCCAGATCTTCGAAGGTGACCTCGACGCCGAAATGGTCGCTCATCTTTTGGAGCATCGCGCGGTTACGCGTTTCGCGACGCGCCCGTTGGCGCGCAAGATAGGCATCCATGCGGGGCGGCGCATCTTCGGTGAAATAACCCAGGATGTGAATTTCCACGGCGGTGCCGTCAAAGGTGTCGGACGTGCTGCATTCGACGCCGGGAATGAAGACGATGCCGTCCTCGGCCGGGCCGTCCGTCCACGGCAGAACACGGGCGCCCGCCCGCTCCAAGGCCGCGCGTACGCGAGCGTTGCCGTCCACGGTGTCGTGGTCGGTCAGCGCAAAGACACGCAATCTGTGACGGCAGGCTTGTTCCGCGAGCGTTGCCGGCGTGGGCTTGCCGTCGGAAAAGCACGAATGCAAATGCAAATCGACGCCGCCGAGACGCGTGGCGTCATCGAGAAACGTTGCGAGCGATCTGTCATTCGATCGGGTCATGCGATGCGGGAGCATGCTCGGCGTCACACGTGATGTGCTCCGACAAAAGATAACGCGGACGTGCTTTGGTTTCTTTGAATAATTTGCTGATGTACAGGCCGATCAGCCCCAAACTGATCAAGATCAAGCTTCCGATCAGCAGCTGCAGCAAGATGACGGTCGTAAAGCCCGTCGCCGCATCGCCCATGAAATAACGAACCAGCGTCTGAATCGCGAGGATGAAGAAGAGCAGCAAAAAGATGCCGCCGATCGTGCTGATCCACAGGAGCGGCTGCGATGAGAAACCGACCAACGCATTGACGGACAGCTTCAGCAGTTTGCGAAAGCCCCACTTGCTCTTGCCCACCGTGCGCTCTTCGACGACAAAGGGAAACGTCGCCCGATCGAAGCCCATCCAGGCGGACAGGGCGCGGAAGAACGTCTCTTTTTCCGGAAGCGTCTTCCACTGATCGACGAACGATCGATCGAGCAATTTGAAGTCGGAGGCATTTTTCAAATTGATGCCCGACATCTTGTGAAACAGTCGGTAGAACGTGTTGGCGAAAAAGCCCGAGGCCTTCGATTCTTTGCCGCGGGAGGTCTTGACGCCTTCGACAACGTCGTACCCTTCGCGCCACAACGCGAGCATCGTCGGGATGTAGCGCGGCGGATGCTGCAGGTCGCCGTCCATCAAAATGACGGCGTCCCCGCGAGCCGCGTCCAAGCCGGCGCACATGGCCGCCTCTTTGCCGAAGTTGCGTGAGAAACGGAGGCATTGGACCGACGCCCCGTCAAACGGATACGACGTCAAGGCCGTCCACGTGGCGTCCGATGAGCCGTCGTCGATCGCGACGATCTCGTACGGCATCCCCGTCGTCCGCAGCACGCGCTCGGTCTCGGCCAGCGTCAGGGCCACCTGGGCCTCCTCGTTGTAAAACGGGATGACCACAGAAAGAGACGCCCCCTCGGGGCGTTTTGTACGACATGCACCGTGGCATTCGGTCGATTTCATGTGGACCCACGCCCTTTCTTTAAAAACGTGGACGCGGTGCCAGACCACGTCCACGTTGGATGTCATGGTATGTCGCTCGCCGCGATCGTCAGCCGATCAAGCGTTTGGCGAGCACCGGTTGCATGCCGTACGTCACCAAGTTGTCCATCACGACCCCTCGGCGACTCACGGCGTGGATCATCATGTTGTTGCCGGCGTAAATACCGACGTGATGGTATCCGTAACCGCGACTGAAGAAGACCAGATCGCCCGGTTGCAAGTTCGAGAAGTCACGCCCGGAGAACGGGATCTTGCGCCCGTACAGCGTGGCCTGTGCCTGCGAACCGTGGTGCCGCATGTTATAGCCGACGGCATTGTAGCAATATTTGACGAGACCCGAACAGTCGAGGCCGCGCATGCTGCAGCCGCCGCGAATATAAGGCAGGCCGATGCACGATTTGGCAATCTCGACGATGCGCAGACAGCGATCGTCAACGCCGCCGTTGCCGCCACCGTTGCCACCGGGATTCGTGGTACCGCCGCCGCTGCTTCCGCCGGAACTGGGCGCCGGCTTCGGTTTCGTCTTCGACAAGAGATCCGACGAAATGTAGCCTTGCTTGCCGCCCGACACCTTGACCATGGTCCAGCCGTCGCCGACGGCGACCGTCTTCACCGCGTCACCCAAGCGCACCACCGTAATGATCGTGCAGTTGGTGTTCGGTTGCGAGCGCACATTGACGGCGCCCGAATTGACGTACAACGTTCCGGAAACACGCTTAAAGCCTTCCGGCGGCGGTTTCACGGACGTCAAGAATTCGCCTTTGACAAAGCCCGTCCGATCGCCGACCTTGACTTTCGACCACGTGCCGTTCGTCGCGAGCTCCTGCACCGCTTGGTCGCGGCGAAGCGAGTCGAGCACCGGCGCATCGGTCGTCGGGGATTGGCGGACGTTCAGGGCATTGGTATCGACGTACATGGTCCGGTTGGTGTTCGAAAACGGATCGACCGGGGGCGTGTCGCGCAGCAAATCGTTGCGGATGAAGGCGATGATGCCCGCTTCGGTGCGGATCCGCGACCAGCCGCCGTTGTCGGAGTACTGGTACACGCGATCATCCAAGAAGCCCGTCGTGATGATTTCGGCATCGAGCGAGGGCGATTCGCGCAAATTGGCCATGTCGGTATCAATGTACATGTAACGGCCCACTTCGAGTTCCGTGATCTCATCGGCCGGTTTGTCCGGTCCGAACAAGTCATTGAACATGTAGCCCGTGACGCCGTTTTCCGTCTGAATTTTCGACCATTCATCGCCGACGTCGAGCACGACGAGCGTCATGCCGCGCAAGCCGAACCCCTCGATCGGGTGTTCCTTGCCGGGACCGCTGCGAACGTACACTTGGCGATTTTGGACGTAATAGGTCGCGCCCTGCTCGGGAACGAACACGCGTTCTTCGGTAACGTCGCCCGCTCGGACGTAGCCCGAGATGCCGCTCAAGGTGCGAACGGCGACCCAGCCGTAGCTGTCCGACAGTTTGACGAGCGCATCGTTCAAGCGCGCATGTCCGATCACTCCGGCACCTTCCTTGGGCTCGTCATACACCGAGATGGTGTCTTTTTGCACAAAGACATAAGGTACCGGCGGTTTTTCTTGCGGAGGAACATGAACCCATTGATCCAAACGGTCGGTCATGCCCTCCACGACAATTTCACCGTCCGACGCCATCGGATCGGTGACAACCTCAATCACCGCCTCGGAGACGAAGGGTTCCGTGACCTCCGGGGCAGTCGTCGGCACTTCGTCCGGCGCGGATACCGTGGTCTCGGGGATCCCATTTTCCAAGGGGGTTTGATCGGTTGGTACGGGCGCGATTAACTCAGGATGGTCACGACGGATCAGACCGTCGTCATTCATCGCTTCATAATTCTGGAAGGGAACCGGTGCTTCGGGGGTCGCTGTGATCTTGATGATAAAGACCGTCATCAACAGCACGATCACCACCGTCGGCAACCCGTAAAAGAGCAAGCGGTCGCGCGCGTGAGCGCCGATCCGCCGACGTTTGCGCACTTTGGGGCGCACGCGCCGAATGGGTTCGGTCGAAGCCGTATCACCGATTGGAGCGATGGCCAGCGTGACCGATCGTGTCACGGGAGCCGTTCGTTCGCTCGTCGACGACCCTTTATGGGGGTTTTTATCGGACATCGAATATCACCTTTCTGCTAAAAAAGACGCCACAAACACGCGTCAACTTTGGCTCATTATAGCATCGCGCCCCCGGACGTTCAACAGAACCCGCATGACAAAACGATGTCATTCGCGTGAAGAAGGCGATCCAAAAGGCGGCTGGCGGCCAACGCATCGGCGACGCCGCCGCAGCTCAAACGATCTCGCACAAACACGCGATCGAGCGATCGCACAAAGTCCGTCAACAGTGGTTCGGGCATCGCGGACGCCCCTTCGGCAAGGTCATCGCCGTACGCCGACAGCGTGTCGGAGACCCGGCGACGGACATCCTTGGCCCGACCGATGCCGCCCCGCCCCGAGAGGGTCGTATCGTCGAGGACGGCCAAGAGTGCCACCAAGGCGCGCAGGCCCGCCGTGTTGTCATCTTCCCCCCGCATGCGCGACGCGCGGAGCACGGGTACGCCGAGCTCGAAGATATGCGGCAAGCCGCCCAACGCTTCGGCGCGGATGCCGCCGACAGCGGGACCCTTCGATGCCGCCACCGACGCAAACGCCTCGTCCGCCAACACCTCTTCCAAGCGATGCGCCATGTCCGTCACGTGCGCCCGCAGCGTGCGCGTCGAATCGGTCGCTTGCTTGGCGCCCAGGGCGGCGCCGATCAGCCCCGACAAATAGATCCAACCGCGGTGCGTATTGACGCCACGGGTCGCCCCCATCATGTCGGCTTCGGCAAGCATCCCGGCGCGGCGCAAACGGGCGGCGTCGGCCCCCGTCCAACCGATCGCGAACGCGCGGCGATAATACGGCACGAGCACGGCCTGACTTTTGGCAAAGGAAAAGCGATCCATGTCGTCGTGGGCGCCCTGCCCGTCCGGCGTGACCAGGCCGGGCTTCGGCGAGACCAACAACTCAAACGACGACGCCTCCGCGGCCATGCGGGCGAAGTCATCGGCCAACGCGCCCCGCGCAAACGCTTCAAGGCGTCGTGCCGCGACGTCGGCCGCCGCACCGGGCGCGTGTCGGCCGGCGATGCGACACTCGTGGGCCGGTCGATCGCAGATGAGGCATGTTCGGGGCGGCCACCCGAGGCGGGCGCGATCGATCACCGCGCCGTCCCGATCGATGACGTCCAGATCCAAAAGACGCGCCGCGGGCGAGGCCGTTTCCAAGTCCACGGCCATCCGCTTCATCGCCATGGGCGTCAACCCGCGAACGGCCCACAGCGCCTCGTCGCCCGTCGCCGCCGTCACGACCTCACGCGCTTCGACGGTGCCGCCCGACGCTTCGATGAGCGCCTCGACGCGGCGCCGTTGCCGCTCAAAGAACAGCGCGGAATGCGCCGTCCGCTTGACGGCGCCCGGCATGTTGACGGTCATGGAAAAGACGGGACACCGGTGCGCCTCCCGCAGACGGCGCTGCCGTTCGGCCCGCCGTTCGCGGGCCGCGAGCACGGCCTCAAGCGACACCGCTTCGCCAACGTTCGTAGCGTCCGTCATGGGAAGCGATCACTCGCGCACTTGTTCGTGCGCCGAGAACGTCATCATCTGCAGCGAGTTCAATTCGGAGAGCTTGAACGTATCGGGCATGTTGATGAGGCCCAAGAGCTGCGCATCGTTCGTAATCGGATGCGATAAAAATTCGTGGTACAGTTGAAAGTCTTTGATCTCCCCCGTCGATTTGACGTGCATGCGCGGTCCCGTGCAGTAATGGCGCTGATCGCCGATCAAGATATGCGTATTGTCGAGGTACGAGATCGGCAAATCGCGCGCGATCATGTCCTTGACGTCGCGTTCCAATTCGACCAGATCGAATTCGGGACGCTCATGGAACGAGAGGATGAAGCCCGAGCGCACGTCGTAGTGATCGAAATGGTAGACACGGCGATCGATGAGGCAATACTCCACGAGGTCTTCGGCCGTGTGTGCCATGCGGCGATTGTTGATCGACGCGAAGACGACGTCTTTGATGTCGTTCGGTTCGGGACCGAACACGCTCGGGCGCGTCACGATGATCTCCTCGCCGACCCCGATCAACAAGTGCGCGTTCATGCCGAGGTACGGGTAAATCAAATCGAAATGCTCGATGACGACGCGCTTGCCGCGCGACACGGCCAGACGGATCGCATCGGCCAGCTCGTGCGCCTGATAAAACGCGAGCTCAAAGCGGATGTCCAAGTGGTACGTGTGCGGCGTGAAAAAGCCGGTATCGTCTTGGTGCATGATCGGCAGCGGCCGCACATTGACGCCTTCGTCGTCGTTCGTGAGCTCCAGACCGGGGAACATGCCCTTCAGCATGATGCTCTTGCCGGATCCGCTGTCGCCGATCAAGCCGATCAACAGGTCAAACGGCGACAGAAATTGCTGCGCGATCTGTGTGCCCTGATCGGCCATGCGCGGTGCGCCGCGCGGTGACAACAAAACGCTGTATAAGTGGTTACGCTGCATGCGATCTGAATAGGACATATCTGCCTCCCTCGCGCCCCACGGGGCATGCTTGACCGTATTGTCTCACAAACGCGCCGTCAACGCGACCGACGCGGTCCATCGTGTCATATTGGATAAAGATAATCAACACGCGTGCGCATATAAATAGCAAAAACCCCCAAGCGCCACGCAAAACGTCAAGAAACGTTGCAAAAAAGCCATATTTTCACGTCAAGCACACCCGCCTCGGATGGTAAAATACAGACAGACGGAGGAATGCCCATGACCCGATCAACTCAATCATCAGACCGTCTTTGGATCGTGACCGGTGCCTCCGGGCACCTGGGCAACACGGTGGTTCGCGCGCTCGCCGAGCGCGGCGAACGCGTGCGCGCGTTCGTTTTGGAAAAGAACGCCCCGAGGCGCTCCGAGGCCTTCCGTGCGAGGTCATTTCCGGCGACATCACCGACCCCGAGACGCTCGAACCGCTCTTCATGAACCTTAAATCGCCCCACGTGACGGTGCTCCACCTTGCGAGCGTCGTCTCCATCTATGCCCACGCATCGCCCATGCTGTTCGAGGTCAACGTCCGCGGCACCCGTCATCTGCTCGACCGCTCGATGGCGCACGGCGTGGACCGCTTCGTGTATTGCGGCAGCGTCCATGCGCTGCCCGTGCCCGACGATCCCGAAACGATTATCACGGAAGTCGATCACTACGATCCAAACCTCGTCGTCGGCGATTACGCAAAATCCAAAGCCATGGCCGCCGAGATGGTGCTCGATGCGAGCCGCAACGGCTTGGACGCTTCCGTCGTCCTCCCCGCGGGCATCATCGGCCCATACGATTATTTGGGCAACAGCATCTCCGGCCTTTTGAAGCGCGTCGTGGATCGGAAGCTGCCCGCCATGATCGGGGGCGGGTACAACTTTGTCAGCGTCAAAGATGTGGCCAACGGCATCATCGCCGCCGCCGAACGCGGCCGTTCGGGCGAGAGTTACATCCTCTCCGGACACGAAGTCGACGCTTTGGACATGGTCAATTTCGTCGCGCAAATGACCGGCCGCCGCACGTTCCGCCATCTCGCGCCCATGTGGATCGCACGTCTCATCGCACCGATCACGGAGTGGCTGTCCAAACAGACGGGTCGACGCCCCGTCCTCACGCCTTACTCGCTCTACACGCTCACGAGCCCGCGTCATTTTTCGCACGACAAGGCGACGCGCGAGCTGGGGTACACGGTGCGGCCGCTGGAGGAAACCCTCACCGCGATGGTGCGCTTCATGGCCGACAACCACCAATTCAAAACGGCGGTCGTCTTTGAAAACGGCAGCTGACGGGCGCTGAATTTCGTCCGTCGTAAATCTTTTGCCAAATCGAAGGGCCCGCGCGACGGCGGGCCCTTGTTGCATGCGTTGAACGGTGGATTATGCGTCGATGGCGCGGATCACATCGAGCGGTTCGCCGTCGCGATCGATGACTTCGGCGACGACGCGACCGGGCGACGACACGTGCGCCGGGACGCCCGCGATCGCCTCCGCTTTCGCTTTCAAATCTTCGATGCGGACGACCGGCAGGCCGGCATCCTTCAGCCGTGCGGCCAGATCCGACCGGTTCGGATGGCACGCCATCCCGTATTGCGTCACAAGCAAGTCGATGTCCCGTCCGGGCGTCGAGATCGTTCGGACGCGATCCACGATGAGCGGCAGCCTCGCACGGATCAACGGCGCGACGATCACGGCGAGCTTGGCGCCGGCGGCCGTATCGCTGTGGCCGCCCGACCCGCCCATGATGATGCCGTTCGAATCGGTGTGCACGTTGACGTTGAACGACGTATCGATCTCGGTCGCCCCCAAAATGACCGTGTCCAAATGGTCCACGACGGCGGAACGAGACGCCGGGCTCGCATAGCGGTCGGCGCTGATTTCGATGTGACGATCGTTCTCCATGATCGAACGGACGGCGTCGCGATCAAAGCACTGCACATCCAAGAGCGTCTCAAAGAGCCCTTCCTTAAACAAATCGACGAGCAATCCCGTGATGCCGCCCGAGGCGAAGCTGCCGGTGATGTGCCCCTGTCGCATGCGCTCGCCCAACGAACGCGCCACGGCCAATGACGTGCCGCCCGCGCCCGTTTGGAACGAAAATCCGTCGACCAAAAGCCCCGACGCCTCGACGGCCTTCGCCGTGTAATCGGCGATCATGAGCCCCACGGGATCCCGCGTGACCCGCGTCGTCCCCGACATGATCTTGTCCGGGTCGCCGATGGAATCGACGACGACCACTTGATCGACCCGCGTCTCATCGATCGAGGCGCGTTGGAGCGGATAAGGGACAAGATGATCGGTCATCACGATGACGTGATCGGCATAGCGCGCATCGGGCATGGCGTACCCGATCGAGCCGAAGGCCGTCGCGCCCTCCATGCCGTTGCAGTTGCCGGCCGGATCGGCCGTCGACGCGCCGATGAAGGCGACGTCCACGTGGGTGTCGCCGCGTTCCAGGGCGGCGGGACGACCGCCGTGGCTGCGAAAGATGACCGGCGTCTCCAGACACCCGCGGCTGATCGGTTCGCCCACGACGGCGTGCATGAAGTTGCACTCGATCCGGGTGACGACGCCCGTGCGAATGTGTTCGAGGATCGGTCGGTGGCCGGCCATGATGGCCGAGGTGTTGACGGTCAGATCACGGATGTTCAAGTCGGCGCAGGCGTCGAGCACCGCATTCAGGACGGCGTCGCCGGCGCGCAGATGGTGGTGAAAAGATACGGTCATGCCGTCGGTCAGACCCGAACGACGAATCGCTTCTTTCAGAGACGGCACCGCTTTATCGACAGTGTTCATCGGCTTCCCCCTTCGTTGTCCAAGAGGCCGCTCGCACGCGCCATGTCGAGGGTGAGCTCGGCTTGACGCACGACCGGCGGGTCGATCATTTTGCCGTGCAGCGATACGGCGCCGAGGCCTTCCGCCTTGGCGCGTTCCATCGCCTCGACCACGTCGAGGGCAAATTGCAGTTCGCGTTCGCTCGGGGCGAAGGCATCGTGGATCGGTTGCAGGTGATGCGGCGAAATGCTGAGCTTGCCCGTGAAGCCCAACGATTTGGCAAACGCCGCGTCGTCGAAACAGCCTTGGAGATCGCGTGCGTCGGTAAACGGCGTATCGATCGCCTGAATGTCCGCGGCGCGGGCCGCATTGACAAGTCGCGTGCGGCTGTAAAAAATCTCGGTCCCCGCCTTTGTTCGCTGACACCCGAGGTCGGCCGACAAGTCTTCGGCGCCCAGAGCGAGCGCCACCATGCGCTTCGATGCCGTCGCGGCTTCGTGCGCGAATTCGATACCGACCGCCGTCTCGATCAGGGCGATCAGTTGCACGTTGTCTGCGCCCATCCGGTCGAGTTCGCGATCGATCACGTCGATCGTCTTTTTGCCGACGACCTTCGGCACCATCACGGTGTCGGCGCCGGCGGCGACCACGGCGCGCAGATCGTCGATGGCGTAAGGCGTGTCAATGCCGTTGATCCGCACCACGCGTTCGCGATCGCCGAAATCAAAATCACGGAGTGCGGAGGCGACGAGTTCGCGCGCGGCGTCTTTCTCCGTCGGAGCGACGGCATCTTCGAGGTCCAGGATCAAGGCATCGGCCGGAAGCACGCCGCCGTTTTGGAGCATGTTCGGCTGATTGCCCGGCAAGAACAAAAGCGAACGTCTCATCGCTCATCCCCCTCCCCCGCGGCACCGCGTTTCACGGCGGTCGCCACGCGGGCGCGAATCGTGCAGTCCAACGCGCCCTGGTCGGCCAATGCGACGGAGCCTTCGCGGACGCCCAGGTCCTCCAACACCGCGTGCGCCGTCGCCAAAATTTGATCGCCGAATTGCGCCTTGACGGGCGACTCGAGCGTCACGGTCAAGGCTTCCGCCGGCGCCACGGTGACGAGGACATCGCCCGATTCCAATGTGCCCGCTCGGGCCCTTCGGATGAGTTCCATGATCCTTTGCCTCTTTTCTAAAAAAATGCCGTCGCGCAGGGGCGCGACGGCGTGGTTGATTCGTCTTATTTCGCTTGACGCAGGGCCAAGATGCGGCTCATTTCGTTGTACGCGATCATGATGCCCTCGTCGACGCCCATGCCGGGCTTCGCCAGGATTTGCACCGGTCGGGTCGCCATGGCGACGTGCACGCAGACTTCGGCCGAACGCGACGTCTCGTTGCACGTGCCGCCCAGGTACGCGCCGACGCCCTTCTCTTTGCAGTACAGGACCGACTCGGCCGATTTGTGCAAGCTGCCGAGGTCGGGCGTTTTGATCTGAATCATGTGGCCCGCGCCCGCATCGACAAAGTCGCGGACGTCGTCGGCCGTATTGCACCATTCGTCGGCCACGAGCTCGACGGGGATCTCGCGACGGTTGACTTCTTCGGTGAGTTTCGCAAGCCAGATCAGCTGTTCTTCACGCGATCCGGCGTCGATCGGACCCTCGATGCGCAGGGCAAACGGATCGGCCAACTCGGCCAAGCGCTCGAAGTAATCGGCGATCTTGTCGACGTTTTCGTATCCGAAGAGCATGCCGACGGTGCCGTAGACATCGAGGTGGAACACCGGATGATAGTCTTGGTGCAGACGATGCTGGATGACGCGTTCGCGCAGCCACGCGACGTAGTCGGCCAAGACATCGCCGTTCTCGCCCAATTTTTCCAAGTTGTTGATCAGGGCGTGCGGCAACACGTCGACTTCCTTCAGGATCATCTTGTCGGCGTTGTCATGGCGCATATCGCCCGACTGGGAAAAGATCGGGATCATGGTGTCGCTGACTTCGGTGCCGTATTCGTCGGCCACGACGTCGCACATCAGTCGGTTCGTCGAGCGCGCGACGGCGTCGAGCACCGCCTGGGACAGCCCGTAACGGATCGCCGTGTGCAGGCGCTTGCCGTTGTGATCTTTGAAGGTTTCAAACGCCTCCATCGTCTCGCGAAACGACGTCAACGGCATGTCGATCAACCGCGGCGCGATCTCCCGCTCGATGACGGGAATAAAGTCGGAGGCCAGGAAGAGCGGATCGCGCCCGCCGGCGCCCGAATATTGCACGGCGGCGCAGTCGCCCCATGCCACTTGTCCGTCTTCCAGAACGAGCATCAGCGAAATGGCTTCGCCCGCTTGGCGGATGGTTTTGAAGCCCGGCGTCATCGCCTCGCCGAGGTAGAAGTTGCCGTCGCTTTTCGCGCCGGCGCGAATCGCCTTCTGATCGTCAAAGTAAAAGCCCGAGCGCCCGGGTGCGCATACTACGTTTTTGATTTTCATGGTTTACGTTTCCTGAACTTTCTTTTTAATATTTGGTCGGTGCGTGAGAAGTCCTTATTTGGGACGTCCCACGAGACGCCCTTTACTGATGGCGTACACGTCGTCGATGACCATTTGGAACGACGCTTGTCGGTTTTCATATTTCGCCCGCTCCTGGATTTTTTCGCGGTGGAAGTCCAAAAGCTCGGGCGTCAACGGGACATTGCCCGGATGGAAGAGACGGATGGCCCCGTCGTTGTCGCGCGCCGGGAGCATTTTGCCGGCGTTGTAACGACTGGGAGCGAACGGGATGTCGAGGACGCCGGAACGGATCGCGAGGATCGTGCCCTTCGCGATGTCGCCCTCCCCCAATTCGAAGCAACGATCCAGCACACACCGCGTCTCGGACGCGATGATGACCTTCTCGTCTTTCAAGCTGTAGGTGTTGAGGCTTTGCTCCCCCAGCATGTTGATCATCTGACGGGTGCAGAGCATGCCGGCCGCGTTGGCCTCTTTCGTGGGCACGCCGACGGCTTCGTGCGGTGTCTTGACGATGACCTTCGTCGCGTGCGACAAGGCGGCCACGGCGCTGCCCCACGCGATGACGGCGTACGCTTTCGATTCATCTTCGGGGAACCCGCCCATCCACTGGTGCAGCACGGTCGTGACGTTGCAATCGCCGTAGCCGTAACGGCGCAAATATTCGTCCGTCAGGCTCTGCAGGACTTGGAGGGCCGCCACGTCTTGCACGAGGTTGCCGCATTGGCCGTAACCGACCGTGATGTTCTTCACGCCTTGCTCCGCGGCCAACAAGCTTTCGATGATGGCGACGGAGTGTGAAATGAACGGCGGGACGAGGGTGCCCGTCAAGGGACCGTACGGCTCGCGGTTGATCGGGCAGCCGGCCTCTTCGTAGATGCCCGTCAGGCGGTCGACGTACTGCCAGTCACGGATCGTCGTCTCGAGCGAGACATCTTTGGCGTACGGAATGTTGTAAGAAATGCCGCCGCCCTCGTAGCTCGTGTAGCCGCCGGCATACGTGATTTCCGTCAACAGCCGCGCATCGGGCGTGCCGTGGCGAATTTGCAACGGCGTGTCGAGGGCGTCGATCAGCTGACGGCAGCCGGAGACACCGTGGTTGACGGCCGGGAAGCCGTTCAGCATCGCCTTTTGCGTGCGCGCCGATTCCGTGATGCCCACCTCGGCTTCGTGATAGCGATTTTGACGCGTGTAGCTGTCGATCGTCGTCGGCAAAAGATCGGCCTCGCCGACGTCCTGCAAGTACGTCAACAAATTGATCATGTCGGCGATCAGCGGGACGCCCGCACGCGGTTGCACCAGGGTGCGCCCTTCTTCCTTGGCCTTGTTCAGACGGTGGCTGAACACTTTATTCTCGGGCAAGCTCTGATGGTACGCGAAGGCCTCTTCGAGGTTGACGTCTTTGCCCGTCGGCCATTGCGTCAAAATGTCCTTGCGGACCGCCTCGAATTCATCTCGCGACCATTTTTTGTTTTTTAACTCGTCCATGGTTGTTCCTAAGTCTCCTTATTCAAGCGTTCGGTCGTCGTCCGATGCGTCCGTCGCAGCGGCGATCGTACCGAGGTTTTTCAGTTCGCGCTTCATGATGCGCAACGCGATGTCGGGCTCACGCTCGGCGAGCACCCCCATCGCGGAAAGCATGTATCGGTCATCGCGGAGCACGCGCGCCTTGCGTGGCCGAAGCGACGCCGGATATGCGTCCGAATAAAGTGCGTGACGCGCGATGAACAGGGGGTCGCTCGCGTGAATGAGCGATCCGCCCGTTAAAACGATGGTGTGGACGTGCGTCAAATTCTTGCCCGTCTGCACATACACGATGCCGTGCACCGTGTAGGCTTCCTCCAGGATGCCCGCGTGGCGCCGGGTCGCCACATCGATGGCGCCCGCGGCCAATGCCGCGTCGAGTCGCGCGAGATCGGGGGCCTTTTCGGGGATGACGGACTTGTCGTCGGCAATGATCTTGAGCCATCGCTCGACGTCCTCGACCGTCATCTCGGCGTCGGCGGCCACGGTCTCGATGCCGCGCTCGTCCACGATCCCCACCGCGCTGTAACGCATGCCGATGTCGCCTTCGACGGTGCGTTTGGCCTCGGGCTCGTCGAGTCCTTTGTAGACGACGGTCATGTCGTCGGGAGCGCCCTCGCCGATGGAATACACGTCGGTCGTCGCGCCCCCCACATCGACGGCCATGAGGTCGCCGATGCCGCGCTCCGTGTCGGTGCCATGCGCCAAGAGCGTCATCGCCGACAGAATGGACGACGGCGTCGGCATCAAAATGCCGGAGAGCAGGTCGCGCGTCTCGGTCAGCCCGCGCGCCGTGATGATGCGCGACAAGAACAAGTCACGGATCTCGGCCTGCACCGGTTCGATGTTCAACGTGCCGA